>CAJQPW010000053.1 GCA_905480295.1 uncultured Rhizobiaceae group bacterium | reverse complement strand
GACTGGGCTCAGACATTGGGCATGGTATTTTCCATCATGCTGTGGATGCCTTCCTGGGGTGGCATGATCAACGGGCTGATGACCTTGCAAGGCGCGTGGGACAAATTGCGCACCGACCCGGTCTTACGCATGTTTGTATTGTCTCTGGCCTTCTATGGGATGTCGACATTTGAAGGCCCGATGATGTCCATCAAATCTGTAAACTCGCTGTCGCACTACACTGACTGGACCATTGGTCATGTGCATTCCGGTGCACTGGGTTGGAACGGTATGGTGACATTTGGCGCGCTTTACTACCTGGTGCCAAAACTCTGGAACAGGGAGCAATTGTATTCCTTGCGTCTGGTCAACTGGCATCTGTGGCTGGCAACGCTCGGTATCGTTATCTACGCCGCTGTGATGTGGGTAGCGGGCATCACGCAGGGTCTGATGTGGCGCGAATATGATGACCAGGGCTTTCTCGTAAATTCCTTCGTGGAGACGGTATCTGCCATCCATCCCGAATATGTCATGCGTGTCGGAGGAGGGCTGCTCTATCTCGCTGGTGCTCTGATCATGGTTTACAACATCTGGCGCACCATCAAGGGCGATGTGCGTCAGGAAAAGGCAATGGGTGGCATCGCTCCTGTCGCCTCTGCGTCGGTCTGAGGGGGTAAGCACCATGTCAATTCTTGATAAACACGGAAAAATTGAACGCAATCTGACCCTGTTATTCGTAGGTTCTCTCGTGGCAGTACTGATTGGTGGTATTGTCGAGATTGCACCGCTCTTCTACGTGAAGAATACAATCGAAAAGGTTCAGGGAATGCGGCCTTATACGCCGCTGGAACTCGCCGGGCGAAATATCTATGTCCGGGAAGGATGCTACCTGTGCCACAGCCAGATGATCCGCCCGTTCCGGGATGAGGTGGAGCGTTACGGCCATTATTCGCTGGCCGCTGAAAGCATGTATGACCATCCGTTTCAGTGGGGCTCCAAGCGGACCGGACCAGACCTGGCCCGGGTTGGGGGGCGCTATTCGGATGACTGGCATGTCCAACATTTGATCGATCCGCAAAGTGTCGTGCCTGAATCAATCATGCCGAAATATGGTTTCCTGGCTGCCACGGCTTTGGCCAAGAGCGATATTAGTGGCCATCTGGTGGCCAACCGCGCGGTGGGTGTCCCCTATGATGATGCGATGATCAGCAATGCGCTTGCTGATCTTGAGGCACAGGCGGATTCCGAAGCCGATACATCTGGATTGGAATCCCGATACGCCAAGATCAGTATTCGTGACTTTGACGGTAATCCGCGGGTGGTCTCAGAAATGGATGCCCTGGTCGCCTATCTGCAAATGCTGGGCACACTGGTTGACCTGAAAGCCTACCAGCAAAATGAAAACCTGAGGTGAGGAGTGAACATGGATTATTCTACATTTCGCCAATTCGCGGACAGCTGGGGTCTGGTTTACCTCTTCATCCTGTTCGTTGGCATTATCGCATTCACCTTTCGGCCCGGATCAAAAAAGCTGGCTGATGAAATTGCCCAGATTCCCCTGAAAGAGGACAAGCCTGATGTCTGAGAAGGAAATTGACGAATCCAGTGGCATTGAAACCACCGGCCATGAGTGGGACGGTATCAAAGAGCTGAACAATCCATTGCCCCGATGGTGGCTCTGGACGTTTTACGCCAGCATTCTGTTTTCCCTTGGATACATAATTTATTATCCGGCAATTCCCCTGTTGGAAGCATCGACCATGGGCATTTCGGGGTCGACCAATCGCGGTGAACTGGCGGTGGAAATGCAGGCCGTTGAATCAGCGAGACAGGTGACAGTTCAAAAGCTGGATGCAACCGAGCTGGAAGACATCAGTGCGGATGCCCAGCTTGGGCGCTTCGCCATGGCGGGTGGTGCATCGCTGTTTAAGGTTCATTGTTCTCAATGCCATGGGTCAGGGGCGGCGGGCAGCGCGGGCTACCCCAATCTGAACGATGACGACTGGCTTTGGGGCGGTGACCTTGCTGCCATCTATACGACGATCAAGCACGGGGTTCGCAATGATGTGGATGAAGATACCCGCGATTCGCTGATGCCGTCTTTCGGTGCAGATGAATTGCTGGATCCCGATGAAATATCCAATATCGTTGAATATGTGCTGCAACTGTCGGGCCGAGAATTCGATGCAGAAAGGGTCGCCGACGGACGGGCGTTATTTGCAGACAATTGCAGTTCCTGTCATGGTGCCGACGGTAAGGGAATCCGGGAATTCGGCGCTCCAAACATTGCTGACTCCATTGCTCTCTACGGCGCGGAACGTGCCCAGTTGAAGACCCAGATTTATCGTCCCAAACATGGCGTGATGCCATCCTGGAATGGTCGCTTGACCGATGCGGGTATCAAGCAGCTGGCGATTTATGTGCACGGCCTTGGCGGTGGGGAAAAAGCGAAAGCCGAATAGGATCATGTTGGCGAAGGACGACAGGAAAGGGATCGAGACCACCGAACTTCAGGTGGAAAGCTTCGATGCTGAAGCTGTCAATTCCAAACAAAACCGCGTCCTGTATGAAGCCCGAAAGAAGATTCATCCAAAGCGTGCGACCGGATGGTTTCGTGGATTGAAGTGGTGGATCATGGCGGTGACGCTGGGCATCTACTACCTAACGCCATGGTTGCGGTGGGACCGGGGTCCGGGTGCTCCGGATCAGGCGGTTCTGGTCGATCTGGCCAACCGTCGGTTCTATTTTTTCTTCATCGAAATATGGCCGCATGAATTTTTCTTTGTGGCAGGCCTGCTGGTGATGGCGGGCATAGGCCTGTTTCTGGTTACGTCCACCCTGGGTCGCGCCTGGTGCGGCTATACCTGTCCGCAAACCGTATGGGTAGATCTCTATCTCGTGGTGGAGCGCTACTTTGAGGGAGACCGCAATGCCCGCATTAAGCTGGACGCAGCGCCGTGGGGGATGTCGAAATTTGCCAAGCGTTTTTTTAAACATGTAGTCTGGTTGTTGATCGGTTTTGCCACCGGCGGAGCCTGGATCTTTTATTTTGCTGACGCGCCCACGCTTTTTGCCGAGTTCTTTACCGGGCAGGCGGCAATCGTCGCCTATGCCACGGTCGCGGTGCTAACCGCCACCACCTACGTGTTTGGTGGATTCATGCGCGAACAGGTCTGCACCTACATGTGCCCCTGGCCACGCATTCAGGCAGCAATGCTGGACGAGCATTCGCTGACGGTGACCTATAATGACTGGCGCGGTGAACCCCGCGACCGCCACGCAAAGCGGATGCGGGCTGCCGGTGAAAATATCGGTGACTGTGTGGATTGCAATGCCTGCGTCGCAGTGTGCCCGATGGGTATTGATATTCGCGATGGCCAGCAGATGGAGTGTATCACCTGCGCACTATGCATTGATGCCTGCGATGGCGTGATGAGCAAGCTCGGGCTTGAAAAGGGACTTATTGCCTACGCAACGCTGGAAGAATATGAAGCCAATGTTCAACTTGCCAGCAATGTCGCCCCGGCTCGATCGGAAACAGATCCGGCCTTTGATCCAAGCCGCATTCGGGGCAAAGATGGTCGTCTGATTACTGAGGTGCGCGCAACGAGCTGGCGTTCGCTGGTGCGCCCACGCACGCTGTTGTACCTGTTAATCTATGGACTTATCGGCATGGCTCTGTTGTGGTCATTGGCGGTCCGGGATACGTTGAAGGTTAATGTCCTGCCCGACCGCAATCCGGTCTTCACCGTGCTCAGCAACGGCGCCGTGCGTAACGGATACGAGATCAAGATTCTCAACATGACAGGGCGTGACCGCAGTTTTCTTTTGACAACAACCGGACTACCCGGGGCGACGTTGAAACTTTCCGGATCACAATCCCTGGAGGGGCGGTCGTTGAAGATTGATGTACCTGCTGACAAACTTCTTGCCAATCGCATCTTCGTCCGTGTGCCCAAGGATCGCATTGCCCGGCAGGAAACAGGATTTAACTTTAACATCCTGACAATCGGTGAAGATGACAAAGTCGTTGCCGCAGCGCGGTTTGAAGCGCCACAGGATTATGGAAAGTGAGGTTGCTGCAATGACCAAACAAGAACAGGTTCAAAAACAACCCTTCCGCTTCACGGGCAGGCATATGGCACTTTCCATGGTTGCTTTCTTCTCGGTGATTATCGCCGTCAACCTGTTCATGGCTACCCTGGCTTCGTCCAGCTGGACTGGCCTGGTTGTCAAAAATTCCTATGTTGCGAGCCAGCAATTCAATGTGGATCTGGCAAAGGCGCGTGAACAGGCCAAACGTGGCTGGTCTTCCCAGATTGCGTACAAAGGCGATCGGTTGACCATCAGTGTTCACGACCAATCTGGAACGCGCCTGCAACTCGACAATTTGAAAGTCAGCGCCGGTCGACCGGCTTACGAGCAACTGGATCGCGAAATCGTTCTTCATGCTGCGAAGGCATCAAACAGCACCGGTGCCTCTTGGCAAAGCGATCGACTGGATTTGGGCACCGGCATCTGGATGCTGCAGGTTGAGGGTGAAATGCAGGGTATCCAATATCGGCGTGATCTGCGTATGCATGTCGCCAAGGGAACGGGCATGATCGAATGAACCAGTGTTGCGCGATTGACCCCAAAAAATCTTCTCCTGGCGATGCGGCTGAAATATTCGCTCGCCTGGAAGAAGAACGGGTGATTGCGGCTTCAGAACGTTTGGACGACCAGCGTTTTCAAACCAGTTTTCTGGTTCCCGACATGCATTGTGCGGGATGTATTGGAACCATCGAACGCGGATTGTTGTCGATGCCGCAGGTTGAATCGGTGCGTGCCAATCTGACGACGAGACGGGTTGCTGTCTGTTGGACAAAAGGTTCAAAACACGGAACCGAAATCCTCAATTTCCTCAACCGTCTCGGATTTGATGCCAGCCTCGATGATCTGAAACAAACACTGGTTGATCAGGATGCCGCAAAGGGTCGCAGACTGTTGTCTTCAATGGCGGTCTCCGGATTCGCTGCTGCCAATATCATGCTGTTGTCGATTTCTGTGTGGTCCGGAGCGGAACCGCAAACTGCGCAACTTTTTCATCTCATTTCCGGGATCATTGCAGTCCCTGCCGTGGCCTATGCCGGGCGGCCGTTTTTCCAGTCAGCGTTTTCTGCACTCTCTGCACGACGCCTGAACATGGACGTCCCAATTTCACTTGCGGTGGTGCTCGCGCTCTTGATGAGCCTTTTTGAAAGCCTCTCCGGCGGTGCTGAAGCCTATTTCGACGCCGCAGTAACCCTGTTGTTTTTCCTGCTGATCGGCCGTTATCTTGATCATCTGATGCGGCACAAGGCGCGCGGGGCGGCTGACAGACTGGCAAGAATGTCGAGCAAAGGCGCTGTGCTGATAGAACAGGGCTGCCCGCCACGTTTCATCGAACTTGCCGAGATCAAGCCCGGCATGTGTTTGCGGGTGAATGCCGGTGAGCGGCTGCCAGTGAATGGCGAAGTCCTCAGCGGTGAGTCGGATATAGACCGGGCACTGGTGACCGGAGAATCTCAAAGCCAGTCGTGCAGAGCGGGCGATCGGCTGGAAGCGGGGGTTCTGGTGTTGACCGGATCGATCGATATTCGATCCACAAGCGATGCGAAGACTTCGTTCCTCGCCGAAATTACACAAATGATTCAGGCCGCCGAAAGAGGACGGAGCTTTTATGTCAGCATAGCGGATCGCATGGCACGGATTTATGCGCCGGTGGTGCACATTCTTGCCTTGCTTACGTTCATCGGTTGGACACTGGCCACGTCAGGGGACTGGCATCTGGCCATCTATGTGGCCATTGCAGTGTTGATCGTGACCTGCCCCTGCGCGCTAGGACTGGCTGTGCCGGTGGTTCATGTCATTGCCGCCCAACGCATGATGGATCATGGTCTTCTGATGCGGGATGGCCAGACGCTTGAGCGGTTAAACGAGATTGACCACGTCATCTTTGACAAGACAGGTACATTGACCATGGCGGAGCCGACGGTCAGCGCGTCTTCTCAGCTGTCTGACCAACCATTAGCGGTTATCAATGCGCTGGCAGAGAAAACCAGCCATCCTGCGGCCAAAGCTGTCAGCCGGCATATTCAGTCACTTGCAGAAGGACCGTCAGTCGACCGGCAGGCGGATTTAACATCTCTCAGCGAGCGGGCCGGTTACGGTGTCGAAGCGATTTGGCAAAATCAAAGAGTTCGGCTGGGTCGACCCACGTGGGTCGCGGAGATTGCTGCAGGTAACAATTTGGAAATCAAGCATCATGGTGTGATGTTTGCCGTGGAGAACCGTGAGATCATTGGTTTTACGCTGGAAGATGATCTGCGGCCTGGTGCCGAGGCCACAATACTTGAACTGAGACGCATGGGATTCGCGGTTTCAATTCTTTCAGGTGATCAGCCCGAAGCGGTCAGGCGAGTTGCTGAACGGCTTGGAATTGAAGAATATTTATCTTCACTAACCCCGCAGGAAAAAATTCAACATGTTCAGCAGCGCCAGGCTCAAGGTGAAAAAATACTGATGGTCGGAGATGGTCTCAATGATGCACCGGCTCTGGCTGCGGGCCACGCGTCCATGGCCCCGGCGTCTGCGTCTGACGTCGGCAGGCTGGCATCCGATGTGATTTTCACCCGCAGTGACCTGTCTGCCGTTGCCACTGCCTGTCAGATTGCGCGTCGGGCGCAGGTTCTGGTGCGTCAGAATTTTGCGCTTGCCCTGTTGTACAATTCCGTTGCTGTCCCGCTGGCCGTGTTGGGATTTGTTACACCGCTAATCGCGGCAATAGCCATGTCTTCGTCATCTCTGATCGTTATTGCCAACAGCCTGCGGTTGACTCGATTTTCGAACCTGGGGAAAAGCACGCAAGACCGGCCCCGGCTGGTCCGGTCCAACGGAGGCTCTGGTCGGTCAGGCATCTCTCAGCCAAGGGAGCTTGCTGCATGACTCACTTGCTTGTGCTGATACCGATTGCTCTAGGGCTGGGTGTGCTGGGATTGATCGCATTCTTCTGGAGCGTTCGATCAGGCCAATACGAAGACCTGGAAGGCTCGTCGGTTCGCATCCTGGATGCTGATGAGGATGATCGTCCTCTTTAAACCTGCTCATCCGCACGGCAATCAGTTTGCTTTTATATCAGTCGTTCCGTCCTGCACCCAACCATCTGCGTTTGTTCCCGTCCAAGTGATGGTATTTTCAAGCAGGAAGTCAATCGAGTGAATCACGGTAGAATGTTCGTTCAATAGGCAGACATTATAGGTCGGAGACAGGTCACCATATCCCATTCGGTCGAGGCCGCTGAAGTCGGGAACACAGGGATGGCTGGTCGAGCAGGGAGCTGAAAAGGCGATCCCGCACACGCTGCCAGAAAGCACATAATGGCAATGGCCAAAAAATATGTGTTCGATGTTATCGCGAAATTCTGTCAGGATTTGACGGAACGCAACACCGTCCCGCAAGCCGATATTATCAGCATTGGCGATGCCGACTTCGGTGGGATTGTGATGCATGACCAAGTAAACACGCTCACCGTCATTGAGGGCTTTTGCCAATTGTTCGAGCAGCCACGACTGACGTTTTATATCAAAATGCCCTGCATGGGTGCCGGCCTCGGCCGTATCAAGAACAAGGAATCGCCCGGCTGGGGTGTCACGAACATATTGGATGTAGCCATCCCGATCTGTCTCGGTCTCCGGAAAGGCCGTCAGAAAGTTCTCTCGATTGTCGTGATTGCCCATCATCAACAGTGGCGAGAACGTCCAGTTTTGCAACAGCTTCTTTAATGCTGCATAGGCGCTGGCTTTTCCGTGATGGGTCAGGTCGCCCGAAATAATGACCAGATCAGCATCCCCATTGGTGCGTGAAATATGGTCCATGCAGGCTTTGAAGTTGGCAACGGGATCATTGCCCAAAATCGGTTCTGTGTGGATGTGGATGTCGGATATGTGGATCAGTTTCATGGCCGGTCAAACCCCGTCCGCCAGACAATTGGAGACCACCAACGTTAAGCAAAACTCCAAGGCAACGACAAGGGGTTTATTCAGTGCCGCCGAGTAGTGCTGCATTGCCTCCGGCTGCTGTGGTGTCGATGCAGGCATGGCGTTCCAACAGCAACCAATGCTCAAAGGCTTCACCGCACAAGAGTGGCACAATCGGGCCATCCCGTCCGGCCAGAGCCCGGCGGTAGGATTTTGCGGAATTTGTCCAGCTGACGACTGCATCCAGGTGCTTGAGTTCTTTCAGGGTGGTTTCACCAACCCTGCCATCCAATCCCGATGTGCATCCAGATGCGATGGCAAGCGCATTGCATCCTAACTGCCGGGCACGTTTGGCTTGCGCCTCCGCTGCCTGTGCACCGGGGCCAAGACATAAGACATGCTGGCGCGGAACCAGAAAATATTGATTGGATTCCCCGGTGGGCCCTGGCAGTTCAACCGGGACCTTGCGGGCGACAGTTTCTGATTGCGCTGCAAAGCCTCTTTCAATTTCTTTCACCGATACAAGGCGTCCGTCATTGTCAGCCCTGTTCGGGCACTCTTCTTTGAAGAATCGGTTCAGGTAACGCGGCCCTCCAGCCTTTGGTCCGGTGCCGCTTAGCCCTTCACCGCCGAAGGGTTGTGATCCTACAACAGCACCGATCTGGTTGCGGTTGATGTAAATATTGCCGACATCCAACCCGTCAATGACCTGTTGAACCCGTTCGTCGATGCGGCTATGCAGGCCAAAGGTCAGCCCAAATCCTTTGCCGTTGATGGCGTCAATGATTTTGTCAAAATCAGCATTGCGGTAGGTAGCTAAGTGCAGCACCGGTCCGAATATTTCTTCGTCCAGATCTTCTATGCCCTTTACCTTGAGCACCGCCGGTCCGACGAAAAAGCCTTCCTTTGGTGTATTCAGCTGTTTCAGTAAACGTCCTTCCGAACGAGCCCGATCGATGTGTGATGAAATTTTTGATTGTGATGCGGCATCAATGAGCGGGCCGATGTCGGTTTCAAATTGAGCAGGGTTTCCCACATTCAGCTCATCCATGGCGCCGAACAACATGGTCAGAAAGGGTTCTGCAATGTCCTCTTGTAGATAGAGCAGACGCAACGCGCTGCACCGTTGACCGGCAGATTGAAAGGCGGATGCCAGGATGTCCGTGATGGCCTGCTCGGGCAACGCGGTGCTATCAACGATCATGGCGTTGAGGCCGCCTGTCTCTGCTATCAAGGGAGCACCGGCAGCAAGATTGTCTGCCATGGACCGATTTATGGCCTGGGCAGTGTGGGTCGAGCCGGTGAAGCACACGCCGTCAACCACGGGGTTGGACGTTATCATGGCGCCGACTTCGGCACCGGTGCCAGGCAGCAGGATCAAAACTTCCTTTGGTACCCCTGCTTGATGCATCAGTGACACCGCAAACTGGGCAATCAGGCCGGTTGTTTCTGCAGGCTTAGCGAGAACCCCGTTACCGGCGGCCAGTGCTGCCGAAATCTGGCCAGTGAATATTGCCAACGGAAAATTCCAGGGCGAGATGCAGGCAAATACGCCGGCAGCATCTCGCGATGCATGGTTTTCTTCCAGTTCGGCAGCGTAGTATCGAAGAAAGTCCACCGCCTCACGCAGCTCACCCACGCAATCCAGCAGGGTCTTTCCTGCTTCACGCATCAACAGAGTAAAGATGACCGCGAATTCCCGCTCGTAAAGATCGGCAACGGCTCGCAAAATTTCAGCTCGCTGTCTCACGGTGGTACCGGACCACGGCTGAACGGTGTCGCAGACGGCGACGACCTGTTGGGTGGTGGAATAGGCAATCGACCCGACCAAGCTGCCATCAGCCGGGTTTTCAACGGCAATGTTGGTTGCGGAATCGCTTTTACCAATCCAGTCCGGAAGCGCTGTCTCCTCAAGATTTTTTCTAAGCCGGGAAAGTGTTTGGGGGTCTTCCAGGTCTAACCCGTGTGAATTTTCGCGGCGCGGTGAAAACAAATCACACGGTGCATGGATTCTTGGATTTTCCGGTGCTTCGAGATAGGCCTCGACCTGCTCAAACGGGTCAGCTGCAACCTCCTGCGGTGCCACTGTTTCATCAACGATCTGATTTACAAATGACGAGTTGGCACCGTTTTCGAGCAATCGGCGCACGAGATAGGCCAACAGTTCCCGATGTGCACCCACGGGGGCATAAATTCTGCACCGGGTTGCTTGTCTGCGCAGCACAGTATCATGCAGGGCCTCGCCCATGCCGTGCAGCCGCTGAAACTCAAATCCGGAGCGATCATCGGCAAGTTCCAGAATAGCCGCCACCGTGTGCGCATTATGGGTTGCAAACTGCGGATAGATCCGATCGGTCATGTTGAGTAGTTTTTTTGCGCAACACAGATAGCTGACATCGGTCGAAGGCTTTTGCGTAAAGACGGGAAAACCATCCAGTCCCTCTACCTGCGCACGCTTGATTTCGGTGTCCCAGTAAGCGCCCTTGACGAGGCGGATCATGATCTTGCGGTCCAGTCGTTGCGCCAGTTCATACAGCCAGTCCAGAACCGGAGCAGCCCGCAGACTGTAAGCCTGGACCACAACCCCGAACCCATCCCAGCCTTTCAGCACGGGGTCGGACAAAATGGCCTCGATAATATCAAGCGAAAGATCAAGCCGGCCGGCTTCCTCAGCATCAATATTCAGGCCAATTTCCGCTGATTTCGCCAATATGGCGAGCGAGCGGGCACGGGGAACCAGTTCTTCCATGACACGCTTCTTCTGCAACGTCTCATAGCGCGGATGCAGGGCCGACAGTTTGATCGATATGCCAGGATTCTCCCGGATATCGTTGGACTTCCTTGCCGCTGCGAGCTGACCAATCGCATTGGAATAGGCCAGATGATAGCGTTTGGCATCAGCTTCGGTGTGGGCTGCCTCCCCCAACATGTCGTAGGAATAGGTAAATCCTTCAGCTTCCTTGTCTGCGGCCCGTTTCATCGCATTGTTGATCGTCTCGCCCAGGACAAATTGGCCGCCCAGTTCTTTCATCACGCGGGTGACAGCCTGACGGATGACGGGTTCGCCAAGCCGCTTGATGAGGCCGTGAAGCAGGCCGGCCATCGATGATTCATCGTCTTCGTTCAGCACTTTCCCGGTGATGAAAAGTGCCCAGGTCGACGCGTTGACCAGGGAGGAGTGTGATTGACCCAGATGTCTGCCCCAGGCGCTGGGGGCAATTTTGTCCTCGATCAACGCATCCATGGTCAATCCGTCCGGAACCCGCAAAAGGGCTTCAGCCAAACACATCAGCGCGACGCCCTCATCGCTGGACAGACCGTATTCCCCTAAAAACAATTCCATCATGCCGGGGTCGGTGTCTTCGCGAATGCGATGGACCAGTTCTACCGCGCGATCGGTAATGCGCTGGCGCAAACCCGTATCAAACCCACCCCGTTTGATCAGATGCTGAAGGATCTCGGACTCTGGCGATGTGTGAGCAATTCTGATTGTTTGGCGTAAATCTGTCATCATCAACTCTCCTCTTTCGCCTATTATTACAGAGATTAAGTCTCTATATTTCCGGAAATGATCTAAAATTTGGAGAATACGACTAAAATGACCAGAGTTTTTGGGAAAAACGCAACGGAGCTGGATGGCATCGATGTCAAAATCCTGAATTGTGTGAATCGCGATGCGCGCATAACCGTCACCGAACTGGCGTCTCAGGTTGGATTGTCGAAAACGCCCTGCCATGCCCGGCTGCGCCGTTTGGAGAAGGAAGGGTATATACTGGGATACCGCGCCATTCTCGACCCGGTGAAACTGGGGCTTGATCACATCGCCTTCGTGGAGGTGAAACTGTCAGACACGCGCGCGGTTGCGCTGGAAAAATTCAACGCCGAAGTGCGCAAACTGGCCCAGGTGGAACAGTGCCACATGATCGCCGGCGGGTTTGACTACCTGTTGAAAGTGCGGACCACGGATATCACTGAATATCGTATCCTGCTGGGTGATGTTCTCAGTGCTTTACCCCACGTGGCACACACGTCGACCTATGTGGCGATGGAGGCGGTCAAAGATTCCGCGGTTTTGGAATAATCTGCACCGATCACAATTCCGGATGTTCAGGAATTGGTGCCCAGGCGGGCATATTCGTAAAGGGCGATGGTTGTTGCCACCGCAGCATTAAGGGATTCTACCCCCTGCACACCGCCGGGAATGCGAACGAGGTCGGAGCAATAGTCCTTGGTCTTTTTGCGCAAACCTTCCCCTTCGGCACCAATGACGAAAGCGACCTTTTCTGAAAGGTCGTGTTGTGCAAGCGTTTTTTCCCCTCTTTCGTCCATTCCAAGCACTGTGAAACCGAGGTCCTTGAGCGCTTCCAGACAATGCGAGACGTTTGTTACCTGATACAGATCGATGGCTTCTGCACCGCCAACGGCAAAGCGAACGACTTCAGCGGTTGGCGTCGCCGCCCGGTTTTTCATGTAGAGTAGGGCGTCTGCCTCAAAAAAGGCGGCGCTGCGAATAATTGTTGCCAGGTTTTGCGGATTTGACACCTGATCAAGAACCAACAGACATTGCGCGTCAGCAAGGCGAGGGAAATCCCCTTCATCATAGATCACACGGGGTGCGGTATGAACAAACACGCCTTGGTGTTTTTCATCTTCTTTGAAAGAGCCCGCAGCCGTAAACTCAGGCCAGGTCAACCGTTGGATTGTTATGGCGTTTTTCTTGGCCAGCTGAACCAAGTCTGCGTGATATTCTTCTTTGCCCGCCAACACCAATTGATGCACGGAACCGGGACGTTTCAGCAGGACGGCCTTGACCGAATGTTTGCCGTAAACCAGTTCTCCTTCGAATACCGGTTTGGAAACAGCAGCGCTGTCATTTTGCGTTGACATAGTCTGTCGGCTGGTGCGGTGATCGTCATGCCGTTTGTTTGTTGAGGATTTTGACGAGCGCTTGGAAGTGGACTGAGCATGGGCGTCACCTGCACCTCGGCCAGATCGCGGGGAACGCTTTTTACCGGTTGAGGGCGGCTTTTGGCGGCTCTTTGGTGACCTCTTTACCACGTCCCATTTTCTCCATGCAGGTTGACCCAAGTCGGCCCAGCGGGGCCGAATTGTTGATTGATTGGACTATACGTTCTGCTTTAGCCAGATTTTTGCATGAATTGATACGATGACAGTGATATTGTCTATGGGCCTGCCGTAAGAAACAGGCTAGGCAGACGTCAAAGAGACGGTTGCATTGTTCTCGATGGATAAATGAGCGTCATACAGGTCCGCAAGGGAGATAGTCGGTGAAGATCAACGGAAACCAGGTTCGTAAGGGCACATTGTTGCTGATTGATGGCGGGCTGTGGCGCGTGACCAAGTCCGAAGCGACCAAGACGGGCAAAAGCGGTGCTTATAATCAGGTGGAAATGAAAAATATTACCACCGGCACCAAGAAGAATACCCGTTTTCGTGCGTCCGAAACGCTGGATCGGGCCCATGTCGAAGAACGCAAGATGACGTTCCTGTACGCAACGGATTCCGGTATTGTGCTGATGGACCCAAACACGTTCGATCAGATTGATGTTTCGTCTGATGTGATCGGTGACGATGCGGTTTTCCTCGACGATGGCATGGAGGTCGGGGTGGAGTTTCACGAAGAGGACGCGCTCAGCATCGTGCTTCCGTCCAATGTGACACTGACCATCGACGAGACAGAGCCAGCGTTGAAGGGGCAAACCGTCAGTTCATCCTTCAAGCCTGCCATCTTGTCGAACGGTCTGCGTACAATGGTTCCTCAATTCATCAACGTGGGTGATGATATCATCGTGGAAACCGAAGAACGCACTTACGTCAAAAGAGCGGAAAAATAGTCTGACGCGGCGCCAGCCGTTTTTCGACCTTTCTCTCGCAGTGCAAATGGATTGGTAACGGAAAATCAATTGTTCGACATGTCGGGCATTTGTGCCGCTGTGCCCTTGAATCTGGCGCTCTTTGCGGTGATCCTTTGAGTTGTAAACTCGGGGAACGAATAATTATGAACAAAGTCAGTGTTGCCAAAATCAGTGAGCTGAAGGATCGAAAACCCGCCCATGCTTTGGTCGGCGAGGTCGACCTTGTTGTCGTGCGCATGGACGAGGAAGTCTCGGTATTTTATGGCCGGTGCCTGCACCGTGGTGCGTTGATGTCGGACGTGTTTGTGCGGGGAAAGAACCTGATTTGCGGTGTTCACTATTGGGACTATCGCATTGATTCCGGTGTTTCTGAATATGCCAACAATGAAGTCCTGCCGAAATTTGAAGCATGGGTTGAGGGCAACGATGTTCTGGTTGATTCAGACGAAATCCTTGCCTGGGGAAAGGCCAACCCGCAGCCGTTCAACAGGGAAGCCTATCTTGGTGTGTATGCGGACACGGCGCACGGAACCGAAGAGGAACCCCATAACGGCCTCATCCAAAAATATGCCCGCGATGGTCTGCGCCGAACCGGGCATCATGGCAAAATGGATTCCATGGGTGTGCCGCGCAATCAGCTGCCAACTTGGGATGATATTCAGATTCTCACCGCCCAACTGCACACGCCGCCACGCCTCGACGATGAGGCTGTTGGCACAGATGTTTTAATCGGACCCAATGCTCAAAAACCGCTGAAACTGGAAATCCCCCTGTTTGTATCGGACATGAGTTTCGGGGCGTTGTCCGAACCGGCAAAGATCTCATTGGCGCGGGGCGCTGAACTCGCCGGAACCGGCATCTGTTCTGGAGAGGGTGGCATGTTGCCGGAAGAGCAGGCGGAGAATTCACGGTATTTCTACGAACTTGCATCGGCGCGATTTGGTTTTGATTGGGACTTGCTCAACAAGGTGCAGGCTTTCCACTTCAAGGGTGGTCAGGGTGCGAAAACCGGCACCGGAGGCCATCTGCCCGGAGCCAAGGTCAAGGGCAAGATCGCAGAAGTACGCGGTCTTGAACCCGGCACTGCGGCGGTTTCACCACCGCGCTTTCCTGACTGGACCGAGACCGGGCAGATCAAGGAATTCGCCGACGAAGTTCGCGACCGGACCGGTGGGATTCCTGTGGGATATAAATTATCGGCCCAGCATATTGAAAAGGACATTGATGCTGCACTCGCGGTGGGTGTCGATTATATCATTCTCGACGGACGCGGTGGTGGCACCGGCGCAGCGCCGCTGCGGTTTCGGGACAATATTTCCGTGCCGACCATTCCGGCCCTGGCGCGCGCGCGCAGGCATCTCGATGCCAGTGGCCGGTCTGATGTTTCCCTCGTGATCACCGGCGGACTGCGAAAGCCGGCGGACTTCATCAAGGCTCTGGCCCTTGGCGCCGATGCAATTGCGGTGTCCAATGCTGCCATGCAGGCGATCGGTTGTATTGCCATGCGCGCCTGTCACACCAACAACTGCCCGGTGGGGATCGCCAGCCAAAAACCGCATCTGGTCAGTCGACTGGTCGTCGAGAAATCCGCTGATCAATTGAAAAACTTCTTTGATGCTTCGGTGGGCTTGATGCAGGTGATGGCCCGTGCCTGTGGCCATGATCACCTCTCCCAGTTTAACTGTGAAGACCTGACCACCTGGAAAAAAGATATGGCCGAACTCTCAGGGGTCGCTTACGGTGGTGTTAATTGATTGCGGGGCAATGGTGCCGGACTTGGGAGTGATTGAAGTTGTCGCTGGCTGAACTAGTTGTTGCTTTCGTTCAGATCTGGGCTGCTATCGGTGGTCTGGTGTGCGTGGCCTTTTTGTTCTTTGGGTTGGACCGTATCGACCCTGCGGCCCACGATTCCTACGCTTTTCGCCCCCTGCTTATCCCCGGGATTGTTGTCATCTGGCCGCTGGTGCTGTGGCGCTGGTGGTCGCTGGAACAGTTGAATAAACACGGCTGTCCCGCAGTTAAGGATGGCGATGTGACAGCAGGCGTGGGAGATGGGCAGTGAGGAGAAGTCTTCGCAAAGCCCACACATGGATGTGGATGATCCTGTCGCTGTTAATCCCGCTTACCGTGGTTCTGGCTGTATGGCTGAAGCAGGATCCTGAGAAATTGCGAGCTCCGGTTCAGATTGCGCCACCCTCACAGGAAAACGGTGGATCATGAGCAACAGCTATCGCCCGGTTCTTTGGAACAAAAACAAATATGCCTATGACGCAGTGCTGATCGTTGCAGTGATCGCCTATATCTACCTGTTTTTGCGGATTGCCCCTTCCTTTCATGATGTGACCCGACCGGTGGAAACACCGATCTTGCGCATGAGGGCATTTGGGTCCTGTGCCTTTTTAATGTTGACCCTGATATTATGTATCGGACCGCTTGCCAGGCTCGACAGGCGGTTCCTGCCACTGCTCTATAACCGGCGGCATTTTGGAGTCCTGACCTGCATCGTAGCCTTCGTTCATGCGACTTATGTGATCAACTGGTATTACGTCTTTTCTCCGACGAACAAATATGTCGCCTTGTTGAACAGCAATGTCAGTTTTGGACAGGTGCTGGGATTTCCGTTTGAGCTCTTCGGGGTTTTCTCGCTGCTGGTGTTAATTGTGCTGGCGACAACCAGTCATGATTTCTGGTTGAGCTTTCTTACTCCAAAAATCTGGAAAACCCTGCATATGGGTATCTACGTCGCCTACGCGTCGCTGGTTGCTCATGTGGCTTTTGGCTATTTCCAGAATACGACAAATTCGTTCTTTGGTTTCGTGTTTCTCGGCGGAGCACTGCTGGTGACGGGGTTACATTTCGTCACCGCTCGTCGTGAATCGAAACAGGATGGCTCATCGGCCGGTTCAGCGGGCATGGTGCCGGTATGCCCGGTCGATGAATTGCAGAACAAGCGGGGCAGGGTTGTCGTGCTTCCAGATGGCGAACGTGCGGCTGTCTTTTTGTATGATGGCAATATATCTGCACTCTCCAATCTGTGCGCCCATCAAAACGGGCCGCTGGGTGAAGGGCGCAAGCTGTTTGGCTGTGTTACCTGCCCCTGGCATGGCTACCAATACCGGCCGGAAGACGGTTGCTCACCACCCCCCTTTACGGAAAAGGTTCCAACCTATCGATTGGCGTTGGAAGACGGTCAGTTGCTGATTGACCCGGTAGCCAACCCAGCTGGCACTTATGTTGAACCGATTGTCCTTGCCGAGCACGAGGAAATGAAATCATGAGTGCCAATGGCTATGATGGATTTTTTGTTGGCTGGGGCAAAAAACTGCCCGCCGGGCTGCCGCCGTTTCTGATTGTCAGTGTGCTGTTTATGGCGGGATTGTTTGCTGGCACTGCATTTTCCTTTGTCATCACGCAAAACAACCCGGGCGATGGCGCTTTCCGGTTTGATATCGGGCGCCAGACCGTGATCGGCGTATTGGAAGCCAGGCCATACCCCGTTATCCACGTGTCGCCCAATGACAAATATCCCGATGGCCACTCCATCATGTTGACCGGGCAGGGCAAACGGGGGGTCATGCAACAAGCCAAATCGCTCGACGGTCAGCAGGTGCAGGCTCGCGGAGTGTTGCTGAAGCGGGGCGCGCTGGACATGCTGCAGGTCGCCGGGCGGATGAAACCGGCTGGCGGTGAAATTCAACCCGTTGATGTCACTGATCTGGGCACCTGGCGTCTCAGCGGCGAAATTTGCGATGGCAAATGCTATGCAGGTGCCATGCGTCCCGGAACCGGACTGGCCCACAAGGCCTGTGCCAATCTTTGCATCATTGGCGGAACGCCGGCGGTATTTGTTTCCAAGGGAGAGGTTGATGGCTCTTCGTTTTTCATGCTCAGCGACGAACAGGGTAATCCACTTGACGACCGGCTTTTCGGCATCACCGCCGTGTTGCTGAGTGCCGAAGGACAAATTGAAAAACGGGGAGATCTGCACCTGTTCAAAATCAATCCAGACAGCGTGCAGGTGCAATGACGATGTTTTCCATGCGACACATTGCCGGATTGATTTTCGCCATCGTTCTTACCGGGCTGTTGTACTGGATCTGGCAGGACGGTTTGACGATGATTCAACGGATGCTGCGTATGAGTCCTAATCTGCGTGCCATTTGGGCAGATTTTTCAACGCTGATCGCGTTTTTCCTGGCCTGTATTATTCTTTGCCTGGCGCAAATTATCTGGGACAAACTGCCCGGTGGTGATACCCACTAGGCGCTAGTCAGCAGAAAGGGTGGTTGCCACAACCGAAGATGCTTCCAGGGTTTTATGAACGGGGCATTTGTCGGCAATTTCCAGGATCTTTTGATTCAGGCCCTCGGGTACGCCCCCTTCGACATGAATTGTGCGCTCGAAACGATCAATGCGGATATTGGATTGTCGCTGAGCATGATCGCATTCAACGCAGTCCTGCGCGTGTATCTTGCCATGGGAAACGTCAACGCTGATCCGTCCCAGCTCCAACCCTTTGCGATCTGCATACATGCGCAATGTCATGCCCGTGCAGGCACCGAGAGCAATCGACATATAATCATAGGGGCTGGGACCTGAATCCATCCCGCCATAGCTTTCAGGTTCATCGGCAAACAGACGGTGTTTGCCAGCCAATACGGTTTGTTGAAATTTTCCTTCCCTGGTTTCTGTAACCCGAACGCTTTCGATCACCTCGTCGGTTCGGGGCTTATCAGCCGGGAGATAGCGATCGGCCCATCCGGCAATAACCGAAGCGGCATAAGCTGCGTCTTCTCCTTTGGTGAGCAGATGATCAGCCTGATCGAGTGAAACGAAGCTCTTGGGATGTTTGGCGGCTGCAAAAATCTCGCCGGCATTTTCAACTCCCACGGTCTGGTCAATCGGGGAATGCAGAACCAGAAGCGGCCGCTTCATAGCGGCGATGCGGTCACTGAGATTATTGGACTGTACGTCTTCCACAAACTGCTTTTCAATGGTGAAGGGCCGGCCGGCGAGGCTGACCTGCGCCTTGCCATCACGTTTGATGGTTTCCAGACTGGCGTCAAAATTGTGCAGAACATGCTCAGCATCGGACGGAGCACCGATGGTCACGACCCCCCGGACCTCGGGAATATCACCAGCCACGGCAAGCACGGCAGCCCCACCCAGGGAATGACCGATCAACAGGCTTGGAGCCGTGTAGTTCTGTCGCAGATAGTCAGCGGCAATGACAAGGTCGTGGATGTTGGAGGAGAAATTGGTGTGGGCAAATTCGCCTTTAGACGAGCCCAGACCGGTGAAATCGAAACGCAAAACGGCGATTCCGGAACGGGCGAGTTCTGACGCAATTCGTTTGGCGGCGAGAATGTCCTTTGAACAGGTGAAACAATGTGCAAACAGGGCCGTTGCGCGAACAGGTCCAGCAGGAATGTCAAATCGTGCCGCCAGCATGTCGCCGGAATGCCCCGGAAAACTGGCTTTTACAGTTGTTGCGTTCAGTTGTGCATCCATCAGTTTGCCGATCGATCGAGAAAGTTTGAGCAAGTGTATCAGATCAAGTGCTGTTGAGCCGATCAAATCCAGACCTTCAATGATCAAATTTGCCGGAGGATGCGACATGCATAGTCCGCGGCAGCGCTGGGCAGATTCCATCCCGATCGAACTGGCCCATCGTTTGCACAGTCTATGTGAAGTGATGGGGGACAGCCAAAATTCGTTTCAATTTGGCACAGAAGAAAGTTGGATTATCATGGCGAATGAATATCGCAGCGTAGATGGAAGCAACAACAATCCGGATGATCCCGGTCTGGGACAGACAAAACAGCCTCTCTTACGGATTCTTCCTGCCGATTATGGTGATGGCATTTCAACCATGGCCGGGGCAACACGCCCATCGGCTCGGGAGATTTCCAACGAGATTTTTGCCCAGACGGATCCTAACCCCAGCGAGCAGGGATTGAGCGACTTTCTCTGGATCTGGGGCCAGTTCCTTGATCACGATATTTCGCTGAGCCACACAAGCAAGGAAGATGGTGAAGATGCACCGATTGCCGTGCCTCTCGGAGATGCTTATTTCGATCCGTTTAGCGAGGGCGATAAGACGATAGATTTCACGCGCTCCCAATATGACCTTGCGTCCGGCACGGGCGTCGATAATCCCCGTCAGCAACTCAGTGATATTACTCCCTTCATCGACGCTTCGAATGTCTACGGGTCTGACGCCGTCCGCCAGGCGGCTCTGCGGGGCGAAGACGGCCGTATGAAAGTGTCCGATGGCGACTTGATGCCGTTTAACGTTGATGGATTGCCCAATGCCATGAGCACAACTGACCGGTTCTTTCTGGGCGGTGATGAACGGGCAAATGAAAATGTCTTGTTGAGTTCGGTGCACAGCCTGTTCCTGCGGGAGCACAACCGGCTTGTTGAGCAACTGGAACAGCAGAATCCAGAATGGGATGGCGATACCCTGTACCAGGAAGCGCGCCGCATTGTTGAAGCCGAAATGCAGGCCATCACCTATAATGAGTTTTTGCCCAAACTCCTGGGTGAAAATGCCCTGAGCGACTATGCGGGTTACCGCGCCGATGTGTCGCCTGAAATTGCCAATGTTTTTTCAACCGCTGCTTTTCGGCTGGGTCACACAATGCTGTCGTCCACCATCCACCGGGTTGATGAAGACGGCAGTGAAAACAGTTTTGGCAATCTTGCTTTGCTGGATGCGTTCTTCCGCCCCGATCGACTGGTCACTGAAGGCGGTGTTGATGCCCTTTTCCGTGGTGCCGGAACAAGCAAGTCGGAAGCGATTGACACGCAGATCATAGATGACGTGCGGAATTTCCTGTTCGGGCCGCCGGGTTCAGGTGGGTTTGACCTTGCTGCACTTAACATTCAACGCGGGCGTGATCATGGGCTTGACGACTACAATGCCTACCGTGAGGCTTATGGTCTGCAAAAGGTTACGACATTTGCTGAAATTACGTCGGACGTGGCCTTGCAGATCAAGCTGGAGGAATTGTTCGGAACTGTTGATAATATTGACGTGTTCGTTGGTGGACTGGCTGAGGACCCGGTTCCTGGCTCACAACTCGGTGCGCTCTTTCATGCCGCGCTGGTGGATCAGTTTACC
>CAJQPW010000052.1 GCA_905480295.1 uncultured Rhizobiaceae group bacterium | reverse complement strand
TGGCGATTAGACGGCCTTGCGAAAACCGATATCCCGGTCAGGCTGATTAAACACGGCCGCTGTGCAGGGGTATTTTGCCAGAATGTCTGGCCCGTTCGGCAGGCGTTCAGCGTGGAAGACGCCCTTGTCCCAATAGGTTATCCCATCGATGACGACGGTTGGATCGATGACGTTCCAGCTGATCTCCCCCGGTGCCTCCGCGCCGCAGGTGTGAAAATGCAGAATGCGCGGATTGCCGAAAGCCGCACCACCCCAGCGTTCGTAATTATCGCGCAGGTTCCAGGGGTAGCCGCAGCCCGGATGGATGCCGGCATGCCACGAATGAACGAAGGTGCGGTCAATACCAAACAGCTTTGCCACATAGTCATAATGGGCCTCGGCGCGGACAACATCATCCGATGAGCCCTCAAAACCGGTGAGGCGGCCATGATCGAGAAGCGCCAGAACCGGGCCGTCGAATTCAGCCGTATAACCGTCGTAATATCGTGAACCGGTGCCGGTCAGGAAATTGATCGCAACCTTGCCGGAAAATGTATGAGCGGGAACCGGCGTAAAGACCGACATTGGAAAACGCAGGATCGATGTGTCGCCATCGGCATTCATGTTCATTTCCGGTCGTCCACGGACATCAGTGCCCAGCGGACAGGTGAAATGCACGTCCGATGCCCTGTTCAACACCGCGTTGATCTCGGATTTGATTGCCATGAAAGCGCTGTGATGGGCGTTGCCGAAACCGGATCCGAAGAGTTCCTGTGTGACAGCGAAACTGACAATGATCCGTTTGCCCGATGGCATGTCAGAAAATCGCAGCTGATCACCAAGACGGGCAAGAAACAGGATAATGTCTGCCGCTTCGAACTGGGTCAGCAACTGTGGCGTCAATTCCGGATTGTCGGGATTAAAGCCCACATGTGTGGCATCAACCTGCAGTCCCAGCGATTGGGCAGCGGTGGTGACCACGCCGACCGATGCATCATCGAAATAACCATATTCAGCCGACTCAAAGGCAATCAGCAACCGGTCACCGGCTTTGGCCTGGGCGCAATTTAGCAGCAGGTTGCGGGCGCCAAGTTCCGGCGTCATGTCAGTCATTGGTCGTCCCCGTCGATCTGGTTGGTTGAAACTATCACCAGCCCAATGGTCAAATCAATTTGAAACTGGATCTTGCCGTCAACGGCATGGTTTGCCCGGCCGCAATGCGATAGGCTAGCTGCAACCTGATTGCTGTAAAAGAGAATGTCGATGTTTTTAAAAAATACCTGGTACGTGGCGGCCTGGAGCAAGGATATTGGCCGAACCCTGACGGCGGAAACCTTTCTCGGCGAAAATGTCGTGCTCTACCGCCGCGAAGACGGCGCGCCTGTGGCGCTGGAAGATGCCTGTCCGCACCGCAAATTGCCGCTTTCAAACGGCAATCTGAAAGGCGATCACGTCGAATGTGGCTATCATGGACTGACTTTTGACTGCGCAGGCACCTGCGTTGCCGCGCCAACCCAGTCCCAGAACATCCCAAGGCGAGCGGTTGTAAAATCCTACCCCGTGGTTGACCGCTACCGCTTCCTCTGGATCTGGATGGGTGATCCTGAATTGGCTGACCCGGACAAGATTTTCCCAATTGAGAATTTCGACGACCCGACATGGGGAAAGACCGATGGAGGCGTGCTGGATATCGACTGTCATTATCTGTGGGTTTGCGACAATCTGCTCGACCCCAGTCATGTTGCATGGGTCCATGTGACATCCTTTGCGGGCGCCGGCACGGACGATGAACCGCTGAAAGTCGAGAAGACCCATCGGGGTGTGGTGGTGTCGCGCTGGATCGAAAAGAAACCGCCTTCACCCTATTATGCCAACCTGGTCAGGTTTGAAGGTGATTGTGACCGCCTGCAGCATTACGAAATGTGTCTGCCCGCCATCGGGCTCAACATGTCGGTTTATACGCCCGTTGGAACAGGGGGCTATGACAAGCCACACACAGAGGATACCTACGTCAATATTTCCTATAATTTCATGACCCCGATCGATGAGGACAGAACCCGCTATTTCTGGTTCCAGCACCGCAACACCGACCCTGACAATGAAGAAGTGTCGACCTTCATGAACAAGGGCGCCCGCATGGCTTTTGAAGAAGACCGCGAAGTGCTGGAAAAGGTTCATGTGGGCATGAAACACGCCAAGACGCGCAATATTGATCTGGGTCTGGATGCCGGTGCCAAACAGTTCCGGATCATGGTGGACCGCAAGATCCAGGCGGAAGGGTAACGCTGGGATGCCCGACAGCGGTTTGGCAAATCGCTGGTTATCAAAAGTCCCGGCGATCGGCATTGCGCTCGAGCTTGGCGAAGGCGGAATACAGCGCATTGCGCTCATCAGCTGTAAGGTCATGCATCAAATGTTTCTGGCGTTCGCGCATCGTTTGAATAACGGTTTCCTGCAACGCCTTTCCCTGGGGTGACAGCGACAACAGCATGCGGCGCTGATCGGACGGGTCGGTCATGCTGATGACCCTTTCATCCTCAACGAGCTTCTTCAGTGCCCGGCTGAACAGGCCCTTGTCCATGCTGACCCTGGTGATGATCTCACTCGATGAAATCTTGGGGCCAAATGCATCGATCAAAGAAATGATGCGCCACTGAACCAGGCTAATCCCGGCAAGCTTGCCCAGAATGTGGGCCGCCTGGGCATTCAATTTTGGGTGTAAAAGCGAAATTCGGTAGGACACAAAACTAAGCAGCTCGATTGCGCCCTCGCTTTGCGTGTCCTCTTTATCAGCATCTGTCATAGTCCAGCTCTCCCGGTCGCAATGATGGGCACTCCACCTTGACCCGTCAACGATCCGGAGCAAGTCTTTAGTCAAACAACGGTGTTGGAATCAATCACTGTTGAAGCCTTGGCATCCGATTGACGGCTATTATTCATTCAGGTTCTGGTTACCTGAACGGTTCAGGTGAGGTGAATTGAGCTGGACATCAGAAATTATCGGGGGCTAGGTTTAGCTGGGAA
>CAJQPW010000051.1 GCA_905480295.1 uncultured Rhizobiaceae group bacterium | reverse complement strand
CTGTTATATTTCACGAAGTGATGGACCTGACCGAGCATTGGTCCAAGCCCGCCCATTTGCCACATCAACCACTCCATCATGCGCCAGTATTCAGGGCCGGAGCATTGAAATTTTCCATATTTATCGGCGAGATAGAGCATGATCGCACCGGATTCCATCAATTGCATATCATTGTCCTGATCGACGATCGCCGGAATGCGGTTGTTTGGAGCGATTTTCAAAAAGTCCGGTGCATGCTGCTCACCTTTGGTGATGTCGATGGCATGAGCCCGGTATTCAATACCGAGTTCTTCCAGCAAGATTGAGACTTTGCGGCCGTTTGGCGTGGTCCAGGTGTACAGGTCGATCATTCAAATACCTTTCTTAGGAATAGTAAAAAGTTTCATTCCTCGGCCGTCATGACGTCGAGGGTTGATTGCAGATGTTTGCGCATGGATTTCTCAGCACCGTGCCGGTCCCGGGCCTCCAGCGCAGAGACGATTTCTTCATGCTCCTGAAAGGAGTGGTAGTCAGAAGTTGGGGCCGTGTCCTTTGGATTCAATCGCCGCCAGACCACGATCATGCGCACGCCATTTAGAATTTTGTGCAGGTTATGCAGAAGCGCGTTGCCCGAACTTTCGGCGATCAGATCATGAAACGCTGCATCGAGCTCTTCATAGGCCTCCCAACTGGAAGCCATGCGCATGGCATCAGCCACACGCCGCAACTCGGCCAACTGGCGTGGCGTCGCATGCAACGCAGCCATACGGGCAAGGTTGGGCTCAAAAGCAAGACGCGCAATCATCGCCTCATGGGGTCCGGTGCGCTCTGCAAGAGCCGCGATATCTCCTCCAGATCCCTTGCCGCTCCTGGGAACCCGTTGATTGGCTAGAAACGTACCGCGACCAACCTTGCGTTCCAGTCGACCCTCCGCCTCCAACACCAAAAGCGCTTTGCGCAATTCTGCCCGGCTGAGACCAAGGCTGGATGCCAAAGTGCGTTCCGGTGGCAGTCGCGCCCCCTCGCGAAGTTGCGATGAACCGAGCCATGCCCGTATGCGAGAAAGAGTCCTATCGCTCATTGGTCACCCAATTACATATAACGTCTGACAACGGGGGCAATGCGACAACAACAGTGTTTAAGGGGTTTTTAGGGCTATACATAGCTGCACCACCTCCTATACTGAGAATAATTCGACATTGGTTTCATGCTTTCGCGTAATGGTCAACCAATTAATGGACGTAATGGAGAATTAAATGGAACGGGCGCAAGGCGGCGAGAGCTCAAAGGCGGACGCACTGGCTGGATCGGACACAATGACTGTACCTCAAACCATGAAAGCATGGGTTCTCGGTGACCCGGAAGAATTGATTCTGACGGAAAAACCAGTGCCCACACCGGCAAAAGCGGAAGCGTTGGTGCGAATCGATGCTGTCGCTATCTGTGCCACGGATTTGGAAATTATCAAATATGGCACACCGGCTCTGATTGAAGGGGGACCGCCGTTCAACAAGAACTTCACCCCCGGTCACGAATATATGGGAACGATTGCCGCACTCGGACCTGGTGTTGACGAGTTTGAAATTGGTGATCGGGTTACAGTGGAAATCCATGCCGGATGTGGCCAATGCAAGCGATGCCGCATGGGCATGTACACCTCCTGTCACAACTATGGCCTCAACTATGGCGCGATGGACAAGGGTCATCGGGCCAATGGATTTACCACCGATGGTGGCTTTGCCGAATATGCCGTTAACAACATCAATACGATGATCCGCGTGCCTGACGAGATGACTGATGAGGAGGCCACTCTGGTCGTCACAGCGGGTACATCGATGTACGGGATTACGGAACTGGGTGGCCTCGTTGCCGGTGAGAGTGTCGTTGTTATTGGCCCTGGCCCCATCGGTCTTTTGGCGGTTGCGGTGGCCAAGGCACTGGGAGCCTCTCCGGTGATCCTGATTGGCACACGCAAAAACCGCAATGATATCGGCACCGCGTTGGGTGCCGATGTGACCATAAATCCCAAGGAGGAGGACGCAGTTGAACGGGTGATGGCTTTGACCGGCAAGGGTGCTGACTATGTGGTTGACTGCGCGGGCAATGAGACGACGGTCAACCAGGCGGTACAGATGACCAACCGTGGTGGGCGCATATGTCTTGCCGCCTTCCCGAAGGAACCAGTTAACTTCAACCTGGGCGCGATCGCGGTCAACAACATCTACCTGTACGGGATTCGGGGCGAAGGCCGTTCGGCAACCCATCGTGCGATGGCTTTTATGGCCGAAAAGCGCTTCGATGCAGGGCTCATTCACACCCACACCTTTGCGATGGACGACTTGCCCACTGCGCTGCGCTATGCCCGTGACAGGGTTGATGATGCCATCAAGGTTGTTGTTTCAAATAAACTGGACGCAAAAACGTAGTCGCACATATCGAAAGCGACAGACCCATTCAAAGGAACCTGGAAATGAAAAAAGCCCGCCGCGGAATTTACGCCGCAGCTGTTTCGCCATTTGACGCTGACGGCTCCCTCAACACCTCCAAGCTGATTGCATATTGCCAACATTTGCTGTCCGACGGTGGTTGCGACGGTGTCGCGCCAACAGGAACAACAGGCGAAGGAACATCAATTGCGATGCGGGACCGCCTCGCCCTGCCCGCCGCATTCGCTGCCGCGGGCATCGAAACGGACCGGGTGATTTTTGGCACCGGCGCTCCGGCCTCCGGCGATTGTGTCGAGCTTACCCGTGCTGCAGTGGAATCGGGGTATAAAAACGTTCTCGTTCTGCCACCCTATTACTACAAGGGCGTCTCGGATGACGGTCTGTTTTCTTACTATGCCAATCTGGTCGAAAAAATCAGCAGCGATGACCTTCGCATCTATATGTACCACTTCCCTCAGATGTCACAGGTTCCTCTATCCGCTGCTCTCGTGACGCGGCTGCGTGCCGAATTCGGCCCAATAATCGCCGGGCTGAAAGACAGCAGCGGAGATTTTGAACAATCAAGGGCGATCATCGAGGCAACCGGTGGTGTCGCAGAAGATTTTGACGTCTACCCGTCGTCAGAAGCCATGCTGTGGGACGGGTTGGCCATCGGATCAGCCGGTGTGATTTCCGGGTCCACCAATGCGTTTGGAGCAATGGCTCAAAAGGCGCTGCAGGCAGCCGAAGGTGAAGAGCGTGATGCCGCCATGAAGGTCGTTATCGCCGCCCGCACCATGGCGAGCGGTTATCCACTGATGTCGGCGATGAAGCGGATCGAAGCATGGCGGATCGGTGATGAAGACTGGACCCGAATGGCGCCACCTTTGGTGAAGCTTACAGTCGAGCAGGAAAAGGGTCTGCGCGCTGATCTTGATGCAATGAGTGCTGCCTGAGTCCACACCAACACACCGTTTGGAGATAAAAATGCCCGCCTATTGGATTGCCCGTTCGCGAATTGCCGATCCGGTTGAGTATAAAAAATATACCGATCTGGTCCCCGCGATTATTGCCAAACATGGTGGCAAGGTTCTCGCCCGTGGTGGCAAGTACCAGATCATGGAAGGGCCGGAAAAATTCCACCGCTTCGTGGTGATTGAGTTCCCGACAATGGAAGCTGGAGTAAATTGTTTTCAGTCTGCTGAATACGATGCGGCGGCAGCCCATCGCCGAAACAACGGGGCGGGAGAAGTAGAAACAATAATGGTAGAAAGCGGCGACGCCACCGTTTGAAATTTGGGCACGGAGAAAAAAGCATGCAGGCCACTCGGATCACAATCAACAAACAAGGCAGTGCCGATGTCATCGAGCTGGAAGACTACGACCTGTCGCTCCCCGGTCCCGGAGAGGCTCAGGTCGAGCAAACTGCAATCGGGCTGAATTATATGGACGTCTATCAGCGATCCGGCCATTATCCGATGCCCCTGCCCAGCCCACTGGGCCTAGAAGCCGCAGGGCGGGTCACCGCGATTGGTGATGGCGTCAGCCATGTCTCTGTGGGTGATCGGGTTGTTTATGGCGCTGTATTGGGGGCTTATTGCAATCGGCGCAACGTTCCCGCAGACCGGCTTTTGATCATTCCTGAGGGCATTTCAGATGAAGTTGCTGCAGCAGTTTTGATGAAGGGCATGACGGTCGAATACCTGCTCAACCGCACCTACAAGGTGGCGGAAGGTGATCAAACCCTGTTCTGGGCAGCATCCGGTGGCGTCGGACAATTGGCGGGTCAATGGGGCAAACATATGGGTGCCCGGATGATCGGTGTGACTTCCGGCCCACAAAACTGCCAAAACATTCTGTCGCTGGGATATGAGGCCGCCATCGACCGCAAATCTGAAGATGTTGCAGAACGGGTCAGGCAACTGACCGATGGCAAAGGCGTGGGCGTCGTCTATGACAGTATCGGGGCAGCAACTTTTGACGCTTCGCTTGCATGCCTGGCCACCTATGGGTTGTTTGTATCCTACGGTGCCACGACTGGTGAAGCGCCACCGGTTGCGCCCAGTACCTTGCAGAAAAGCGGATCGCTGTATTTTACCCGTCCAACGCTGGCCGACTATGTGCGCGAGCGTGAGGATCTGGAACATTCAGCGTCTGAAACCTTTCGGCTTATTCGCGAAGGTGTGCTGCAGGTTAATATCAACCAGCGTTTTGCCCTTTCCGATGTTGCAGATGCCCATCGGGCACTGGAGAGCGGCGAAACCACTGGATCGACCATCATTGTTCCTTAAAACCGCACTCCGTTCTGCACGCCTGACCGTGGCCGGTTTGTCGTGGTCGTCACACCTGATCGGCGGACGACATGTGCGGAACGGTTTCGCCGGTATCCGTGAAAGTGCGCGTGACATCGCGTGCGCCGTAAATCCACAATATGACCAGTCGACCTGCACCGGTATTGCGGAAATAATGCGGGGCTTCGGCCGGCACAAAAGACGTGTCAAGCGGCCCCAGTTGCACCAGCCTGCCATCAATCATCGCCTCGGCCTGACCTTCAAGAATAGTAACCTGCTCGGCGCAATTGTGGCTGTGCAAAGGGGCTGCTTTGCCCGGCGGAAACACGGTGGTGCCGCTCGTAAACGGCGTCGTGTCGGCATTGCCTTTGCCCACCATCAACCGCGTTTCCACGCCATCACCGCGACTAAAGGTGTTAATGTCATCGTATTTTACCGTCAGTCCATGTGTCATGTTTCAAGTCGCTTTCAACAGGTTGTGCAGACAGTGTTTTCTGCAAAGAAGTTTAACAAAAGTTGGTCCCAATGACACCCGCCATCCCTACGGTTACTGAACCGGCGCTGCGCCAATTTATCACCGATAGCTTTATTGCCTGCGGCCTGCCCGCTACCGATGCGGAAATCGCTGGTTCGCTGATGGCTCAGGCCGATCTCATGGGGCAGGACGGTCATGGTGTGTTTCGGTTGCCGCAATACGTTCGCCGCATCCGTGATGGTGGTCTCAATGTAACGCCGAATATCAAGACCGTGGAGGATCGCACCGCGACGGCGCTGATTGATGGCGACAATGGGCTCGGACATCTGGTGATGCATCACGCCACCCAAATGGCGATCAGCAAGGCGCAGACAACAGGTATCGGTTGGGTTGGGGCCCGTCATTCCAATCATGCAGGTCCTGCATCGCTCTATGCCATGATGCCATTGAAACGTGACATGATCGGTGTCTACGTGGCTGTTGGCAGCGCCAACCATCTGCCGCCCTGGGGAGGCAGTGAAATGCTGCTGAGTACCAATCCAATTGCCGTTGCCGTTCCGGCGGGTCGCCATCCACCGATCATTTTGGATATGGCGACGACCGTGGCGGCCTACGGCAAGGTCAAAACGGCTGCGCAACGCGGTGAGATGATGCCGGAAGGCTGGATGATCGACAGGCAGGGCAAACCGCTTACGGATCCAAAACGGGCGGCAGAAGGATTCCTGTTGCCGATTGGCGGTCCCAAAGGCTACGGATTGTCGCTGATATTCGGAATTCTGGCCGGTACGTTGAACGGCGCCGCGTTCGGTCGCAACGTTGTGGACTTTAATGCTGACAGCAAAACCACCACCAATACCGGTCATTTTATCATCGCTTTGGACATCAAGGCGTTTACCGATCCGGATACATTCAAAGCTGGAATTGACATCGTCTGGGAAGAAATGAAGTCATCCCCCCGGTTGCCGGGCTATGATGAAATTCGTCTCCCTGGGGAACGTCTTGCCCGCGTGAGCCAAGAGCGCAGCAATGGGGGCATTCCCCTTGCACCGCCTTTGCGACAGGCTCTTGACGAACTCGCCGTCCAGTTGGACATCAAACCCCTGTAACGGGAAACCTTCGTTCGCCCCAGGTGACTTCACTATCGTCAAAGGTTCAGTGGCGTCGAAGCAGGTTCGACGCCACCTGTGTCTCTTATTGTGAGGTCAGTGCTTTGACCAAATCCTTGTAAGCAACATTTTGCTCCTTACGCATGGCCTGGTAACCGTTGCCGTCAATCAAATCGATGGTTTCGTTCAAACGGCCCATCATGCGCTTGAAGGTCTTATCACCCATCAGGGATTTGAAAGCTGCGTCCAGCTTGGCAACAACATCATCCGGTGTTCCGGCAGGGGCCAGAACGACGCGGTGCATGAAGCCAACATCACCGCCGATGCCGAGTTCCGCAAATGTTGGGACGCCCTCAACCATGCGCTCGGATCCAGCGGTCGCCAGCAGACGAATTTTGCCAGCGGCTAACTGAGAGCCCAGGGTGGAAGGGAATCCCATAGTGACATCGGCATCACCAGACAACAGAGCCTGGAAAGCAGGTCCGCCACCCTGATAGGGAACCAGGTTGAACGTAACATCCTTGGCCTTCATGATCTGCGCTGCAGGCACGAACAGTGCGCCCCAGTTGCCAGAGTGGGCCATGCGAATGCCGCCCGGATTGGCCTTAGCCCCTGCAAGCAGATCGTCGAAGCTCTTGTAAGGGCTGTCTGCCCGAACGACGATTCCGATCGGTGCGTAGTTGACCCGCGCGATTGGGATGAAATCCTTCATCGGATTGTAAGGCAGATTTTCAACGTGCTGCTGAAGCATGTCGATATAGTTATGCGTGAACAGCAGCGTATATCCGTCAGCAGATGACGTGGCCACTTCCTGCGTTCCCTTTTGACCACCGGCACCGGGTGTCAGTCGCACAATCATAGCCTGGTTGAGGTATTGTGGAATGATGGACGTG
>CAJQPW010000050.1 GCA_905480295.1 uncultured Rhizobiaceae group bacterium | reverse complement strand
GAAACCATGTTGGGCGATGGTGCCGTTGCGGTACATCCCAGCGATGAACGGTACAAAAACCTGATCGGAAAACTCGTTCGATTGCCGATTGCCGAACGTCACATTCCAATCATTGCCGACGAATACCCCGATCCGGAATTTGGCACCGGCGCGGTTAAAATCACCGGCGCTCACGATTTCAACGACTATGACGTTGCCCGCCGCAACGATATTCCGCTGATCCCGTTGATGGACGGGCAGGCGAAAATGATCGTCACCGAGCTCAACAATGTGCCGCAGCACTATGCCGGTCTCGACCGATATGACGCCCGCAAGCTGGTGTTGAAGGAAATCGAAGAACTGGGTTTTTACCGCGGTGTTGAAGACAAGGTGATTGCCCAGCCGTTCGGCGACCGTTCCAATGTGGTGATCGAACCGATGTTGACCGACCAATGGTATGTTGATGCTGAAACCCTGGCCAGACCCGCCATTGAGTCGGTACGGGAAGGCCGTACCCAGTTCGTGCCGAAAATGTGGGAAAACACCTATTTCAACTGGATGGAAAACATTCAGCCGTGGTGCATTTCGCGTCAATTGTGGTGGGGGCATCGCATCCCTGCATGGTATGGCCCCGACGGCAAGGTTTTCGTTGCTAAGACCGCCGATGACGCCGAGGCCGAAGCACGGGCATTTTATGGTGATGACGTGGACCTGACACAGGACGAGGATGTGCTCGACACATGGTTCTCTTCCGCGCTTTGGCCGTTCTCCACGCTGGGTTGGCCGCAGGATACAGATGCGCTGAAAACCTATTTCCCGACGTCGGTGCTCTCGACGGCTTTTGATATCATCTTCTTCTGGGTTGCGCGCATGATCATGATGTCGCTGCATTTCATGAAGGATGACGAGGGCAGGGGCATTGAACCGTTCCACACTGTTTATATGCACCCGTTGGTGCGCGATAAATTCGGTGCCAAAATGTCGAAATCGAAGGGCAATGGCATCGATCCACTGGACCTGATCGACGAGTACAGCGCCGATGCCCTGCGCTTCACGCTGGCAATCATGGCGGTTCAGGGACGCGACGTTAAACTCGATCCGACGCGGGTTGCCGGTTACCGCAATTTTGGTACTAAGCTCTGGAACGCCACCCGTTTTGCCGAAATGAACGATGTGCAGCGTCAGGACGGTTTTGATCCCAGCGGCGCGCAGTTGCAGCTCAACCGATGGATTTTGACTGAACTTTCAAAGACCGTCGAGGACGTGACAAGCAATCTGGAAAAATACCGCTTCAACGACGCGTCAGGGGTGGCCTATCGCTTCGTTTGGAACACGTTCTGCGACTGGTACTTGGAATTGCTCAAGCCGGTTTTTCAGGGTGAGGACGAACAGGCAAAAGCAGAAGCCCAGGCAGTTGCCGCCCATGTTCTGGATGAAATCTATAAACTGCTGCACCCCTTCATGCCCTTCATGACCGAAGAACTGTGGACAGAAACCAGTGACAGCAAACGCGACACATTGTTGGTGCATGCTGCATGGCCAGAGCCCGGTGTGGTTGACGATGCAGCAGCGTCTGAAATCAACTGGCTGATTGAACTGGTCACTGCGATCCGCTCGGTCCGTTCGGAAATGAACATCAAGCCCGGCTTGACTTTGCCGCTGGTGGTTGTTGGTGCGGCTGCGGAAACCCAAACGCGTTTCAGCACCCATCAGGCTGCGATCCAGCGGCTGGCCCGGATTGAATCCATAGATACGGCGGATCAGGCGCCGGACGGCGCGGCGCAGATTGTCGCTGGTGAAGCCACGATATGTCTTCCGCTGAAGGGGGTGGTCGACTTTGCCGCCGAACTGGCTCGTCTCGACAAGGAACTTGTTTCGCTGGACAAGGACATCAAGCAGGCGGCAGGAAAACTGGCCAATGAGAAATTCGTGGCCAATGCGCCGGAAGCGATCATTGCTGAAAACCGCGCCCGACTGGCGGATGCCGAAGCCAAGCGGGAGAAGGTTGTAGAAGCCGTTGAGCGGGTGAAGAGCTTTAGTTGACACGCTCGATGACGGACGGCTGTCCGTCTTTGTTTGTGGGCATGATCTGGCAGGCATTGGATTTTCAGGCGATTCGAAGGACTTGGCCCCGGCCTGCTGGCTGAATTGCCTGTTGCTGAAGAGCGCATACTGCGCGTGGGCAAACGCAAACTAAATTGGCGGCCTGCGCGATTATTGGCGCGGTTCTGCACAAAATTATTCTCCATACGGCGCTGAAAAAGCACAATTATTGCTGAGTTGTGACTTTAATGGCACAGCACTGTGATTATGTCTTACCTTTACGTAATTCGTGTGTCCCCGGGAGTCGAAATGTGACAGTATTGTGTTGGACAACACCCTTCGGGGACCGGGGCGCATTACGGGGATAAACTATCATGAAGGCTCTCAAGACATCATTGCTGGCAACAGCTGCGACATCAGTTCTGATGACATCGGCATATGCAGGTGGATTTTCCACTGAAGGAATCAACCCTGGTGGGGCGCTGTTTAATGACAAAAGCTTTGTTATTCAGGGCGCTGTGAGCTACGCCATGCCGCAAAGACGGTATACGAGTGCTACGGGTTCCGTTCAGCACCCTGCTAATAAGAATAGTTTTGCTGCTTATTTAGAGCAGGAGGCTCCTATCCTAATTCCTGCTCAAGGAAGTTCATCTTCGGACGCTACACCCAACTATTTTCTTCTGTCAGGTGATTTGAAGTTTGGCATCAACGAACATATCGACTGTGCGATACGTGGTCATCAACCTTATTTTCTGGACAACAAAGTGTCCGGCAATTTTAT
>CAJQPW010000049.1 GCA_905480295.1 uncultured Rhizobiaceae group bacterium | reverse complement strand
GGTCAGAAAACAATCAACAAATTATTATTACATTTACGTAAACGTAAGAATACTGGACATCGACTGATTTCTACCCTATCTAGCAGTTGAAAGGCCCGTGTTGATCGTGTGTTGGTTCAAACGCCAACCACAACACAGCCTGCAGAAATTCGAGCGAGCAACCTGTGCCAATCCGCAAACTGCACGGACTGCTCTTCCAAGTGAGGAACCTGTCATGCCCACCTACCGTCCCCCCATCGAAGATGGTCTGTTTTTGCTCAACGATGTTTTGCAGATTCAGAAGTTTAACAATCTACCCGGTTTTGAGGATGCGACACCGGACATGATCGCCGCCATCGCCGAAGAAGCGGGTAAGATTGCCCAGGATGTGCTGCAGCCTCTGAATGCGGTGGGAGATCTTGAAGGCTGCACCTGGCATGCCGATCACACCGTCACCGCCCCAAAGGGTTTCAAGGAAGCGTATGACTTGTACTCCCAGTCCGGATGGGGCGCCCTGCCCTTCCCTGAAGAATATGGCGGGCAGGGATTACCGCTGGCCATCAATGTCGCGGTTCAGGAATATATCGCCTCTGCCAATATGGCGTTCAGCATGTATCCGGGCCTGACCAGCGGTGCTGCTGCTGCGCTGATCGAACATGCCAGCGAAGAACAGAAGCAGGCTTATGTACCCAAAATGCTGTCCGGTGAATGGTCGGGGACGATGAATCTGACCGAACCTCATTGCGGCACCGATCTGGGCATGATGCGGACAAAGGCGGTGGCGCAGGACGACGGCACGTTCAAGATCTCTGGTCAAAAGATCTGGATTTCAGCCGGTGAGCACGATCTGTCCGACAATATCATTCATCTGGTTCTGGCCCGTATCGAAGGCGCGCCTGACGGTGTGGATGGCATTTCCCTGTTCATCGCCCCCAAATTTCTGCTCGATGGTGATGGCAATCCCGACCAACGCAACGGCATGACCTGCGGTTCGCTCGAACACAAAATGGGCATCAACGGTAACGCCACCTGCGTCATGAATTATGAAGAAGCCACCGGCTATCTGGTCGGCCAACCGAACCGTGGTCTTAAAGCCATGTTCGTGATGATGAACGAAGCCCGCCTAGCCGTGGGTGTTCAGGGTCTCGCACAATCGGAAGTTGCCTATCAAAATGCCGCTGACTGGGCCCGCGACCGCCTTCAGGGCCGTTCGATTTCAGGCACCAAATATCCTGATCAGAAGGCCGACCCAATTATCGTTCACCCCGATATCCGGCGCATCCTGATGACGATACGGGCCTTCAACGAAGGCGCCAGGGCGCTGGCGTTCTGGACTTCCCTGAAGGCCGATATCAGTCACCGCTCCGACGACGAGCAGGAACGTCAGGACGCTCTGGATTTCATGGGACTGATCACGCCGGTGATCAAAGGCGTGATTACCGATAAGGGATTCGACAATACCGTCATGGCCCAGCAGGTATTCGGCGGCACCGGCTACACCACCGAACAGGGTGTGGAGCAATTTGTCCGCGATGCCCGCATTGCCATGATATACGAAGGGGCCAATGGCATTCAGGCACTCGACCTCGTGGGGCGCAAACTGCCCAGCAAGGGCGGACGTGCGGTTCAGGCCTATTTTAAAGAAGTCGGTAAATTCTGCTCCGCCCACAAGGACGACCAGGAGATGGCCGATTATATCGCGCCCCTGTCAAAATCCCTTTCCGATCTGCAGGCGGCAACCATGTGGCTGGTTCAAAATGGCATGTCCAACCCCGACAATGCCGGTGCGGCCTCGACCGATTACATGCATTTGTTCGGCCTTGTTGCTCTGGGCCACATGTGGGGTCTGATGGTGGTAGCTGCGAAAGAGAAACTGGCCGGTGGAGACGAAGGATCCAAACAGTTCCTTGAAAACAAATTGCTTACGGGTAAGTTTTTCATGGAGCGCCTGATTCCGGAGAGCGCAACACATCTGGCGCGCATCCAGACCGGATGTGATACCATGATGGCAATGGATGCCGAGGCCTTTTAAACATGACCCTTCCCTCTGAAGCCCTTCAGATTGCAACACCAGACTGGCGCACCGGCGACACGGCCATGCTCGAAGAAATGGCCAACCGGTTTATGGAGGAGCAAATCGCTCCCCATTACGAACGCTATGAAAAACAGGAAATGTTTGACCGTGAAGCATGGGAAAAAGCGGGAGAGGCCGGATTGCTGTGCGCGTCCATGCCCGAAACCTATGGCGGTGCTGGCGGAACCTATGCCCATGAGGCAGTGATCGCAGAGGCCATTGGCCACGTCGGGGTCGATGGCTTTGGCCTTGCGCTGCACAATGCCATCGTTGCTCCTTATATTCTTCACTACGGTTCTGAAGAGCAAAAACAAAAGTGGCTGCCGAAAATGGCGTCAGGTGAACTGATCGGCGCCATTGCAATGACCGAACCCGGCGCCGGTTCCGACCTGCAGGGGGTCAAGACCACGGCGGTCAAGGACGGCAATCATTATAAGATAAACGGTTCCAAAACCTTCATCACCAATGGTCAGCTCGCTAATATTATCGTTTTGGTGGTGAAAACCGATCCGGCAAAAGGTGCCAAGGGAACGTCGCTTGTAATCATCGAAGCCGATGATCTGCCAGGCTTCGAGCGCGGCCGCAACCTGGATAAGATCGGTTATAAATCAAACGATACGTCTGAATTGTTTTTCAACGATGTGCGCATTCCAACGTCCAATCTGCTGGGTGCTGAAGAAGGCAACGGTTTCTACCAGCTGATGGAGCAGTTGCCACAGGAGCGCCTGCTGATTGCCAATCAGGCGATTTGCGCCATCGAACGCGCC
>CAJQPW010000048.1 GCA_905480295.1 uncultured Rhizobiaceae group bacterium | reverse complement strand
CATTGCTTGACACGGGTGAAATCGATTTCTTCTTTGCCGCAATCAGCGATGCGGTCATCGGCCCGGACTACAATATCGAAATACTGCTCCGCGATTCCATGGTTGTGGTTGCACGCAGTGACCACCCACTTTGCACGCAAGGCGAGATCGATTTGGAGAAAACCACCGAAGCGCAATGGGTTTTGACCGGTGACGGGACCTACGGCCGACAGGTGCTGACGCGGTTGTTTCATCAAAACCGCATGGTCCTGCCAAAGCCAAGTGTTGAAACAAATTCCGTTCGGGCAATGGTCAATATCGTGCGGAGCAGCGACATGCTGGGATTCATGTCAACGACCCATCGGGCAGGGTATCCCGACATCGTGCAGGTGCCGGTCAAAACGGAAATGCCACCTCGAGCTGTCGGCGTAACATGGCGACACGACAGACCATTGCTTCCCTCGGCGCGCCAACTGGTCGATGAATGCACTGTCGTCGCCCAATCTCTGCAGAAGTAATCAACGCAACCAATCAGGGAGCCCCCACCACTTTGCTGATATCGCCCTTGGGAGGTTCCGGATAGTGCAGGCCACGCTGGGCTGAAAGGCCCCGATTTTCCGTAGGTGGTAAGTCGGGCGGTGTAAAGCCCCGCAATTTGCCGTCGTGAACCCACTCCAGATCGATCCCATAGAGGTGATCGATAAGGTGTTTTTCCATCCTGTTTAGTTCGCTTTCAAAGTCAGAAAGCTCCGATAGATCACGCAGTTCTTCGGGATCATTTTCCATGTCGAACAGTTGGATATGGTTGCCGGCGGGATACCAGATCAGTTTCATTTTGCCATCGGTCAGCATGCGCGTCGCGCCAGTGTCCTCCATGGCTTCAGCGTAAAAATACTCCCGCCTGGCCCCACTGATCATCGACCTTCCCGTGCAACTGTCCGGAATATCAATATTGGCCATTTCCAACAGGGTCGGCATAATATCCTGCATGCCGACAAGGCGATCATCGACTTTGCCCGGCGCCGTGGCTTTGTCGCCTTTTGGCCCCATGATGATCATCGGAACATGTGCAGACCCGCGATACATAAGGCGTTTTGCATAAAGTCCGTTATCTCCCAACATATCCCCGTGATCGCTGGTGAATAAAATGATCGTATCGTCGAGCAGCAGATGCTCGCGCAAAGTTCCAATGACCCGGCGAAGCTGGTGGTCAATCTGAGTACATTGAGCATGGAATGCGCGGCGCATATTCTTGATTTTTTCGCTGGTCAGTTTGGGCCAATTTCGTCTGACTTTTTGCAACGCCGGCGGCACGGCATCGGGATCTTCAGCCCAATCGGCCAACAAGGGGGCGTCCATTCTGCGCCCCCTATATGCATCCAGATAAGCTGCAATGGGCACGATAGGCGGGTGCGGGAAATTAAACGACAGGTGCCAGAATTGCGGTCGCGTCGGATCGCGGCGCTGGATCATCCGGCACATCTGTCGCGATAACCAATTGGTTGGGTGCTGCGCTTCTGACAAATGCCAGGGTCTGAACTCATACCCGTCGTTTGACATGCCGTGGGCATAGCCATTTCCAGCTTCTCCATGATCGGCCAGGAACAATTCCCAGTCGTCCGGGCCGCCCAGTTGGGGCCGTCCTTCTTCAAAAGAAACCATCTCTTCAAATCCGATGCGATTGCGTGACGGATAGACGTGAAGTTTCCCAACCGCCCCCGTCTGGTACCCGGCATTTCGAAAGGTTTCCGCCAACAAAGGCAGGTCGGGCATTGTCATGTCGGGGGTAAAAACACGGTCGCCATGGGTGCGTGGATCGGTGCCTGTCATCATCGAACGGCGGGCCGGAATGCAGATCGGGCACTCAGAAATACAATTGGTAAAACGTACCCCATTTCGGGCCAGTTGATCCAATGTTGGGGTGTCAATATCGCACCTGCCGGCAATGCCGAGCAGGTGACCTGGCCACTGGTCAACAGAAACGAACAAAACGTTGTTTTTTTTGGCATTTGCCATGTGAAAAGCCTCAAGAAATGTTGCAATGAACCCAGAATAGTATAATTTAAACTAGCATAAAAAAGACGATAAAATAAGCATTGATTATTCTATAACAGCGAGAGGAAATCATGAAAGAACTTCTAGGCATACTAGCCGCTTCAGCAATTGCGTTTACCGGTTCCGCGTCGGCTGCAGGGTGGCCTGAAAAACCAATCAAACTTGTGGTTCCGTTTAAAGCCGGCGGCACGTCCGACCAGGTTGGTCGCGTTTTGCAGGCCGGGATTCAGGAAAACAAAATCCTTGATCAGCCGATCACGATCGTCAATGTCGGCGGCCATTTTTCAATCGGCGCGCGCCGGGTTAAAGAGGCAACACCTGATGGATATGAATTCCTGCTGATCCACATTGCCTTGATGGGTGGCGAAGGCACCGGAGCACTCGATTTCGGTTGGCGTGATTTCAAACCAGTCGCCGGGCTTGGTGAATTCTGCATTGCACCGATGGTGCGCAAGGATTCCGGCATTAACTCGATGGCAGAATTGCTTGCCAAGGCTAAGGACGAGCCCGACACGCTGATTTTTGGTGCCAATCTGGGTGCGATCAACCATCTTGCCGGCCTGATGATTCAGGAATCAAATCCCGGATCGAAATTCCGCTTTGTGCAAATTGGTGGCGGAACGGCGAACTACACGGCGTTGACTGGCGCACAGACCAACACCACGGTTTTGTCCGGGGCTGAAGTTGTGCAATTCACCCAGCTTCCTGATGGCAGCGACAATCCGGAATCGCAGATCAAACCGCTTGCCTATTCCGGCGCGGAAAGATTTTCAGGCATGCCGAATATTCCCACATTGAAGGAGCTTGGCTATGACGTTCAGTTCTGCATCAATTCGTGGGTGTTTGCTCCCAAGGACGCTCCCGCAGAAGCAGTTGAAGGCATGGCAAATGCGCTGGAAAAATCTGCCCAGACCGACCGCTATAAGGCGTTTATCAAGAAGAAGGGTTTTTCAGATAACTTCCTGAAAGGGGACGCTTTGCAGGCAAGCATGCAAATGACATGGGACGCTATTGAACCCATCGCAAAACTGGCCAAGAAAAAGTAAAACTTTTCTGACGAACCCGCCCGGGCCTTCACGGTCCGGGCGGATTACCATTGGCGGGTTAGAGGGGATGGTTTTGCAAAAAAACCCAATTACTCAGATATTGGTGTGCGGATTTGTTGCGCTGATTTGTTTGGTATTTTTGATCAACGCGTGGAGTTTGCCACCTGGCACGTTTGAACCCCTGGGGTCGGGACCGGTCCCGCTGGTTACTGCTGCCATCGTCATTATTTGCTGTCTTGTGATTATAATCGGTCAGGCCCGTATTCTTTTTCGCGGTGGTCAGATTGAACGTCAGTTTCGGATGGAATTCATGACCAGGTCCCCCTATGGGCCGCTTGTCACACTTGGTCTGACCGTTGTTTACGTAACCGCCCTTGATCTAAAGGTCGCGTCCTTTGGCATCATCACCTGTGTATTCTTGACGATATTGATCTCGGCACTGGAAAACTTTCGACTTAAATCTCTGCTTCCCGCGTTCATCGTTGCAGTCATTGTCAGCTTCGGCGTGGAGTACATGTTCACCAATGTATTCGTCGTCGATTTACCTGCCTAGGAGCGCATAAATGGATCTTTCAGCGCTCTCAACCGCCATCCTGCAGATACTGACACCCTGGTCATTTTTCATGCTCTTCATCGGCACTCTGCTCGGCATTGTCGTCGGTGCCATTCCGGGTCTTACCGGCGCCATGTTGATTGCGCTCACACTGCCGCTGACTTTCTACATGGAACCTTTCAACGCTGTTGTTTTGCTGATTGCCATGTATGTCGGCGCAATCAGCGGCGGGCTCATCACGGCGACTTTGATGCGCATGCCCGGAACGCCCGCTTCGGTCATGACAACATTTGATGGATACCCAATGGCGCGCAGCGGAAGGCCGGGACGCGCCCTTGGTCTCGGCATAACGGCATCGTTTGTTGGCGGCCTCATCGCATGGGGGGTGTTGCTGACAATCACCAAACCACTGTCCATTCTCGCTACCCGTTTTGGCCCGTTTGAGTATTTTACCTTGATCATGATGGCGATGGTGCTGATCGCATCTGTCAGTGAAGGGTCAATGGTGAAGGGGTTGATTAGTGGCCTGCTGGGCATGTTGGTTTCCATGCCGGGCGTTGATCCTGCCTCCGGCATGCCGCGCCTGACATTTGACTGGTACCTGCTCAATGGCGGCCTGCAATTGCTGCCGGTATTGATTGGAACTTTCGCTGTCAGTCAGATCATTGCCGACACGTTCGACGTCCAGAAAAAGCCCGAACGAGCGGAGGTGGCAAATGACAGAGTGTTGATGAGCTTTCGCGACCTAAAGAAGAATGCCGTCAATATGATCAGATCATCATTTATCGGTACGGGCATCGGAATTTTACCAGGCATAGGCGCATCAATTGGCTCAGTAGTCGCCTATACGACGGCTAAAAACGTTTCGAAAACCCCCGAGAAATTCGGCACTGGTTCGGAAGAGGGTATCATAGCTTCCGAGGCCGCCAATAACGCAACCGTGGGAGGTGCCCTTATCCCGCTGATTGCAATGGGTATTCCCGGAAGTGTGATTGACGCGATTTTGATAGGTGCGCTGACCATCCACTCTATCCAGCCCGGGCCGACGCTGTTTTTGACCAACAACGATATTGTCTGGGCGATGATTGCCACCTGCCTGTTGGCCAATATCCTGATGTTCGTCCTGATGACCTCGTCAGTTCGCCATATCGCCTCGATGATTTATCTGCCGCGAAGTTTCGTACTACCCGTGGTGGCCATGTTCTGTGTTGTGGGTTCATACGCACTCAACAACACGATGTTTGATGTCTGGGTTATGTTGTTGTTCGGCGTGATAGGTTTCATGCTCGAACGTGCCAAAATTCCACTGGGCCCCTTTGTGATCGGATTTGTCCTGGCACCGCTTGCCGAAGAGAAACTGCGCAGCGGTCTGATGATGACAGCCGGAGATATCTCACCAGTTGTCACTCGTCCGTTTCCACTGGCTTTCACCATAATCGCAGTTGTCTTGCTGATCTGGCCCTTCTGGACAGATTACAAGCGCAAACGCGACGCGAAGTCTGACTGATACTAAACTGGTCAAAGGAGAATTCGCAGTTTGGGCAATGACAGCAAATACGCTCGAAACAGCAATCAGGTGGTTGCGATGAACTTCCGGTCGGGATGCAAAACCGATCTATGACCAAGCTGCGCAAAGTCGAAATTTTTCACTACCGCCACACGTTGGATCACCCGTTGACGACAGTGATGGGGCCAGTGACTCACCGCCCGGCAATACTTGTCTGCGTCACCGATGACGAGAGCAATCAGGGGTGGGGTGAGATTTGGTGCAATTTTCCACCTGATGGAGATTTCCATCGCGCTCGACTGGCCATCAATATATTGCCGGCCGCACTTGGCACGATTTCCCTGGACCGCCCATTTGATACTTTCGATACTTTGCGGCGCAAACTTCATCGGTTGGCGCTTCAGGCCGGCGAATTTGGACCCGTCGATCAGGTTGCGGCTGGTGCCGATATCGCTGTTCATGATCTTGTTGCGCGGCGCAAGGGCGTGACGTTGTCATCCCATTTGGGGCGCCAAACAAGCTCCGTCGCAACATATGCCAGCGGATTATCGCCGGATCTGTATCCAGTGCAAATTGAGCGTATGAGGGCTTTGGGCTATCGACGCTTCAAGCAACGCATTGGTTTTGGACCGGACGACGGGTTGACCGAACTGGAAGCAGCTGCGGAAAGCCTGCTGCCGGGCGAGCAGATGATTGCCGATGCCAACCAGGCATGGGCATTGGACAAAGCCCTTCAGCAAATGAAGCGGCTGCATCAGCTGAATCTCGCCTGGCTGGAGGAACCGTTGCCTGCAGATGCGTCGACGGCGGACTGGCTGGAACTTGCCCGGTTGAATTTGATTCCCCTGGCCGCTGGAGAAAATCTCAGAGATCGCCGCAATTTCGACCAAGCTATTGAAGCTGGTG
>CAJQPW010000047.1 GCA_905480295.1 uncultured Rhizobiaceae group bacterium | reverse complement strand
GAACTCGCTGAAATTCAATTATCGGACACGGGCGACACCATCCAAACCCTCGCCGAGCACTTCAAATGTGTCGACGGATCGGTGCCGATGATTCTGGAACTTAAAGGGGTTGAAGGACAGGATGGCGGGTTTGTCGAAGGGGTAGCTGAAGCCGTCAGCTCCTATCGCGGCCTTGTAGCTGTGATGTCCTTCGATCACCACCTCTGTGCCCAATTTAAACACCTGATGCCCGAAATTCCGCGGGGTTTAACCGCTCAGGGTGGCGACGAGGCCGGCAAGCGTCACACCGATGCCATGCAGGCATATGACCTGCAGTTTGTATCCTATAGGGTGCGGGAAGTTGATAACCCATTTGTCCATGACATGCGGCGCCTGGGTCTGCCGGTCATCACCTGGATGGTTCGTACCCGCCAGGAACAAAAATTGAGCCATGAGCATGCAGATCAAATGACCTTTGAAGGATTTGACCCGAGAGAAAGCAGCCATGACAGCAGATGATGCCATCACCATTAAAGTGGTCAGCTCGGCGTCTGACGTTGGCAAAACGGCCTGGGACAATCTGGCGAATGCTGGCTCTAATTTTACATTAGAATATCCTTACAACCCATTCTTATCATATGATTTTTATAATTCCCTTGAGAGCAGTGGTTCGGCTGACAGGCATTCAGGCTGGTTGGCGCAGCACCTGGTGATGGAACAGGCCGGTGAGGTCACGGGTCTGCTGCCCTGCTACTTAAAGAACCACAGCCAGGGGGAATATGTTTTCGATCACGGCTGGGCGGATGCGTTCGAGCGTGCCGGTGGCAATTATTATCCCAAACTGCAGGCAGCGGTACCGTTCACACCGGCCTCAGGGCGTCGTTTGTTGGTTGGCAACGGACCTGACACCAAACGGCGCAAATTGATGCTGGCGGGTGGATTGCAGCAGGTCTGCGAACAGCTGGAAGTTTCATCGGCCCATATCACCTTCATGGAAGAGGAAGAATGGACCCTGTTGGGACAACAGGGCTATCTGCGGCGCAACGATCAGCAGTTTCATTGGCTCAATGACAACTTCAGCGATTTTGATGACTTTCTCGGTCGCCTGTCTTCGCGAAAGCGCAAGAACATCCGCAAGGAACGTTCCGCGGCCCTTGTAGGAAATGACATTACCATTGAATGGCTGAGCGGTGATCAACTGACCGAAGAGGTCTGGAACACCTTCTACCAGTTTTACATGGACACCGGATCGCGCAAATGGGGGCAGCCGTATCTGACCCGCTCCTTCTACAGTCAGATTGGTGAGACCATGGCCAAGGACATTGTGCTGATCATGGCAAAAAGAGCCGGTCGGTACGTTGCCGGGGCGATCAACTTCGTCGGATCCCACACGCTTTATGGCCGCCACTGGGGATGCATTGAGGACCACCCGTTCCTGCACTTTGAGATCTGCTACTATCAGGCCATCGACTATGCCATTCAGCATGGCCTGGCGCGTGTGGAAGCGGGGGCGCAGGGCAGCCACAAGCTGGCACGGGGCTATATGCCGCAAATCACCTATTCAGCTCATTTTATAACCCATGTCGACTTTCGACGGGCGGTCGAGGATTATCTCGAACGGGAACGCGAAGCCGTTGCCATGGAAAACGAAGCCATCGCCCGACACGGACCATTCAAAAAGGGAAACACGCCATGACCGTCTATGATGATCAAAATGTTTTTGCAAAAATCATGCGCGGCGAACTGCCATGTGAAAAGCTGTACGAGGACGACAAAACGCTCGTCATCATGGACATTATGCCGCGTGGTGACGGGCATTGTCTGGTTTTGCCGAAAGCCCCCGCCCGCAACATTCTGGACATCGAACCTGCGGATTTGTCAGCGGTGATTAACACGGTTCAGCACATGGGGCGAACGGTCTTGAAAGCCTTTGATGCTGACGGTGTCACCATCCAGCAATTCAACGAATCGGCGGGTGGTCAGGTGGTGTTTCACCTCCATTTCCACGTCATACCCCGCCATGATTCGGTCCGCATGCGCCCACCGGGCGGACCGATGGCGGATATGGACGAGTTGAAAGCCAACGCCGACAAAATACGTGCAGCCCTGGGTGAGCGAGCCTACCGGGGATAAAGCAACCTAACCGGACAGCTGCAACAGGCCATAACCGCCGAGCAGGACCAGTTCGGCAACCAGAATGCCAATCAGAAGACGACGTCCCAACCACAGGAACGCCGCAAATCCGGCAGCTGCAGCCCCAAGCCGCAGGCCAAAGGGAAAGCTGGCCAGAGCGCCACTGGGCTCAAAGACGAATTGCGCGACCACAGCAGCAACCAGCGCTGTTGCCACGCAGCGCACCATCACAAGCCACTGGGAGGATTCATCGAGATTGCCAACCAGCACAACGCCCACCCAGCGCCAGATCGCCGTTGGCAAAATTCCTGCCACGAAGATGAAGAAATAGGGCCACCACCAGACATCAAATGAATCGTAATACATCAGCCGCCCCGGCTCCGGTTGCCTTGCCAGTGGATCAGATAGGCCGCCAGGCCACCCACCAGTCCGGCAAACAGAATATTGGCCTGAGGCACAATCATGTAAAACGCGGGTCCCAAACAAAATCCAAAAATCAGAGCAAGGTGTTCCGCCCTGAAGCGCGCGGTGTTCCAGGTAGAAATGGCAAAATACATCGGTGTCAGAAAATACAGCCCGGCCATGACAAAGGGCGGAAACGCAGAGGCCAGTTGATGCACAAGTGCTGCTGCGAAAGTGGTTGTCACCATCATGGTACCGGCGAAACCAGCAAAATAGGGAAGACGCCCTTCCCGCGGAATATTGGGCGCCTTTTGCAGCGTATGAACCCAGGCGGTGATGGCGATCATGTTGGCGACCAGCATCAGATGCCAGTTTTTCGATCGCGGTGTGCGAATTTCAGGTATCAGCGCCATTGTCATCGGCAGCATGCGTATTGCGGCCAGAGCAACCGCAGCGATGATAGCGAGCATCGGCGCGCCGGAAGCAATCCCGCCAACCAGCAGCAGATGGGACGGCAGCGCCCAGATTGTTGGCACCATGAAGATCAGTTGAAGCAGAGGAACACCGGCTTCCCGGGCAAGGCCACCAAACCCGATAAAGGCGGATACCAATATCAAAGCGGGCAGCGAAAACAGATTGGCCATGCCCCTGGCAAACCATGACCAGTCATACACACCGCTCGGGGTGGAGAAATCAGGAGAGGACATCGATCAATTTACACAGCGCTGCTCACCCCCATTGTTTGCATCCCTGCGCACACAAATTCAAGTCGCTACAGACGGTTGTGACACCACAATCGCTTGACGCGCCGGATATCTGCACACACAAAGACGCATGTTTTCGCTGTGGGTTCCCATCACAATTGCAGCCGCATTTCTGCAAAATCTGCGCTCGGTTTTGCAAAAGGCCATCAAGGGGCGTCTGTCCAATGCAGGCGCTGCCTATGTGCGGTTTTTCTATGCCTGGCCATTTGCCCTGCTCTACACATGGTCTTTGATGGAATTTGGCGACTATCAACTGCCACAAACCAATGAAAAATTCTTATGGTATTGCGCCCTTGGCGGGCTATCCCAGATCCTTTTCACCGTCGTGCTGCTTTGGATGTTCTCCTTTCGCAGCTTCGCGGTGGGCACGACATTTTCAAAACTTGAAGTGGTGCTGATTGCGTTCCTTGGCGCGATATTGCTTGGCGATACTGTGGGGCCGCTGGCAGCGCTCGCAATCTTCATTGGTGCCATCGGCACGATGATGCTGTCGCTGCAGGAAACAAAGTTGAGCGTCCCGGGACTTTTGCGTGGGCTTGGAGAGAAAACCACCGGTCTGGGTCTGCTTTGTGCGATATTGCTGGGTGCCTCGTCGGTCTTTTATCGGGGAGCAGCACTGACGCTGAACGGCACTGATTTTATTATCGATGCGTCCTTTACCCTGTCGGTTGCCCTGATCATGCAGACGGTGATGATGGGGGCCTGGTTTGTGATGTTCGACCGGTCTCAACTGCTCGATGTAGTAAGGCAATGGAAGCGGGCGATGCCGATTGGGCTGGTCGGCATGTCGTGTTCGGTATGCTGGTTTACCGCGCTCACGCTGCAGAACGCCGCTTATGTGCGGGCGCTGGGCCAAGTGGAGTTGCTGTTTACAATTGCAGCCAGCGTATTCTGGTTCAAAGAAAAGATTGCGCGTATCGAACTCATTGCAATTATCTTGATCGTCTGCGCAATCTTGCTGATCCTGCTGGAGGGATCATGAAGATCGCCCCGGTTTCCAATCAACCGCCCCCAGATGCAGCGGTTGGCGGAAACCAGGGCTAAACCAATTTAGTGACTAACGCCGTTGGCGTAGCGGGCACCACTCAAATTGGTATTCAAAATCGTGCTGACAATGTCAGACGGCTTGTCGTCGGTGGTCTCGGCCATGATGGCATCGAGTTCGGCGACATCGCCCTCGATTTCCGCCACCAGGTCGTCGATCATCTTCTCATCTTCAGGTTCGCTGTCGTCAGAGCTGTCTGAGAGTGAGAAGGTTGATTCAAACGGCCGTGCGGATGAAAATACAGACTGCGCCCCGCTGACCATGCCGGCATTGGCAACCTGATCTTCGTCGGTTTGTGCAGTCGTGGCAAAAATGTTGCGCGGCGCGGTATCACCAATTTCGTTTTCTTCTGCGACAGCGACAACGTCTTCCAATTCCGATTCATCAACATTGTCCTGGCCTTCCACCTCCGGCAGGTCGGTGTCAGACTTGGTGTCGTCGCTTTCGACGGCCTTAAATGCGTCAGCCACGAAGCTTGGGTCGGCCTCGACACTGACATCAAAGGCAATGACGTCTTCTACAGTATCGCCCAGTTCAACAATCAACTGGCCAAGTCTGCCCGCCAATTTGAAATCGGGGCTGTTGCGCAAACGTGCAATAGCCTCAGCGCGAATTTTCTTCAGTTGTGAAATATGATCCATGTGAGATTTTCCCGAATAGTTATTATTGTTGGTACAAGGAAAAACTGTTGGATGAACCGGGCGTCGCAATGGTCAAATTACGGTCATTGTGTGGTTGCGTTTCACGAATCATGACTCGCCGACATAGAAAACCGGCGAAATTCCGGCACCAAAATGTCAAGAATTCGGCAAATGAGTGAAAGGCGGGTTGCCCGCCCTTTCACAGCCCGACAAGAGCGCAGCGGCACCGGCCGAAGCGGGTGCTCTCCGCATTGGATTGAACGCGGAGAGCGGCCATCAGCTCTTCAACGGAACCTTTGGCACCGCGGTGCCCGGCTTACGTCGCGGTGATTTTG
>CAJQPW010000046.1 GCA_905480295.1 uncultured Rhizobiaceae group bacterium | reverse complement strand
CCTGAACCGTCATTTCCGCCGGGCGGGCGACTGTATGCATGTTGATGCTGGCCTTGCTGGCGGTTGCCGGTGCTTTCGATTTCCCCCCTGCTCCGGCATGGGCGTCTGCCAGAAGTCTGGTCATATCCTCATCCAGCGCTTCAAGGGACGTGCTTTCTTCCGATGCACCGGCTGCGAATTCCTGTTGCTCGGGCAATTCCATCCACTCGAATTGCTCGTCCAGGGAATAGGGCGTGGTAACCACACGCCATTCGTCAATCGATCCCGTCGGGCAGACCGGAATGCAATCCATACACAAATTGCACTTGTCGAAATCCACAACCACATTGTCGTCATTGTGTGTGATTGCCTCAATCGGACATGTCATCTCGCAGGTGTAGCAACGGATGCAGATTTCCGGATCAATCAGATGTTGTTTTGCCGGTGTGGTCATGGGCTTTGTTCGGCTCGTGTTCGGTTGAGGACGGCGTGGTGGTGAAAGTCGATTTAAGCCATGTGCAATTTGACATATTCAAATTCACCCGGCTTGTTGTCGATTCCCACTTTTGGGGGCGCAATCCATCCGGCAAATTTACCCGGTTCGGTGACGGCAACCATCAACGAAGTGATGAAGTCTGCATCGCTGGAATTGGGCAGCCAATCCCCTTTGCGTTCCTCAAAATCGGATTGCCCTAACAGGTTTCCATCCGGATCAAACGGCTTGCCTGCAAACACGCCGATGCCGCGGTTAAAGGCTTCATGAGGCAGTTTCATTTCGAAATCGATACCGGTTTTTGCAATGGCTTTGTTCCAGCGACCGACTCCGCCGGAAGCGTCGCGCTTATAGTCGTCCCGCAACCGCATGTTGATTGCCGTCAGCGCCGGAACGTCCTTGAGTATGATCTCACCATCGACCAGCTGGGTCACCGGATAGGTGGCGTCGTTGAGCCTGTGATCATCGTCGAGGCGATGCTCCATGTATCGGCCTTTGATGCCCGAGTTGAAGGCATTGGCCGCGTTGGTGGATACTTCCTGGCCGAACAGATCAAGCGACAGGGTGTAATGCATGTTGAGTTTCTTTTGGATCGTGGGAAGATCGATGACGCCGAGCGAGCGGATTTTCTGCACGTCGTAGGGATCGTCTATACCGGCTTCTTTCATGGCTTCACAGGTGCGTTGAATTACCCGGCCCACGCCGGTTTCGCCGACAAACATGTGATGGGCTTCTTCTGTAAGCATGAACCGGCAGGTGCGGGACAGCGGGTCAAAGCCGGACTGGGCCAGCGACTCAAGCTGCATCTTGCCATCGCGGTCGGTGAAATAGGTGAACATGAAAAAGGACAGCCAATCGGGCGTTTCTTCATTGAAGGCACCCAACATACGCGGTGCTTCTTCCGATCCGGATGAGCGGCGCAACAGGTCGTCGGCCTCCTCGCGGCCATTGCGACCAAAGTATTTTTGCAAAAGATAGACCATCGCCCAGAGGTGGCGGCCTTCCTCGACATTAACCTGGAACAGGTTGCGCAGGTCGTATAGCGACGGTGCGGTTTTACCAAGGAATCGTTGCTGTTCGACCGAACCCGGTTCGGTATCCCCCTGGATGACGATCAGGCGCTGAAGCATGGCCCGATATTCACCGGGCACTTCCTGCCAGGCCTTTTCACCGTGATGCTCACCACAGGCAATGGTTCGCCCCTCGACCTCGGGTGCCAGCAAAATCCCCCAGCGGTAGTCCGGCATTTTCACATAATCAAACTTCGCCCATCCCTTTGGATCGACGCTCACCGCTGTGCGCAGATAGACCAGGCTTTTCTGGAACTCCTGGGGGATCAGGTCGTTCCACCAGTTGATGTAACCCGGATGCCATTTCTCCAGAGCCTTCTTTACACGCTTGTCCTGGGACAGGTTTACGTTGTTGGGTATCAAAGTGTCGTATTCGACGTTGACATATTCAGGCATTATTCAATTCCTAAAACTTGGGAAAATGGGATGGGACCCGGTCAGTCACCTGTCCGGTCGGTTCCTTCGGGTTCGATCAGCATAATCTGGGTTTCGTGCTCTGCGATTGGGCGGTGCATGACGCCGCGGGGCACAATAAAGATTTCACCTGGGTTCAGTTCAACCGCCCGGTCCGGCATTTCGATTCGCAGATGCCCCTGCAGGACCTGAAAGAAGTCATCCGTATTGTCGTGCTTGTGCCAGGCAAATTCGCCCTTAACTTTCACGACCATCAGATTGTGCCCGTTGAACTGTCCGACAACTTTCGGCGACCAATGCTCATGCACGGTGGCCAGGTGCGAAGACAGGTTGATTGATCCGGATGTCATCTAAACGCGTTTCCTGTCGTAGCTGCCGCGCTTACCCGTGCCATAGCGTTGCAGGGCACCGGCCTCACCCACCGCATTGGGGCGCTGGAATATCCAGTTTTGCCAGGCCGTGAGGCGTCCGAAAATTCGGGTCTCCATTGTTTCGGGACCGGCGAAGCGCAAATTGGCTTCCATTCCTGTCATCGCATCGGGCGAGAAACTGGCGCGTTCTTCAAGAAAAATGCGTACTTCGTCCTCCCAGTCGATGTCGTCGAAAGCAAAGGTAACCAGGCCAAGCTGATCGGCCTCGTCTGCTTCTATCAGATGATCTTTTTGCGTCGCGGCATCCTCAACGGCGTCGGGATTGCCGAGGAATCGTGTCTGCAGACGGGAAAGTTCGTTGGCCATCGGCAGTGGGCCGAAATTGGCGCTCGTCAACATGATCGCCGCGGGTGGGCGGTTGTCCTCCTCAAATTCCCCTTCCATCATGTAGGAACGGTCAACGGCAAATAGCAATTCGGCCAGAATTCCGGTGAAACAGGATCCATTTTCTACCAGCGCGACAAGGCTTCGTGACGTCATGTCGACGCGTTTCAGCACCCGCTTCCAGTAAAGCGCGATTTCGTTGCAGAGCCAGTCGGTTTCCCGGTTGTCGAAGATGAGCTTTTCATGGGCTGCCACGAGTGAAGGGTCGCCCTGGGATTTGATAACCACAACTCCGGCTTCCAACTCATTGAGCCGCAGGTGCAAAAGGGCATCGTCAAGCTCGCGGGCAAGCCGCAGCATCCAGGCCTTTGACCCTGCACTGTGCAGTGCAGCGCAATCAGTCGGGGCGTCAGCATCGGGACCGGACAGCGTCAGCGTGGCGCAGCCACCTTCGCGGTCGATTTCAATTTCGACGAGGGAATAGGTGACAGAGCCATCGTCACCAAATTTGCGATCAAGACGATCAAGTGTGATGCCACGCCTGCTGTGTTTATCGGTGTTATTGGCAATGGTGGTTGCGCGTTCGGTGACAAAATCGTCAAATTTGGAATTGGCCACCACTGCGTCAACCAGTTGCCAGTCCTCGGCGCGTTTGCCCCTTACCCCTTCTTCGATTGAACAAAACACATCGGCCAGATCGCGTCGGACCTTGCGCTTGTCGGTGACGCGGGTCAGCCCACCAGTGCCCGGCAGCACGGCCAGCAAGGGGACTTCCGGCAGTGCGACGGAAGAAGAGCCATCATCGGTCAGATATATTTCATCGCAGGCCAGGGCGAGTTCATAACCACCGCCGGCGCAGGAACCTTTGACGGCAGCAAGATAATGTTGGCCTGATTCTGCCCCCGCAGCTTCATAGGTGTTGCGGGTTTCGTTGGTGAATTTGCAGAAATTCACCTTATGAGCGTGGCTTGCGCCGCCCAACATGCGGATATTGGCACCGGCGCAAAACACCTTTTCCTTGCCTGACTGCAAGACCACTGCACCGACCTCGGGATGTTCAAAACGCATGCGCTGGACTATGTCAGCCAGTTCAATATCGACGCCAAGATCATAGGAATTGAGTTTCAGGGCGTAGCCTTCAAACAGGCCGCCTTCTTCGTCGACATCCATAATCAGGCGCGCGACGGCTCCTTCATAGGTCACACGCCAGTGTCGATACCGGCCAGGGTCGGTTTGAAAGTCGATTATCTGTGTCATGCCAGCTTCTGCACCGCGTTCAGCGGCCTATCGGTGTCGCTCTGATATGACAAGGTAAAGAATGATGCATTATGATGCAATATGATGCATTATAGTGCATCATTCAGCGGATCGACAAAGGTGAAATATTTTCGCCCGGGGGGCGGCACTGGCTCGCAATCCCTTTCAGTTCCTCTGCATTCAGTCCCATCAAGGTCTCTTTGCCGCCCGCGGGAAACGCTTCCTGGAAGCATTCGATAGCCTTATCGGCGAGGCGGTCAGCTGCGACAGATCGCTGCATATTCAGTTTTAGTGCAGCATTGGCCAGATGAATCACTCCCTGCAGGAGCATTCGTTCCCGGCTGTTTTGTGGAGCTCGCATCCACAGGGTTTCCAACACTTCATGGGTTTCCCAGTAAAAGCCCCGGTTGAACAGATCGATGGCGTACGTCCAGGCAAAATTCTGCTGGTAGGTGGCCTCAGTTGTCGTGTCGGCAGCATGGGCTTCAACGAAATCAAAAAACCCTTCTGCCGGTCGGTCATTTTGTCCCGGAACATGGGCATGCGGTGGCATCGGTAGCTGGCTCGACTTCAAGAGAGCGCAACCTCGACAGCCTCAATACGGTTCAGGCGGTCAACAAATCCGGTCACAGCCTGCAGGGTTTTCGACTCCTGTTCGAGATGGGGCGCATGGCCACACCCGGACAGCAATTCCGTTTCCAGTGGAGAGTAAATCCGGTTTTCAATTTCTTCGATCTGGGCAAGGGTCCCATACGCGTCTTCCCGTCCCTGAATCGCCAAAACCGGAATACGCAGATGATCAATGGCATCCGTGACATTCCAGTCGCGAAATTCTGGGTCCAGCCAGGCGTCGTTCCAGCCAGTAAAGGCACAATCAACATCGGCGTGATATTTGCCCAGACGCTGACGCAGATTGCCCGTCTGGTATTGTAGGCGCGCATCGGCGATCGCCTGTAGTCCTTCAGGTTCGGTGAAAAAATGTGGGGCTATCAGAACCAATCCTCTGACCCGCAGGTCACCGCTCAGTCCGCCGTATAGGGCGGCGATTGTCGCTCCATCGCTGTGGCCGAGCAATACCCCGCGGCGAAAACCTATGCCATCCAGAACAGCTGGCAGCACGGAATTGGCCTCACGACTCATATAGTCCAATGGTCTCGGCAGGGAACACGGGCTGGACTGACCATAGCCGGCACGGGAATACACAAAGACCCCGTTTCCGGTAGCGGTGGCAAGCTTTTCGGGAAAATCACGCCACAGGGCAACGCAGCCCAGTCCCTCGTGCAGCAGTACAAGTGTTGGCGCTTGTTCCGGAGGCGGACCAAAACAGGCCGCTTCCAGTTGCAGACCCTCAACCATGATAAACTGACTGCCACCGTCGGACCAATTGAATGGGGGCATCGGATCAGTCATCCCGCAGTTTGAACCGTTGGATCTTTCCCGTTGCCGTTTTCGGCAGGTCATCGGCAAATTCAATCCAGCGGGGATATTTCCATTTACCAATCTGGGCCTTCACATGCTCTTTCAGATTGTCTTCAAGACCGGACGGATCAACGCCTTCATTGAGCACGACATAGGCTTTGGGTTTTTCCAATTCCTGATCGTCGCGCACGGGAACCACAGCCGCTTCCAACACAGCCGGGTGGGCTGAAAGGGATTGCTCGACTTCAAAGGGCGACACCCAGATCCCGCTGACCTTGAACATGTCGTCGGTGCGGCCGCAATAGATCAGCCGTCCGTCTTCGCGCAATTCATATTTATCGCCGGTTCGGGTCCACACGCCCTGGAACGTATCCCGGCTTTTGTCCCGCTGGTTCCAATAGTCGCTGGCGGCAGATTGTCCGTTAACCAGCAATTCGCCTATTTCCCCAACCGAAACGGGCTTGTCGTTTTCGTCGACCAACCGAATGTCATAGCCCGGTACGGCGACACCCGATGTGCCGAAAACCACGTCGCCGGGACGGTTGGAAAGGAAGATGTGCAACATTTCCGTCGAACCCACCCCGTCCAGAATGCGGGTCTTTGACAGGGCCTCCCAGTTCTTGGCAACCTCTTCAGGCAGCGCCTCACCGGCTGAAATGCATTGGCGCAACTGAGTATCCAGTGTGGCATGACCGCCGTTTAAATGGGCGATCAGCGCAGCATAGAGGGTGGGCACGCCGCAAAATACGCTGGGATTGTGGGTGTTGATGATGTCGAGCACGATGTCAGGTGTTGGACGACCGCTCAGCAGCACCGTTGTTGCACCAACACTCATCGGGAAAGTCATTGCATTTCCGAGACCATAGGCAAAAAAGAACTTTGCAGCGGAATAGACCACGTCATCTTCCTTGATCTGCAGCACCTGCTCCCCATAGGTGTCGGCGGTGAATTTCAAGCTGCTGTGGATATGCCGCACGCCTTTGGGTTGTCCCGTTGAGCCCGAGGAATAGAGCCAGAATGCACTGGCGTCCGGATTGGTTGGCAGAGCTGGTCGGGCTTCACACCGTGCCAGTTCAGCGTTGAAATCCAGATGTTCGCTGCTGTCGCCAATGACGAAAATGGCCCGCAAATGCGCGTGGTTTTCCAAAATCGGTTGCACAGCTGGCAGCAAGGTCTGCGATACAAACAATACGCTGGCATGGCTGTCGCGAAGGATCGTATCGTAGACATCGGTGGCCAGCAGTGTGTTGACCGCGATGGGTACGATTCCCGCCTTCAGACTGCCCCAGAAGATGATGGGAAATTCGATCTGGTCGAGAACAAGCATCGCAGCCCGTTCCTCGCTGCGAATGCCCTGGGCAGCATAAAGCGCGGCCATGCGCCCGGATTCCTCGGCGAGTTGCCGATAACTCAGGGAACGCTTCAGGCCATCGCTTTCGATGAAAGCCGCCTTGTCTGCCGTGGTGGAGTCGAGGTGGCGATCAACAAAGTAATGTGCCGCATTGCCCGTTATGGATTCTGACATGGGTCGCCTTTGACATGGAAAATTCCCCGGAACGGCGACCTCAACACAGGTCGCCCTAGAGTTTCAATATCCCTGTCGATAATCTGCGGGCAAGTTGCTAATAAATCCAACGCAAAAGGACCAATGTGATCGATGGAAAGGCAACCAGAATTCCGGTTCGAACAATGTCGGATGCAACGAAGGGCAACACGGCCTTATAGGTGTGGATGATGCGAGTGGTCGGGTCCATGGCGTTAATGACAAACAGATTCATCCCCACAGGTGGTGTAATCAACCCGACCTCAACCACGATCAGCACCAAAATGCCAAACCAGATTGCGGTTTCTTCTGCGGTCAGCCCAAAGTCCAGCGTCGAAATGATCGGGAAAAAGATCGGTATGGTGAGCAGGATCATCGACAGGGAATCCATCACACATCCAAACACCAGATAAAGCGCCAGGATGATAATCAGTACGGTCCACGGGCTGAAACCCTGCGAAACGACGAAGGCTGAGATTTCCTGCGGCACCTGGGTGAGCGCCAGAAAGGCATTGTAGAAACCGGCGCCGAGAATGATGATAAAGATCATGGCGGTGTTGCTGGCGGTTGCCATGATCGAGGTTGAAAACGCCTTGCGGGTCAGACCGCCGTTAAAATAGGCAATGATGCCGGTACCAGCCGCGCCGATGGCCGCTGCTTCGGTGGGTGTGAACCAACCAAGATAAATACCGCCGACGACGAGGAAGAAAACCAGGAGAACTGGCCAGACATCCACCAGCGCGACCAGGCGCTCCCGATAGGGAACCCGGGTCCGCACCTGGGCATTGCCGGGGCTCAACCGCATATAGATTGAGATGGTGATCATGTAACCGATGGCGGCCAGGAAACCGGGAATGAAGGCAGCAAGAAACAGTTTTGCGATATTCTGTTCGGTCAGGATGGCATAAATCACCAGCACCACCGAGGGCGGTATCAATATTCCAAGCGTACCACCTGCGGCGAGCGTGGCGGTGGACAATCCGCCTGAATAGCCATAGCGCTTCAGTTCGGGCATGGCGACCTGACCCATCGTGGCGGCGGTTGCCAGCGAGGACCCACAGATCGACCCAAATCCGGCGCATGCGCCCACAGCGGCCATCGCCACACCACCCTTGCGGTGACCAAGCCAGGTTTCGGCGGCCTTAAACAGGGCGGACGACATACCGCCAAGCGTTGCAAACTGCCCCATCAGCAGGAACAGGGGAACGATCGAAAGGGAATAGCTGGAAAAGGTTGAATATGTCTCCCCCTTGAGCTTTGCCAGCACGATCAGCGTGCCCCCGCTGACCCAGGCCGTTCCACCCAGGCCAACAACAAGCATGGCCAGGCCGATTGGCATGCGAAGAAAAATCAGGATGAGCAGCAGCGGCAGGGACAGCATGCCAAGTTGTAGATCACTCAATGCTCCGAAACCCCTGTTACAGGTGTGGAGGATTGGCCGTTGATCAGTTCGCGGATGTGTAGCCAGGCTGAATAGACGGCAACAACAGAGGCGACCACGGCAGCTGCAGTGCAGATGGCGAAGGCCCACCATACCGGCATTTGAAGAAGAAATGTGGTTTCGCCGTAGCGCATTTTGTCGCTCATGCCGACAGAGAGTCGCCAGGTGATCAAAACGATGACCAGTGCAAACATGATCTCCCACAGGGCGGCGAGAAAGTGGTTGGTCACCGCGGGGAAAAACCCGGTCAGCACTTCAACATTCGCATGGCCACGGTTGAGCTGACACCAGGGCAGGAATGCGAATATGGCAAATGCAATGCCTGCTTCGATCAGTTCATAATCCCCGTTGATTGGTCCCAGGGCTCGCAGGGGTGAAGTCAGAAAGGGCACAGCAGCGGCCACGAAATCGGAATGTCCCAGCGTATTGGCAATTCGGCCCAGGACGCTCAGACAGGTCAGGATGACCAGTGAAACCAGTACCAGCCCGCCCAGCAAAGCCATTGCTCTGGCCAATGCGGTCATCATTCGTTGCATGGGTGCCCCTTCGGGTTCGCCGGCAACGGTTTCAGACGTGCCGGCGTCATATGGCAGATTGCGCCCCCGAAGCTTATCCCCGGGGGCGGTGCATTATTTGGAGTATTTTTTGATCAGCGCCTGAGCCTCGGAAATCAAAGCCGGACCGTCAATGCCGCGCCCTTTCATATCGGCGATCCATTCATCATAAATGGGTTGTGAAGCCACGCGCCACTTGTCCACTTCGGCATCGCTCAGCGTGATGATGTTATTGCCCATGGCCACTGCCTTTGCACGGGCCGGACCGTCGGCCTCGGCCATGGTTGTTCCGGCAAAGACTGAAAATTCTTCACCTGAATTGTCGTCAATTGCCTTCTTCAAATCATCGGGAAGAGCGTCAAATTTAGCCTTGTTCATGGCGAGCACGAAGGTCAGCGTATAAAGCGCCTTGTTTGAAAACTCTGTGTGGTTCTTGACCAGTTCAGGAACCTTGAGGGCTGTTGTGACCTCCCATGGTATGGTGGTGGCGGAAATCACACCCTTTGACAGGCCTTCCGATACGGCTGGCACTGGCATGCCAACCGGGGTGGCGCCAAGTTTGGTCAGCAATTTGTTGACCATGCGGGAACCGCCGCGAATCTTCACACCGGCAAGGTCAGTCATGCTGGCTACCGGTTCTTTTGAATGAACCAGTCCGGGACCATGCACCCAGGTACCGAGAATCTTCAGGTTCTTGAATTCGGTATCCTTCATATGACTGTCGAACATTTGCCAGTAGGCGCGCGATGCGGCGCCCGCATCCGTCATCATGAACGGCAGCTCGAAGACTTCGGTACGGGGATAGCGCCCCGGTGTGTAGCCAACAACGGTCCAAATGATATCGGCTATGCCATCAATGGCCTGGTCCATCAATTCAGGCGGCCTGCCACCCAATTGCATCGATGGAAAACGGTTGATCTTGATGCGGTTGCCGGAGGATTGCTCGACCTTGTCGGCCCACACATCGAGCACAAGCTTTGGAACATTGGCCTGTGGTGGCAGAAACTGGTGCATCTTCAATGTAACGTCTTGCGCCAGTGCCACCGTTGCAAGCGATGAAGCAACGAGCAGTGCCGCGCCCAGTCCGGCTAAATTGCTGAATCGATTTTTCATGGATTTTTCCTCCTGTTGAGATCCAATTTTTTCAAATTGGCCGTTAGAACTTCCCCCGGTTGCCGCGCCATGCTGAATGGTCATGTTCAGACGTGGGATAAATTCGACCTGGGTGCAACTAAAATGTGCTGCGCAAACTGTAATGCAGCCGGGCGATTGGGCAAACCCCCAACGCCCAATTTCTGGATGCTTTTCGTTTAAACAGATACGGTGAAATCCGGGCTGTCAATTGTCGATTGAGGTGATTTTTTAAGCCTTTATGCAGCCGCCAGGTGCAGGATTGCTCACCCGTTTGATCGACGTACCGTCTCCTAGTATACAACGTAAAAACTGGAGAGGCCTGTATGTCTGAACAATTGGGAACACTGGAAGATCTGCCTGAAGATTATCGTGCAGAACTGAGTCAGGCTGGTGTGGCACCGCTGTGGCCGATGATGCGCAATGTATTGCCACATGGCACTCCCAACCCTGTCACCAAACCAGGCTACTGGTCGTATGACGCGGTGCGCCCGCTCCTGCTGCGGGCCGGTGAATTGACGCCGGTTGAAAAGGCGGAACGCCGGGTGCTTTATCTGTCGGATCCGGGAAGGGGTGTCGGTTCCATGCAGGCGACATCATCAATCTATGCGGGACTGCAACTTCTGCTGCCGGGTGAATCGGCCCCCGCCCACCGACACACGCCATCGGCGGCGCGTATTATCGTCGAAGGCGAGGGCGGCTTTACCGTTGTCGATGGCGAAAAATTGCCGATGCAGGAAGGCGATCTGGTGCTGACACCGGGTGGGGAATGGCATGACCATGGTCACGAGGGAACCGATCCTGTTGTCTGGCTGGATGCGCTGGACCTACCCCTGTTTGTCTATCTGGAAGGGTCCTATGCAGAGGAAGCGCCCTTGCAATCGCCGCGCAACCGACCGGATGCGAGCGAGGTGGAATACCTTTCCGCCGGTCTTGCGCCATCGCGCAAGCGAGAAGTTGCCAAAAAGCGATACCCAATGATGCGGTTTCCCTGGGACCGGACTGAAGCGGCGTTGCGACAGTTATGCAAATTCGAAACTGGAACAGTTGCAGAGGTTGATTTTGTCAATCCGGAAACCGGTGACGATGTTCTGCCCACTATGGGTTTCACCGCCATGATGCTGACTGCAAACAGCAAAGAAGAACCGCCGCTGCGTTCGTCATCAGCAATCTTCCACGTTGTGCGTGGTAGCGGATCGACTCTCGTGAATGGGCAAGAAATCCGTTGGCAGGCCAAGGATACCTTTTCCGTGCCGGTTTTTGCGGAGCTGAGCCATCGGGCTGAGGAGGAATGTTTTTTAATCCGCGTTCATGACAAACCACTGCAGGAAAAGCTTGGCTATTACGAAGAACGCGCCCGGTGAGGATTGGATTTTGTTCGAATTAAATTCTGGCCCCACGCTGCCGCTGATCTTAGATCAGAACGATAAGTCTTAAAGGGCCATCACCATGTCTGACCGTGCGCTTGCCAAATCCTTTGACCTTAACGCCATTGATCTGGATTTCATCACCGACCCTTACCCGACGCTCAGGCGGCTTCGAGAGCATGATCCGCTGCATTTCAACCCCGATGGGTCGGTCTATCTGACACGATATGACGACGTACAACAGGTCTATCAGGACAAGTCAATGATCTCGGACAAGCAGGCGCCATTTGCTGAAAAATTCGGGCAGGGGCCGCTTTATACCCATCATACAACCAGTCTGATCTTCAATGATCCGCCCTATCACACCACGGTTCGCAAACTGTTGGCGACGGCGTTTACCCCCCGCAAGCTGGCCGAAATGGAATCGTTGATTGGAGACATTGTCGACGATCTGCTTGATCAACTGGACGGTGCTGGTGAAGTCGATTTTGTGTCCGCTTTTGCGTCGAAATTACCAACGGAGGTGATTTCATTCATGCTGGGCGTGCCGCGCGAATTTCGCGAGCGGCTGCGCGGCTTCTCGCTGGCAATTCTGGGTGCACTCGATCCGGTCGTAACAACCGAGCGTCTCGACAGCGGCAACAACGCGGTCGAGGAATTTGGCGCGCTGCTGAGTGACCTGATTGATCACCGGCGTCGCAATCCCGAAGGAGTAGGTCAGGGTGAGGTGCTTGAAGCTTTGATATTCGGCGAATTTGAAGGGCGGCGGCTTGATCAGCAGGAACTGATTCAAAATTGCATTTTTCTCCTCAATGCCGGGCACGAGACCACCACGAGTCTTATGGCCAACGGGTTGGGTGTCAACGCCGGACTAAAATTCCACCATTGGCCGGAGTAAAAATACACCACTTTGCACGATTGCAGGTTTGTCCCCAGACCCGCTTAGCGCAGTGCCTTCCACAGCATCGAAGCTATGCGGGGCTGTGGTCAAGCCGGA
>CAJQPW010000045.1 GCA_905480295.1 uncultured Rhizobiaceae group bacterium | reverse complement strand
CGATCCCAGGACAAATTGGCCATTTTTTCATCATAGCGCGGCGTAGAATCGTTGTGAAAACCATGATTGGCATCGTCGTAAATATGGGCTGTGTATTCCTTGCCATTGGCTTTCAACGCGTCTTCGTATGCGGGCCATCCGGCATTGACGCGCTTGTCCAGGGCTCCGTAGTGTAGAAGCAGGGGTGCCTGAATGCGCGGAACGTCTTCCGCCTTGGCCTGGCGACCATAATACGGAACCGAAGCTGATAGCTCCGGGTAAGCCACCGCCAGGGCATTGCAGACACCGCCACCATAGCAAAACCCGACGCAGCCAACTTTTCCGGTGGAATCAGAACGTCCTGCGAGATGTTCGTAGCCGGCAAAAAAGTCGTTCATCAGTTTGCTGCGGTCGACTGTTTTCTGCAGCACTTTGCCTTCTTCATCATTGCCGGGGTATCCGCCAACCGATGTCAATCCGTCCGGTGCCAGTGCCATAAAGCCTGCCTTGGCGACACGCCGGGCTACGTCTTTGATATAGGGGTTGAGGCCACGGTTTTCGTGAATCACCAGGACGGCCGGCAATGGGCCTGAAACGTTTCTCGGTTTGACCAGGTAACCGTTGACCCGACCATTGCCGTTGGGTGATTCATAATCCTCGTAGGTCGCTTTAATGTCCGGATCGTTGAATGACACCTGCTCCGCGAAGGCATATTTAGGGCTCAACATCGACAGCAGCGCGACAGCCGTGACACCGCCAACGGCGAATTTTCCCGCGCGGTCAAGAAACTCTCGTTTTGACATCATTCCGTGAGCATAAAAATCGTAAAGTTCAAGCAATTCTGGATCAAAGTCTTTTGCGGTCATGCGAGTCATTTTGAGTATCCTCTAACTATAGTTTCCATGATGTCAGTCTGATGTCATCATCGCCAACAGACAAGGTACAATTATGTGAACCTTAAGCGCGCTGGCTTTAGGAGATTTGCGCAACGCACTCACAATGGAGAATTGGATGCTAGAACTGCGACAGAATTGTGAATTGTGCGATCGGGACCTGCCGCCGCACTCAACCGAAGCACGTATCTGCACTTATGAATGTACCTATTGTGCAGATTGTGTGGAAAGTAGATTGCATGATGTGTGCCCAACATGTGGTGGCAATTTCTGCCCACGACCAATCCGGCCCAAACGCGCCTATCGCGACATACCTAAGCTTGGCCTCCACCATCAGCCGGCCAGCAAAGAGCGTAAGTACAGCAAGTTCAGCGCGGAAGAAATCGACCGGTTCTGCAGCCTATTTAAAGATGTCGCGGCGACCGAGCGTTGAGTTCGTTCACGGCGACGTATGAACTGGACTATTCTGCTGCCTGCGAGGTTGATTCCAATTCAGCAAGAAATTTTTCAGCTTCCAACGCAGCCATGCACCCCATGCCTGCTGCGGTAACAGCCTGCCGGTAAATGTCGTCGGTTACGTCGCCCGCTGCGAACACGCCGGGAATTTCAGTAGCCGTTGAATCCGGTGCAGTCCAAAGATAGCCGGACGGCTTCAATTTGAGCTGTTCCTTAAACAGTTCCACCGCTGGCGCGTGGCCGATTGCAATAAAAATACCGTCTACCGGCATGTCGGTGGATTCGCCGGAATTGCGGTTCTTTATCACGGCGGATTCAGCCGATGGCATCAACCCGTCCTTGCCCTTAATTTCGACCAATTCGCTGTCCCACAGAATTTCTACATTGGGTTTTTTGAACAGACGTTCTTGCAGGATACGCTCAGCCCGAAATTCGTCACGACGATGGATGATGGTAACTTTTGCAGCCAGGCTGGAAAGATAGAGCGCCTCTTCCACTGCAGTATTCCCGCCGCCCACGACGATCACATGTTTGTCGCGATAGAAGAAACCATCGCATGTTGCGCAGGCAGAAACTCCAAAACCCATAAATTTTTCTTCTGATTCCAACCCCAACCACTTGGCTTGGGCACCGGTACAGATCACGACACTGTCAGCGGTAAATGTGTCACCGGATTCGGCTTCAAACCGAAAGGGTCTCACACCGAGTTCAGCTTTGGTGATGGAATCATTGATAACGGTGGTGCCGACGTTTTTGGCCTGCTCGAGCATTTGCTCCATCATCCACGGACCTTGCACGGGTTCAGCGTAGCCAGGATAGTTTTCCACGTCTGTGGTGATGGTCAGCTGACCACCCTGTTGCATACCCGCTACCAGAATGGGCTCCAGCATCGCGCGGGATGCATAAATAGCGGCGGAGTATCCAGCTGGTCCGGATCCGATGATCAAAACTTTGGTGTGATGATTGGCCATATCTGTTGCTCAGGTTTGAACTTTCTGACTCCTAATCTAGGTGCGGTGTAGGGTTGGTTACAAGCACCAGAATGCATGATCCCCGCATTTGCGGGCGATCTCAGCTGGCGGGTCTAAACTGATCAAACTTTTTTTGAATTTCTGTCGCAATTTCAACTGTTGCGTTGAGTGGTTTTGACCCGGCCTCGGAAAATCCATGTTCAACATTAAAAGCCAACTGCTGGCTTTCAAGTGTATCGAGAAACCACTGTAACTTGGCGTGCAAACCTGGTGGTCGAAAGAAGTGTACGGGCGCACCCGTTGCCAGGGCTTCTGACATCATGTTGTGGCTGTCGCCAGTAAGTACCAGTCGATCGCATGCAGCAAGAATGTCGAAAAAGGAAATGTCACTGGCGGCATCCAGAAATTCGGATTGACGCCCATCCAGGGTTAGCCTGACAGTTGATTTGAGTATGTCAGGTGTGCGGCGCGATGCGGTGATGATCAAACCTGAGTCCGGCGGTAACTTAGCCACGCAATTGGCAAACCGCTTCGATGTATCTTGATTCCATTGCACGGCTTTGGAATTCCCGCCCAGGATGATGCCCGTACGAGGTTTGGGCAGGCTTGCAAATTTGGATGGTGTCGATTTGCTTTCATCGGCCAGCATTTCTGCGGTCAACGTGTGAGGAGAAGTGAGGGTCGATATGACATTCTCTCCCCGCAAATTGTCATGGCTTGGTGCCCAAATAAGATCGATGTCGCGGTGGTTGAATTTGGGGTCCTTCAGAAAAACGGTCATTGGGCTTGGAGAAACCAAGTTCTTAAACGCGCGCAGATAGGGCAGCATGCGTCGACCCGATGCGATCACAATATCGACACCAAGGCTGAATATGCCCAATTGTCGGTCAACTGCGGAAATTGGCATGTTGGGGAGAGGGAGTGCCGTTAGCCACCCCGGCGACAGCACTTCTTCCTTGATGAGATCCGGAGCTGTCAGAGCCGCAGCAATGCCGCGACATTGAACAAGATCACCCATCTTTCCGTCTGTCAGGATCAGAATGTGTGGCTTGCCGTCACGCATCGATTGTTTATCAGCGCCTTTTATCCGTATTTGACGTTCAATATCTCATAGGTGCGCGAACCACCCGGGGCCGCAACTTCAACGCTGTCGCCTTCTTCCTTGCTGATCAGAGCACGGGCGATAGGGGACGAGATGGAAATTTTCCCAGAGGCTACGTCTGCTTCCTGATCACCAACGATCTGGTACAGTTTCTCCTCATCGGTTTCTTCATCCACCAATTGTACGGTGGCACCGAATTTCACCGTATCACCGGTCATCTTTGAGATATCGATCACTTCGGCACGGGCAATCACGTCTTCTAGTTCCATGATCCGGCCTTCATTGTGGCTCTGCTGCTCCTTTGCAGCATGGTATTCTGCATTTTCCGACAGATCCCCGTGCTCGCGTGCCTCTGATATGGCGTTGACAATACGGTGACGGTCTTCGGACTGGCGACGTTTCAATTCTAATTCCAGCGCTTCAAATCCAGGCTGGGTCATGGGAACCTTTTCCATTTTTTGGCTCCTCCTTGCTTTTACACTAACAATCTGGTGCGGCGTGAACCACAGGACCAATGGCTGTGTTTTTCGGTTTTATCGTGGCCGACACTTGCGGAAACAGTCTGCCAATTGCGACACACAGTATATGGGGCAGCGAATCCGGGCGTCAAGCGGCATTTATATGGCGGTCAGGCGGCCGAACTTCTGAAGGCTGATGTTCGAGCCACAGGCTAAAATTCCAACCCGTTTCCCCGCCAGTCGTTGTTTTAGCGGACCGGCTATCGCTGCTGTGGTTGCTGCACAGGCGGGTTCGGCAATGATCTTAAGTCCATCAAACAGCCAGCGCATGGCTTCGCAGAGCGCCGCATCGTCCAACCTCACGATTTCGCTGACATAGTTCCGCGTAATGGCAAAACTGTCTGGCCTGGCCATGGGTGCGCCCAACGAATCGGCAATTGTATCGACCTTATCCAGATGGACAGCCTCCCCTTCTTGGAAACTTTTCCACATGCTGTCCGCACCAAATGGCTCGATGCCAATGACCTCGCAGTCCGGCTTGACTTGTCTGATCGCGCTCGCCATACCGGAAATCAGCCCGCCACCGCCGACCGGGATCACCGCCACTTCCATGTCTGGCTGACTGGTGATGAATTCGTGACCGCAGGTGGCGGCACCAAGTGTCATGTAAGGGCTTTCAAAAGGGTGTAACATTGTGCGCCCTTCTTCATTTACAAGGCGCTCTGCCTCGGCAAAAGCGTCACCAACATAGGGGCACAGGATGACTTCTGCTCCGAGGTCGCGGCACCCGTTGACCCGTATCTTGTCGGCAGTATCCGGCATCACCACCTTCGCAGAAAGTCCGGCCATTTTCGCACCCCAGGAAACAGCCAGAGCATGATTGCCAGCAGAAACCGCGGTTACGCCGGCGTCTCTCTGCGGCTGATCGAGAGCATCAATCGCTAAGAGCACGCCGCGCGACTTGAACGATCCGGCCTGTTGAAACAGTTCCATCTTCATGTGAACTACCGACCCGTCCGGCAATAACGGAGTCAATCGATCAGAATTCAATGTCAGTGTGGGGGTGCTGACAATGCGACCGGCGAGTTGCTTACGGGCCGACAAAATCTGCGCAACAGTGGGGGCAGGTGACAAGATGAGAATCCGGCAGATGTTGAAAGAAGCGGCGACCGTAGCAAACTTCCTGCATCAGCGACATGATTATTTGTCGCGAAAGCGTTCACGCTGTGGCAGGCTCGACCGGTAGCCGAAGGGCAAAGCTATCGCCGCGGAAAGGGTGTCAATGATTGCAGTTATTTTTGAGGTCACGCCTGCAGAAGGGTGCAAACCGGACTATCTTGAACTGGCGAGCGAGTTGCGTCCTTTGTTGGAGCAGGTGGATGGCTTTGTATCCGTGGAGCGTTTTCAGAGTCTGACAGATTCAACAAAGATGCTGTCGCTGTCTTTTTTTCGAGACGAACAGGCCGTTGCCGATTGGCGGAGTTTGATGGAACACCGCCGGGCACAGGCCAAGGGAAGGGCATCGCTTTTTGCTAATTATCGCCTTCGGGTTGCAAGTGTGTTGCGGGACTATGGGATGAATGAGCGCGATCAGGCGCCTGAGGACAGTCATGCGGTGCACGATTCTATTGGATGAACCATACCTGTTCCAGGATTGCTGCTTCTTCGGTAATTGCCGAATCTGAAAAAAGTGCAGCTTCGTCGTGACCAACTGCTGACTCTTGCCGCTCTGTTCGCCGTGTGCTTTTTTGGATTGCACGATGCATCCGAAAAAGACACAGACCGAACTCGTGACACCGAGCCAACGGCTGCAATCGGTTCCCGTCACCTGCTCAAAACATTCCGACCATTTTGGCTGGTGCGGCTTTCGCGTCGAAGACTATCGCGACCTGCCGGAAAGCGATTTTGCGTCACCCGCGATGGATCATCATCTGTTGGTCTATCACTACAAAGCGCTTGAAGGCGATTTCACTCATGATTGCGCCGGACACAGAACCACAACACGGTTGCAAACGAGGCAACTCAGTTTCATTCCGGCCGGTGCTGACAATCACTGGACGTTTGGATGCGGAGGCCCGTCCGCCCTGCATATACTCGTACACGCCGAGTGTTTTGACGAAATTACTGCGAGTTCCGGCATGGAATTACGGGATGATTTTCAAGTGACATCACCCCAATTGCAGAATATTGCCGCACGTCTGCGGATTGAGCTTGAATGTGATGGCAGCTCGGGAGTGTTGTTTGCTGAAACAATGATGGAAATGGTTTGTTCCGCGATGGTTGCCCAATTTAGTGCGGCAAAGCCATCGCTCAACTGTCAATCCTGCAAAGTCGCACTGGCTCGTGATCTGATTGAATCCGAATATGCTCGGACCATTCATCTGTCAGAACTTGCTCATTTGTGTGACCTCAGTCAAAGCCAGCTCCTGCGTGCCTTTAAAGCTGAATACGGCACCAGTCCTCATCAGTACTTGTTGGCGCGACGTGTGAACGAGGCGAAAGACAGACTTCTTGCCTATCACCGAGAACCACTTGCACAAATGTCCGTTGACCTGGGATTCGCAGATCAAAGTCATTTCACGCGACAGTTTACCCGGTCCACCGGGGTGACACCCCATCATTTCCGCAGCCACAAGTGAATGCGGATTTTGTTCTATCTTCAGTCCAGGTTGGTTTCTAATCTCTGCCCGACTTCACATGTTTGACGGGAGAGAACTGATATGAAAATTGGCGAAAATGAAATCTTCTTCACCGATACAGGCGGTGATAAACCCGCTTTGCTGATGGTTCATGGAATCATGATGAGCCATGCGGTTTGGAAAAATCAGGTGACGGAATTTGCTGACACACACCGTGTGGTGGCTGTTGATTTGCGAGGCTTTGGCGCTTCAACAACGACAAATCCGGAAACAACCTTTGAAGAGCATCGTGATGATCTGATCGCAATTGTTGACGCGCTTGGTTTAAGGGATGTCAGTTTTATTGGCTGGTCGATGGGCGGGGCGATTGGTCAGATCGTTGCCGCGCAGAACGGATCGCAGTTCAGGCAGTTTGTCTTTGTCGACACGACACCCCAATTAATTGCAGATGATGCCTTCGCTCATGCGCTTCCGGGTGAAGCGGCACAGCAGCTGGGTGGGTTGCTGACGCAAGATTTTGCGGCAGGATGCGGTGCATTTTGCACCATGATTGCCCCAGAGAATGTTCAGGTGGCAGAACAATTAACAGCGATTGCCGCAGCGACCGATGTAGGGGTGGCTATGACGGCTTTTGGCACCGCAGGAGCGCGAAACCAACTGGCCGAACTGTCGCAAATCAACGCCCCGACCTCCATCATATGCGGTCGCAACGATGCAATTTGCTTTCCCGCAGCAAGTGAAATGATGGCACAAACCATTCCTGGCTGCCGTGCTGGGGTCACGTGGATTGAACACGCCGGTCATGCCCCGTTTCTGACCCAGCCAGACGCCTTTAACGCTGCTTTGCGCGAAATTATCTGAGATCTTTGGTACCCAGTAAATACGGGCTACCTATGACAAAACAACGTTGTCCACCCGCTCAGGAGTTAAAATAATCCTGTAGCGGGCTCACCGTAATATCGCCTGCAACCATCGCCTCAATGGCATCGGCGGCAGCAATGCTGCCTGCGATGGTCGTGTAATACGGTACTTTGTTCAGCAGGGCAGCCTGTCGCAAAGAGCGCGAATCCGTGAGCGCCTTTTGTCCTTCGGTTGTGTTGAAAATCAGGTCCACCTGCCGGTTTCGAATGGCATCTTCAATGTGGGGACGCCCTTCCAGAACTTTATTGACCCGTTCGCATTCCACGCCGTTGTCCTTCAAATGTCTCTGGGTGCCACCGGTGGCCAGGATGGAAAACCCAAGCCCCTGCAGCTTGCGGGCGGTTTCCACAATGCGTTGCTTGTCGTCGCCTTTCACAGAGATAAACACGGTTCCTTCCCGTGGCAGGTCGTTCGACGCGCCGAGCTGGGCCTTGGCAAAGGCCATTGCATAGTCCCGGTCGAGACCCATGACTTCACCTGTCGAGCGCATTTCCGGGCCCAACAATGTGTCGACGCCTGGGAAACGGGCAAACGGAAATACCGCTTCCTTCACCGCAACATGTTCAAGTGCACGGCTGTCCGGGCGGTTATCCAGCACCGAATTCAATGCTTCTCCGGCCATCAGTCTTGCGGCAACACGGGCTATGGGAACGCCAATCGTCTTGGCCACAAACGGGACAGTCCTCGACGCGCGTGGATTGACTTCCAACACGTAAATCGTTCCGTCCTTGATTGCGTATTGCACATTCATCAATCCAACAACGCCAAGCGCCAGCGCCATGGCAGCAGTCTGGCGTTCTAGTTCGTCAAGCGTTTCTCGATCAAGGGAGTGAGTAGGCAGCGAGCAGGCCGAGTCACCGGAATGAATGCCAGCCTCTTCGATGTGCTCCATAATGCCACAAACATAAGTGTCTTTACCGTCGCACAGGCAATCAACATCCACTTCGATCGCATTGGTCAAATAGCTGTCTATCAGGACGGGTGTATCCCCGGAAACAACAACCGCCTCGTTGATATAGCGTTCAAACTGTGCGTCATCGCGGACAATCTCCATTGCCCGGCCACCAAGAACGTAGGATGGCCGTATAACCACCGGATATCCAACTTCAGCGACAATCTCGCGGGCTTGTTCAACCGTGCGGGCAATACCGTTTACCGGTTGTTTCAGTTCCAGCTCGTTGAGGAAGTTCTGGAAGCGGTCACGATCCTCGGCCAGGTCGATTTTGTCAGGAGCTGTGCCGAGAATGGGAACACCTGCTTCTTCAAGGCGGTTGGCAAGGCCGAGCGGCGTCTGGCCACCAAATTGGACAATGACGCCCAAAAACTCACCGCGCGCCTGCTCGGCCCGGATAATTTCCAACACATCCTCAGCTGTCAGCGGTTCAAAATAGAGCCGATCCGATGTGTCGTAGTCGGTTGAGACGGTTTCCGGGTTGCAATTGACCATGATTGATTCATAGCCAGCGTCGGCCAAAGCAAAGGCCGCGTGACAACAGCAATAGTCAAATTCAATGCCCTGACCGATCCGGTTTGGCCCTCCGCCGAGGATCATCACCTTGCGTGCATCGGATATGCCCGCTTCGGAACGCAGAGCGCCAGCAAACGGGGTCTCATAGCTGGAGTACATATAGGCGGTTGGCGAGGCAAATTCCGCTGCGCAGGTATCGATTCGTTTAAATACGGGGTGGATTTTCAAGTCGCTACGCCGAGCGGAAACATCTTTCTCATGACATCCGGCGAGTTTTGCCAAACGTCCGTCTGAAAAGCCCATGGCCTTCAGTGCCCGCATATTGTCGGCATCGTCCGGCAATCCATGGGCCAGCACCCGTTTTTCCATGTCGATGATCGACTGCATTTGTTCCAGAAACCATGGATCAATGCGGCAATAGTTGTGAATTTCTTCAAGGCTGGTTCCCACGCGCATGGCCTGGGCAACTTTCAACAGCCGATCGGGTTTTGGTGTGCCAAGTGCCGCACGAATGGCATTGCGATTTTCTTTCAGGCCTTCTTCGCTGTCTGCCTTTTTATCGAAACCATCGATCCAGATCTCGTCAAGGCCGCTGAGCCCGGTTTCGAGGCCGCGCAGGGCTTTTTGGAAACTTTCAGCAAACGTCCGGCCGATCGCCATCACTTCGCCAACTGATTTCATCGAGGTGGTCAATGTGTCTGATGCGGCGCCAAATTTCTCAAAGGCAAAGCGTGGGATTTTGGTAACGACGTAGTCGATGCTTGGTTCGAACGACGCTGGGGTTGCACCGCCGGTGATATCATTTTCCAATTCATCCAGCGTGTAACCCACTGCCAGGCGTGCAGCGACTTTGGCGATTGGAAAGCCGGTGGCCTTGGATGCCAGCGCGGAAGACCGTGACACTCTTGGGTTCATCTCGATGACAACAAGCCGGCCGTCTTCCGGATTGACGGCAAATTGAACATTCGAACCGCCTGTTTCCACACCGATTTCACGCAGCACATCGATGCTGGCGTTGCGCATGACCTGGTATTCTTTGTCGGTCAATGTGAGCGCCGGTGCCACGGTGATTGAATCACCTGTATGCACACCCATTGGGTCTACATTTTCGATCGAACAGACAATGATGCAATTGTCGGCACGGTCGCGCACGACTTCCATTTCAAATTCTTTCCAGCCGAGAACGGATTCTTCAACCAGGACTTCGTTGGTTGGAGAAGCCTCGACACCGGACAGAACGATTTCGTACAATTCGTCCAATGTATAGGCGATGCCGCCGCCCTGACCGCCCATCGTGAAAGAAGGGCGAATGATTGCGGGCAATCCAGTCGTTTCAAACGCGTCAAGGGCCTGCATCTGTGCAGTCAGTCGGTGTCTCTCACGACGGAATTGCTCACCGGCATCCCAGTCTTTTTGCCGCTGATCGCGGTTTCCGCCAGCCGCAAAGTGGGCTTTTTCTTCTTCAGCAAATTGCTTCTTCAAATCAGATGTGTTGACGAAAGCAGAGGCCGGAGTAGCCAGGCCGATCTTGTCCATGGCGGTGCGGAACAGGTCGCGGTCTTCGGCCTTGTCGATTGCCTTGGCATCGGCACCGATCATCTCGACACCATGTTGCTCTAGTACGCCCATCCGTTCCAGCGACAGCGCTGTGTTCAAAGCGGTCTGCCCACCCATGGTTGGAAGCAAAACAAGATTTTCGTCGGGGTGGTCCAACCGTTCTTTTTCGATAATCTTGGCGACGATTTCCGGCGTGATGGGTTCGATATAAGTGGCATCGGCCAGTTCCGGATCGGTCATAATTGTTGCCGGATTCGAGTTGACCAGAACAATGCGGTAGCCTTCCGCGCGCAGGGCTTTGCAGGCCTGTGTTCCCGAATAGTCAAACTCGCAAGCCTGACCAATGACAATTGGCCCCGCTCCGATGATTAGAATGGCGTCAATATCGTTTCTTTTAGGCATGTATCAGGCCTTAGCTGGCTCGGGGCGTATGTCTGACCTGCTCTGTTCCCCAAGCTGATACCTTCCGGCACTGGCCGTCCGGGGCGCAAAGCAAAATGTCGTGGCTAAGGCGTCTCTATAGGGTAAGGGCGCGTGCCGTGGAACCCCGTAAACACGCATTTTCGTGGATGATTTCAACAGACATTTGCTTGCTGCCTTCCCGGGCCGTTTTTAGCTTTCGTCATCGTCAAGACGATCACCGGCACACTTTCGACAAAATTGTCCCTCCATGCTGATTTCAATGCTTGGTCAATGTCTGGGATTTGTCGGCAATCCACTTGCAATAGCGGCCCGGATGCCTTGCACGGACTTGCCACGAGGCCTAAGATTGCAGTGATTGTTGGGTTCGTTTTTCATCTTTTCAACTGAGAGGAATTGCCATGCGGTGGCGCGGTCGTCGTGAAAGTTCAAATATCGAAGATGTGCGTGACGGTGATGAGAATGCCGGTGGTGGCGGATTCCGAATTCCAGGTGGACTGGGCAGAGGCCGCAGAGGCGGTAGCAGCAGTGGCGGGCGTGGACCAATCCGACGGGCGTCGGGAGGTGGTTTTGGCACGATTATCCTCATCGTTGTGGCGTTTTTTGTGCTCAAATCGTGTGGGATCAATCCCCTCGATATGTTGACCGGTGGCGGTGGTGGCAGTCTGGTACCACAACAGACCGAACGCACGACACGCACCACGCCGATGCCTCAACCGCTGCCAAAGTCCGGCCAACGCAATGGCAAAGTTTCCAGTAACGACGAGATTAAACAGTTTGTTGGCGTGGTACTGGCGGAGACGGAGAATGTCTGGAACGGAATTTTCCAGCAAGATGGTCGTCGTTATCCGGAACCGAAGCTTGTTATGTTTTCACGCCAGATTCGCTCTGCCTGTGGTCAGGCCAGCTCGGCAACGGGTCCATTTTATTGCCCCGGCGATAGCAAAGTCTATCTCGACACAGATTTTTTCCAGACCCTGGAGCGTCAATTTGACGCCAGTGGCGATTTTGCCAAAGCCTATGTGATTGCCCATGAAGTTGGTCATCACGTGCAAAACGTGATTGGTGTACTGCCAAAATTCAATCAGCTGCGCCGGTCAATGAGCAAAGCCGAATCCAACCAGATGTCGATCCGGGTCGAGTTGCAGGCCAATTGTTTCGCCGGTGTTTGGGCGCACTTCACAGATCAAAAGGGATTGCTGGAACGCGGTGATCTGGAAGAAGCGTTGAATGCAGCGACGCAGATCGGTGACGATGCCATTCAAAAGCGCACCCAAGGTTATGTTGTGCCCGAGAGTTTCAATCACGGCACATCAGAACAGCGCAAAGCGTGGTTCTTTCGCGGTTTTGAAACCGGCAAGGTCAAGGAATGCGACACCAAAGTGTTTGAGGGATACTAGGCCCGCTCTTCTACCAATGCTTCGCCCTTGGCCTGTTTGATCAGGTTCAGGAACCGCCGGAACAGATAGTGGCTGTCCTGCGGTCCGGGGCTTGCCTCCGGATGGTGCTGCACACTGAATACCGGTTTGCCTTCGACACGCAGACCGCAATTGGTGCCGTCGAACAGGCTGACATGAGTCTCTTCAACACCGTCGGGCAAGCTTTCCCCATCCACAGCAAAGCCATGATTCATTGAAACGATTTCCACTTTCCCGGTGGTGTGATCCTTTACCGGGTGGTTGGCGCCGTGGTGACCCTGGTGCATTTTTGTGGTTTTCGCACCCAATGCCAAGGCCAACATCTGGTGGCCAAGGCAAATACCAAATATCGGTAGACCCGATGCAATCAGTTTCTTAATTTCAGGCACCGAATATTCGCCGGTCGCCGCGGGATCACCGGGTCCGTTTGACAGGAAAATACCATCTGGATTCATCGCCAGGATTTCTTCTTCATTGGCCGTTGCAGGGACAACACTTACTTTGCAGTCGAGGCCAGCAAACAAACGCAGAATGTTGCGTTTTACCCCAAAGTCCATTGCTACAATGTGATACGCGTTGGTGTCGGAGTTTGCGTAGCCCTGGTTCCATATCCACGGGTTTTCGTTCCACTGACTGGACTGTTTAGAGGTAACCGCAGGAGCTAGATCCATGCCTTCCAGCCCGGCCCATGCAGCAGCGCGCGCCTTCAGCGCTGGTATATCAAACTCTCCAGACGGATCGTGAGCGATCACGGCATTGGCAAGCCCGCTTTCCCGGATATGAGCGGTCAGTGCCCGCGTATCGATGTTACAAAGCGCAATAATGTTGCGGGCTTTTAACCAGGCGTCAAAATGTCCATCTGAACGATAGTTCGACGGATTGGTGATCGGCATTTTGAATATCGCACCGGCTACTCCGGCTGGCTGGTCCATATCCAGTGTTTCAACATCCTCGAAATTGGCCCCCACATTTCCGATATGGGGAAAGGTGAAGGTCACCACCTGTCCCGCATAGGAGGGGTCGGTCAGGATTTCCTGGTAGCCGGTTATGGCGGTGTTGAAACAGACTTCCGCTTCAACCGCACCTGTGGCCCCGGCACCGGTTCCTTCGATTACGGTCCCATCTGCCAGTACCAAAACAGCGGTGGGTCTGGATTGTGTCCAGGGGGCTGGCTGGTTTTCGCTCATATTTCACATCCGATTGGAATTTAAAATTCGACCAGAAATCTTGCCGCCTTGTTGCAGCTGCATGGCAGCTTTGCACAGGCTGTGGACAATTAATCTTGATCTGCGGCTATATAGCACCCATTTTCCGGGAACCAAGCCCCACTGATAAATTGCATGTTGAAAGCCGCCTTGATAATGTGGGCGACCGAAACGGTTGATTTTTATTTGGGCGGCAGCGACCGTAGGAGAAATATAATGCGTACACGTCTGGTGGACGGTATGAAGGCAGCCATGAAAAGCGGGGAGAAGCGGAAGCTCTCAACGCTTCGGCTGATTAATGCTGCAATCAAGGACCGCGATATCAGTGCCCGCAGCACTGGTAACGAGCGTGTTTCGGATGAAGATATTCTCGCCATCTTGTCAAAGATGATCAAACAACGTGAAGAATCGGCCCGAATCTACGAAGAGGGCAATCGCTTGGAATTGGCTGCGCAGGAACGCGAAGAGATGGAAATCATTCGTGAATATCTGCCCAAACAGATGAATGCTGACGAAGTCCGTTCTGCCTGCACCCAGATTGTTACTGAAGTTGGTGGTGAAGGTCTGCGGGACATGGGAAAGTGCATGAATGCCATAAAACAGCGCTACCCTGGTAAACTTGATGTCGGGCAGGCAAGCAAAGTGGTCAAAGAACTGCTGGGATAAAGCCTGATAGTTCGTGTGAGATGATCAACAGGTGGGGGAACTCACCTGTTTTTGTTTGAACCGTCGCTGATAAGTGCTGTTGCGTACCGTTTGGTGCCGAATCTGCAGCCCTGATGGCCTATGTTCCATTTGGTTTTTCCGTCACGGCTTAGCTGTTGTGGCCTGTGAAAAGCGGGCACCACTCATGATCCGACTCGCATCAACCTTGAGGGCTGTCTATATCTGATGAGACACCGGAGCACCTAAATGCGTTTTACGCCTTCCTTTCTCGATGAAATACGCGACCGAATCCCGATTGCGGATATTATCGGTCGCCGGGTGACGTTTGACCGCAAGAAATCAAATCAATCCAAGGGTGACTTTTGGGCCTGTTGTCCTTTTCACGGGGAAAAATCCCCGTCTTTTCACTGTGAAAATCAAAAAGGGCGCTACCATTGTTTTGGCTGTGGCGTATCAGGCGACCACTTCCGGTTTCTGACGGAACTTGACGGTATAAGTTTTCCCGAAGCTGTAGAGCGCCTGGCTGATGAGGCAGGTGTGGCCATGCCGGCCATCGATCCTCAGGCTGCGGCACGCGAAAAGAAGAAGGCATCATTGTATGATGTGATGCAACTGGCTGTTCAGTTTTTCCGCGACCAGTTGCAGACGGCCGACGGTGCCCACGCCCGCGCTTATTTGCGCGACAGACGATTGTCCCCCGACGTTCAAAATCAGTTTGGTCTGGGATATGCCCCGGCGAGCCGCAGTGCATTGAAAGAATTTCTGGCCTCCAAAGACATTGAACGGGAAAAAATTGAGGCCTGCGGACTGGTTGTCTACGGCCCCGAAATTGCGGTGTCCTATGACCGTTTTCGTGATCGGATCATGTTTCCAATCCTGGATGCCCGCTCCCGACCTATCGCATTTGGTGGCCGAGCGCTTTCAGCCGACGTACCCGCAAAATATCTCAACTCCCCGGAAACGGAGCTATTCTCGAAATCCCGGGTTTTGTACAATTATGCAAAGGCCCGTAAGGCCGTTGAACGGGGTGGCAATCTGATCGTCTGTGAAGGGTATATGGATGTCATTGCCCTTCACGCGGCTGGGTTTGAAACAGCGGTGGCTCCGCTTGGTACCGCATTGACAGAACAGCAGGTCGAACTTGCCTGGCGGGTCGGTGGCGAACCGGTACTATGTTTCGATGGTGATGATGCCGGGTTGAGAGCCGCTTTCCGCAGCGTCGACACGGCTCTGGCGCACCTGAAGCCCGGGCGTTCGCTTCGGTTTGCCCTGTTGCCTGAGGGAGAAGATCCCGATGATCTGATTGGTCGCGCCGGACCGGAGGCATTTCAGCAGGTGCTGGAGACGTCGCGACCTCTGGCGGATATGTTGTGGAGCCGTGAAACTCAGGGTGGAGTGTTCGATACACCAGAAAAACGCGCGGATTTGGAACGGACGCTCTTTGGCGTTGTCAGCCAGATTGGCGATGAAAGCGTCAAACGCCATTACCAACAGGATATGCGAGACCGGTTGAGCAGCTTCTTTGGTGCCGTTGAACAACCCAATGCGCGTTATGGAAAGCAGTCTGACGGACAAAACCGCAGAGGCCTGTCCAGCAAGCGTTTTTCAGTGTCGGAAAGTCTGATGAATTCATCTCTGGTCAAGGTCGGGCCAGGCATTCCTCCTCTGCGCGAAACTGCGTTGCTGGTAACCGTTATCAATCATCCGACAATCGGTCTGGCGCGTTTCGATGAACTGGCAGGATTGAAAATTGACCATCCGGTGCTGAAACAGGTTCACAATGCGCTACTGAATGTGTTTGCAGATGCTGGTGAAACTGATGATCAACCCACTCCCGATGCCGTAAAGAAAGGTATTGAGAATCAGGGATTTGCCGGAGAGCTGAAACTGCTGGATTCCCAAATTCGCAACAACCGCGTTTGGCAGGTTCTGGCCGAGGCCGCTTTTGAAGATGCGCTCGACGGCTGGTTACAGGCCCTTGCACTGCATGACCGGGCTCGAAATCTCAGCAATGAACTTCGGGTCGCAGAGCGACAGTTTGAGCAGCACGGTGATGAAGCCAGTTTTGATCGGTTGGTCGTGCTCAAACAGGAGTTGGAAAGAGAGCAGGGGACAGAGGCGCTGATCGAAGGATTTGGATTGCCATCCGGTCGCACCGCCCGCAATTTTTGACCGGTTTCGCACTGGAAATGTCGAAAAATTGGCCTAATTTAGGGGAGGTAGCGTAAAAAGCAGCTTGCGACTCGCAGGCTTTCGCGCCATAAGCCAGTTAACACCTGTCATCTGATCGGGCCACGGGCCGCGATATGACTGAAGAAGTCCGACAGGGTTAATCAGGAATTAACAACGTGCGGGTATTTATCCGCGCGACATCTTTGCTGGCCGAATCAGCGATTGAAAAATGTTTTTTTCATTTTTCTTGCAATCGGACTGCTCACATTCATGGCCCGAATTGTAATCGGGTCAAACTGGTTAAGAGAGATCCCCTATGGCAAAAGCTGCAACCGCAAAAAAAGCGCCTGCTGAAACCGCCGAGAATACATCAGACCGTCCGCTGCTTGATTTGAACAATGATTCTGTCAAGAAAATGATCAAAGCCGCCAAAAAGCGTGGGTATGTCACTGTTGACGAACTCAACGCGGTCATGCCGTCCGAGGAAGTAAGTCCGGACCAGATTGAAGACACAATGTCGATGCTTTCAGAAATGGGCATCAACGTGGTCGAAGAAGAAGAAACGGAAGAGCCAGCCGAAGAGGTTTCAACCGAGATTGTTGAAGCCGGTAAGAAAGCCGTTGCCACCGTTGCCAAAAAGGAACCAACGGATCGTACCGATGACCCTGTGCGGATGTATCTGCGCGAAATGGGATCGGTTGAACTGCTCTCCCGCGAGGGCGAAATTGCCATCGCCAAGCGCATTGAGGCCGGACGTGAGACGATGATAGCGGGTTTGTGCGAAAGCCCGCTGACCTTCCAGGCCATCATCATCTGGCGTGATGAATTGCTGGAAGAAAATATTCTGCTGCGCGACATTATTGACCTTGAGGCAACCTATGCCGGTCCGGATGCAAAACAAAATGTTCCGGTAAACCCCAATGCGCCGGCATCGGTTGCAGAGGCGGTGCGTCAGGGCTCTGGTGGTGAACACTCTCCAGAGGCTCTGGCCCGCAAGAAGGCGCTTGCCGAAGGCCGCGATCCTGATGAAGCGGTTGAAGCTTTAAAAAATCCGGAGGCTGGTGCTGATTCTGGTGAAGACACATCTGACAGTGATGACGATGATGATGAAGACGACGAAGCTGCTTTGTCTCTTGCCGCCATGGAAGCGGAACTGAAGCCCAAGGTTCTTGAAATTTTTGACGCCATTGCCAGCAATTATAAGAAACTGCGCCGACTGCAGGATCAGTACGTTGAAAAGCGCATGCTCAACGATAAACTTTCGCCGAGCCAGGACCGTCGCCTGAAACAGTTGAAAGAAGAGATCGTTGAGAGCGTCAAATCCCTGATGCTCAACAACAATCGTATCGAAGCGCTCGTTGAGCAGCTTTATGACATCAATAAGCGACTGGTATCGTCAGAAGGTCGCCTGATGCGGCTGGCTGAGAAATACGGTGTCGTGCGCGAAAACTTCCTAGAAGAGTATCGCGGGGCTGAACTCGATCCAAACTGGGTTCGCCGGATAGCCAATCTTGGTGCTAAGGGTTGGAAAGAATTCGTTCAGGGTGAAAAGGCCGAAATCAAGGAATTGCGGGCTGACATCCAGATGTTGAGTCATGAAACCGGATTGGAAACTTCCGAGTTCCGCCGCATCGTGCATCAGGTGCAAAAGGGTGAGCGCGAAAGCCGCATTGCCAAAAAAGAAATGGTCGAAGCAAATTTGCGTCTGGTGATTTCGATTGCCAAAAAATATACCAATCGCGGTCTGCAATTCCTGGATTTGATTCAGGAGGGCAACATTGGCCTGATGAAGGCGGTTGATAAGTTTGAATACCGCCGCGGTTACAAATTCTCCACTTATGCTACGTGGTGGATTCGACAGGCCATCACCCGGTCAATCGCTGACCAGGCCCGGACTATTCGTATTCCGGTGCATATGATTGAAACGATCAACAAGATTGTTCGCACCAGCCGTCAGATGCTTCATGAGATTGGTCGTGAACCGACACCGGAAGAACTGTCTGAAAAACTAGCCATGCCGCTGGAAAAAGTGCGCAAGGTTTTGAAAATCGCCAAGGAACCGATTTCGCTGGAAACACCGATTGGTGATGAAGAAGATTCACATCTGGGCGATTTCATCGAAGACAAAAACGCTATTTTGCCGATCGATGCTGCTATACAGTCCAACCTGCGCGAAACCACGACCCGCGTCCTGGCCAGCCTTACGCCCCGCGAAGAACGCGTGCTCCGCATGCGGTTCGGTATCGGTATGAACACCGACCACACGTTGGAAGAAGTTGGTCAACAGTTCAGCGTAACACGCGAACGGATCCGGCAAATTGAGGCCAAGGCATTGCGCAAACTCAAACATCCAAGCCGTTCGCGCAAATTGCGCAGCTTTCTGGACAGTTAGGCCCGTCATGTCTTTTTTCAAAAAACTTTTTGGAGGCGGTGGCAGCAACGACAATGATGGTGCAGCCGCCGCGGCATCAACTGTCGAGCACGAAGGCTACACAATCGCCCCGTCGCCCGTGAAAGAAGGCGGACAATACCGTCTGGCAGGCGATATTTCCCGCGATATCGATGGCGAAACCAAAACGCATCACTTTATCCGCGCCGATTTGTTCACATCGCTGGATGAATGTAATGAAGCTTGTATCCGCAAGGCCAAACAGGTGATCAGCGAACAAGGCGACGGTATTTTTCGCTGATATCGCCATAATCGGACATCGTGACGGGCAGCATCAGGCTTGTTGATTGGTCTGCAGCGGGCTATTCCAGACCATGGCTCATCAAACCATCCTTTCTATTCATTCCAACGGCCCGGGCCTTACTGAGTTCACCGGACCAGTTGAACAATTTGTCAGCGGCTGCAGTCTGGACAGGGGACTGTTGACGGTCTTTGTCCGTCATACCTCCTGTTCGCTGATCATCCAGGAAAATGCTGATCCGGACGTCCAAACCGATCTACAGGATTTCTTTTCCCGTCTTGTTCCGGCCGGAGATGACCCGGCAATGCACTGGCTGCGGCACACTGACGAAGGGCCAGACGATATGCCTGCGCACGTTAAGGCAGCCCTGACCCAAACCAGCTTAGCTATTCCGATTGACCGCGGACGCATGTTGCTGGGAACCTGGCAGGGGATCTATCTGTTTGAGCACCGCACCAGACCGCGCCACCGCGAAATCGTGCTGCATCTCCAGTAGATAACCGCTCAGATCAGACTTGCGGAAGAAAGCGCCACCACCTTGTGATCACGCTTTGGATTGATAGGGTGAGGCGATCGCGTTCAACTAAGATCGGAAAACAAAATGGCGTCGTTGAAGAACAAAACGATATTCATGTCGGGCGGATCACGTGGCATCGGATTGGCCATAGCGCTTCGGGCCGCAGCAGATGGCGCCAATGTCGTGATTGCGGCCAAGACCGCCGATCCTCATCCGAAGTTGCCCGGCACCATTTTCACCGCTGCTGCGGAAATCGAAACCGCCGGAGGCAGAGCCCTTCCGGTCGTGTGCGATATTCGGGAAGAAGAACAGGTGGCTGATGCGGTCGACCGGGCCATTGCAACCTTTGGCGGTATAGACATCTGCATCAACAACGCCTCAGCGATCCAACTCACGCCGACGAACATGACCGATATGAAACGCTTTGATCTCATGCATCAGGTCAATGCGCGAGGGACGTTTCTTGTATCCAAGTCCTGCCTGCCACATCTCAAGCAGGCACAGAATCCACATATCCTGAATCTGTCTCCACCCCTGGATATGTCGCCAAAGTGGTTTGGCAATCATGTCGCCTACACGTTGGCAAAATACGGCATGTCCATGTGTACGCTGGGTATGGCGGAGGAATTTTCCAAATCAGCAATCGCGGTCAACTCCCTGTGGCCACTGACAGCCATTGACACTGCGGCAGTGCGCAACTTGCTGGGTGGCGATGCCATGGCCAAAATGAGCCGCAAGCCGGAAATTATGGCTGATGCGGCGCACTCGATCCTGATCCGCGATTCGAAATCCTGCACCGGCAATTTTTTCATTGATGAATTGGTATTGCGGGATTCCGGTGTTACTGACTTTGCCCGTTATGCTCATGATCCGGAGGGGCCTCTGGCCGCAGATTTCTTCGTTCCCGATGCAATTTTTGATGCCGTGCCAACCAAAGTTTTGCGAATGCCAGGATATTAGGAAGAATTAAATATACAAAAACAATAGGTTATAGATTAATTTCGTTTCTGAACATGAAATGAACGGGCTGTTCCGATTTCGTTCACGCCGGTTTTGACATTGTTTCTCCATCAGCTGCACAACGCTCCCCTCCCAACCCGGTTGCAGCCGATAAAGACAAGGAGAATTCAAATGTTCACGTCCAAGCTCAAGTCCATCATCATCGCCGGCGCCGTATCACTGGGTGCTCTTTCAACAATGGGCAGCAGTGCCAACGCGGAAGTGCGCGGCGGCATTTATTTCAGCGGCCCCGGTATTAGCATCGGTTTTGGTGATCGCCATTATGGACGCCGCCATTGGGATGCTCCGCGTCACTACAACCGCTGCCGCCCCGGCAAAGCGGTTCGCAAAGCTAAGCGTCGGGGCATCCGTCGCGCTCACATCGTCCGTGTCGGCCACCGTGGAGTGGTTGTCGCTGGCCGCAAATGGGGGGAACGGGTTGTCATCGGCTTCGGCAACCGTCGTTCTTGCCCGGTCCGGTTCGTCCGTAACCGCTAAACCACTTTTTGACTGGTCGGGACCTTACACCCCCAAGCCCGACCAGGCATTTGTGGCCCCCAGGGGCGTAGGCAATGCCTGCGCCCCATATTTTTGTGCTTATGCGTATTGAGTTTCAGCTTATTGGATCAGGGCCCATCTGACGTTGACGCTGACGGAATAGCTGTTTTCACCACTTGCAATCGGTACCGCCTGATCCCGCGCCATGGCGCTCTCCATTCGGGCCATTGGTCGTGGCTGCGGCGTGCGTCGGCTGCTTTCGGAGATTTCCAAAATACGACCGAGTTTGACTCCGGCAGCCGCGGTCAGAGTTCGGGCCTTGGCGATTGCGCGTTCGACGGCGCTTTTGCGGGCTTGCTCGATGATGGGTTCAGGTTTGTCGGTTGTGAACGTTACCGCCCCGCCGCTGTTGACGCCCAGTGAGACAGACTGGTCCAGTATTGCGCCCAGTTCGACCAGCTTACGCACCCGCACGGTCAGACCATTATGGACAACATAGCCGACAATGCGGAGTGGCCGCTGACCACCGGACGAAGATTTTGGATAGTGATAGCGTGGCTGAATGTTAAAGTTTGACGTTTGCAGATCCCGGTCAGCGATGCCGGCCTTGCGCATGGTGGCCAGTACTTCGGCCATTGCCATGTTGTTGGCATCCAGTGCCTTGCGGGCGGTCTTGGCTTCGCGCTGCACTGCAAGATTCAGCACCGCCATATCCGGAGCCACATGAGCCGTTCCCGTGGCCGATACGGAAATGGTTGGCTGTGCTGCTTCCTCAGCCAATGCGGGAACGGATGCCGCAGTGAGTAGGGTAAGCAACAGGGCTGACGGTAAGCGCACACAGAGGCCGCGACATCGGGCTGTCGAAGTTCGAAGAGCAGGCAGTTGACGCATCGGGAGTATCCATATTGTTCCGGTGAACCGACGCCTACAATTGCAGTTGGCCACAATTGTGACAATCCGCTTTCTCTGGCGGGAAATGCCTTGTTGAGAAGCCAAAATTGCGGTAGCAGACGGAGGCATCATCCCAGATGCGGGTCTGTAGCTCAATGGTTAGAGCCAGCGGCTCATAACCGCTTGGTTGGGGGTTCGAGTCCCTCCAGACCCACCAAACTTTCTAATTAACCGTATGAAAAATAATAATAATATATTTTTCTATTATATTTTTCTTACTTTATTGCTTACTATTGGATGTTTCCTGGCCCTGTTGATTCCAGCCAACAAAAAGGCCGCTGACGAACGCGCTGCTGCCCTGGCTGATGTTGTCCAGGCAAAGATCGATGCTGGCCTATCGCTGCGCCAGCTTACCGCCGCGCTGAACGATGATGGCATAGCGTGGCAAAAACAGCAGCCATGCGCCGCGCTCACGCACTAGTTCCTCTGCCCGTTTGCTCTTGTGAAAGGCAACGTTGTCGAGGATCTGCGCTCGGGTGTATGTCATCGCTATTGGGATTTCCAGCATTGCCGAAGGGTACCGCCCGGTGGCGCATATCCTTGAGTTAGGACGAAATCGTTATTGCAGCGGGATGGTTACCTTTG
>CAJQPW010000044.1 GCA_905480295.1 uncultured Rhizobiaceae group bacterium | reverse complement strand
GGCATGCGCCTGTCGATGGGAACCGGATATAATTTCAACCTGTCGGCCTTCTATGACGGCATCGGCGTGGACAAGGTTGATTCCTATGGCGGCGCGGTATCGGTGCGCATACCGCTGAACTGACCGGTCGGCATTGGTTCACGGGCAAAGCCCCACGCGCGCCGCCTGCCGCCGCTTGCTGCCGCTGCTTGCCGCCTGCTGTTGCCATGCCGCTGTTTGCCGCTGCCGCTGCCGCTTGCCGCTGCCGCTGCCGCCTGCTGCTTGTGGATGGTGCTTTCGCGCCCTGCCGCAGGACATCGTGAACCAATCAAGCGGCGTGCTGGCCCGTGACGGGTGCCGGTAACGGATAATCAGCTGGGACTTCAGAAATTGCCATCTCATTCAATATATTAACCCTGTCTTTGCATATATATTTGTGCAGTGTATGTGAATATCAATAAGCGGTATTAAAAATATATATATTTAAGAGAAGCGCTCAAGAAATAGTTATGCCAAAAAATTATATAGTTATGGGGGAGTTTGGGTGCATGAAATTCGTTCTTGCAAGAATCACCTTGATATTTGGGCTTGTGGCCCTGTTGGCCGTCGCCCTGCCCGCTCCCCGCGCCGCCGCCGTTGAGCAATATACGTTGACGATTGAAGGGGCCGGCAATGCTGATGCGATGGTACAGTCGTTCTCTGTGCCCGACGACCCATACATAACATTTTTATTGCCGGACAACAGAATTGTGTGTGCCATCAGGGATGGCGTTGCGCTTCCGGATGGCACTAAGTATTTGGAAGGACAGTTCGATGCGGAACTCAGCATTTGCTCCGTAACGGTTGATGCGGGAGAAACAATAACACTGAAGGGTGGGTTCAATTTTTCGCCGCTGTACAGAAAGAAGTCAACGAACGATGAGTGGCTTGGCTGTGATGTTGTGAAAAATAATGGTGACTGCGAACAGACCCTACAAGGTGATGAAACGGTACAATATTACGGTGAACTCATTGATGCACCCGCATCTGTCGAAGTAACACGCGGGAGCAAGCCGATCGACAATAATGTAGACGACGACATTGGCATTTATAATCCAAGTGGTATGGAATATGAGGTGGAATACACGGTGACCAACACCGGAACGAATTCTCTGAGTATCACCGAGATTTTATCCACTTTCAAAATCAACACGACTGTTGCTTACCTGGGCAAAGACCCAAAAGACCCACATGACCCAAAAGAACTTAAAGTGGTGGACGCTTTTGTTCTGAATGGCGGTGAATCAAGAACATTCAGCCCGGCGTTCACACCGCAATCTGATGGGCCATTTTCATTCGGAATAAAAATTTCATTCGCCTTCGCTGATCAGGGCGATTATATATTCAGAGCGGTTGGCAGCTCTGGCACCAGCAGCGACGGGTCCTCCGATACGGAGCGAACGTCGAACATTATCAAGAATTTCATGAGCCGGCGCGCCGATCAGCTGACCGCCAATGACCCCGATCTGACCGGGCGCCTGACCTCGCGCGGGCAGGGTGATCTGGCAGACGGGTCCTTCGCCCTGACCGTTGACGGCAAAACCGCGCAGCTGAATGTTTCTGCAGCCACAAGCCTGCTGCGTCTGATGCGGCAACCGCAGCCTTCGCCGGGTGATGACTCAATGTCGACATTAGGCTTTGTCGGGTCGCCAAAAGGGGATCAGATGAACCTGCCCGGTGTGGACCCGTCTTTGATCTCACCCGGAGTGACCCATGATCAGTCTGTGGCAACGCAGTCCACCGGCGGCAACCGGGATCTGGCGGTACCACCGGCAACACCGGCAACATCAGCATCGTCGGCCCGGTCTACGCCCCGATCTTCACCCCGGCCTTCCTCATTGCAGTCCTCGTTTATACCGTCTGACGAGGCGGGCTTTCCCAGCTTTGATATCTGGCTGAAAACCAGTTTCGTGCGCAGCAACAGCGGCGGCAATGACGGATCGCTCGGACTGATGTTTGTCGGTGCTGATTATCTGGTCAATGAACATACGGCCTTCGGCTTTCTCACCCAGTTCGACTGGATGGAGGAAAAGAACAAGAGCGAAAACTATTCGGTTGACGGCATTGGCTGGATGGCCGGGCCCTATGTTGTGACCCGCCTTTACGATGATGTGATCTTTGATGGCCGTGTCGCCTGGGGTCAGTCGTATAACAGCATCAAGCCGGATGGCACCTACGAGGATGAATTCGACACCGAGCGCTGGTTGGTCCGCGGTCAGCTGACCGGCAGATACCAGGTTGGAGAATTCACGGTTCAACCCCATGTGCGGGCGCTGTATTTCGAGGAGCAGCAGCAGGCCTACACCAACAATGCCAACGAACCGATTCCAGCTCAGACGGTCAGCCTTGGTCGTCTCGTCTTCGGCCCGACGGTTTCCTACAGCCATCAGACATCGGACGGTATGATTGTCGAACCCAGTTTGACCGTTCAGGGATTATGGGATTTTGATCCCGCCGATCTGGTCGACATTGATGATGGGTCCTCCTA
>CAJQPW010000043.1 GCA_905480295.1 uncultured Rhizobiaceae group bacterium | reverse complement strand
TTTCGAACTCGTCCTTTTGGCAAGTCACCGCTCGCGCCAGATTTCATCTGGTTCGCAGATTTCGGTTGACCGTGACAACGACAAAAACCCAGTGGTTGCACTGCGGGAAATCGCCGATGAGCAATTGTCTCCAGGCGATCTGAAGGAAGACCTTATTCATTCTCTGCAAAAACATGTGGAAGTGGATGAGCCCGAAGATGTGATGGAAGCACCGGAAGCTGAGGTTCAAACCGCCAGCGAAGACATGACCGGCGTTCCCGAAACACCCCCACAAATCACTTTCGACACGCTGTCGGAAGAAGAATTGCTGGCCGGTATCCAGGGTCTGGTCCCGCCGGAAAAAACTGACGATCTGTAAAAACCATCGCAGTTTTGCCAATTTAAAACCGGTGCAGGCCTCTGCGCCGGTTTTTTGTTGCCGAACTGGCGGTAAACCCTGCCATTTTGCTTGCGGGAACCGTCAAGCGATACCATTGTAAATATGTATCGAGTCAAAGGAATACTCCGCGCATGATGCGCCAGAACGAATTGGTGGAACGGGTTGCCAGTTACAACCCCGATTATGATGAGGACCTGCTGAACCGGGCCTATGTCTATGCGATGCATAAGCATCGCAATCAAACGCGCCAATCTGGTGACCCCTATTTCAGCCACCCACTGGAAGTGGCTGCCATCGTTACCGATCTGAAATTGGACCAGGACAGCGTGGTGGCAGCCCTGTTGCACGACACCATTGAAGACACCGATGCAACCCGCAAGGAAATCGACGCGGTGTTTGGCGCCAATATCGGCCATCTGGTTGACGGCCTGACGAAATTAAAGCGCATTGATTTGGTATCGAAAAAAACCCGTCAGGGTGAAAATCTTCGTCGGCTGTTGTTGGCCATCGCTGATGACGTGCGTGTGCTGTTGGTGAAGCTGGCAGACCGGCTGCACAACATGCGCACGCTGAATCATGTTCCGGTGGAAAAACGTCAACGCATTGCTCAGGAAACCATGGATATTTATGCGCCGTTGGCCGGGCGTATGGGCATGCAGGGCATGCGCGAAGAACTGGAAGAACTGGCGTTTCAGAATCTGCATCCCGACGCCTATTCGCTGGTCCATGACAAACTCGACGAATTGCAGAAAGATACCGGTGACATTATCACCGAGATCGAACGCAGCGTGGTCGATAACCTCGCCCAGGCCAACATCACCGCCAGCGTCAAAAGCCGCAACAAGCGCCCCTATTCCGTGTTTCGCAAGATGGAGCGCAACAGCGTCAATTTCGAACAGCTCTCCGACGTTATCGGGTTTCGCGTGATCGTGGACCGGGTTGAGCACTGCTATCAGGCACTCGGTGTGGTCCACACCCGATGGCGGGCGGTGCCGGGTCGGTTCAAAGACTATATCTCTACGCCCAAACAGAATGACTATCGCTCGATTCACACCACCGTTGTTGGTCCATCGCGGCAGCGGGTGGAACTGCAGATTCGCACCCATGAAATGAACGATATCGCCGAACAGGGCATTGCCGCGCATTCGCTCTATAAGGACGGGATTTATACTGCGCCCGACGACATCGCCACGCTGAAGGGTGACATCGGGGGGGTCAACAGCGCCGCCGCCATGGCCGTTGAAAGCCGGGCCTATGCCTGGTTGCGCCGCACGGTTGAAACCATGTCGGACCGGGATCACCCTGACGATGTATTTGAACAGGCGCGGCTGGAATTGTTTCTGGATCAGGTTTTCTGCTTCACACCGAAAGGTCGCCTGATCGCCCTGCCCTTTGACGCCACCGCAATCGACTTCGCTTATGCGGTACATACCGATGTCGGCAATTCCTGCGTCGGGTGCCGGATAAACGGCCGCGCCGCGCCGGTTGTCTCACGGTTGAAGAATGGTGATGAGGTGCACATTATCCGTGCCGAGGGACAAACACCTCCAAGCGCCTGGGAAAATGTGGTGGCTACCGGTAAGGCCCGGGCCGGAATCAGACGCGCCACCAAAGAAGCCAAGTCGCGGCAGTATTCCGGACTTGGAGAAAAAATTCTCGCCAACAGTTTTAAGCGAGCCGGTCGCAAATTCGCCCGCGAACAACTTGAACCGGTTCTGGTCAAACTTGCACGGGCGTCGGTGAATGATGCCATTGCCGCAGTCGGTCAAGGTGAACTGACCCCCGATGACGTGTTGCGGGCGGTCTATCCCGACTACCAGCGCGAACGGGTTTCACATGGCAAAAGCGCTGCTGGTGAAGGCTGGTTCAATCTCTCCGGCGTGGCCAATATCATGTTCCGCATCCCGGGCCGCCGGCGTGAAAAATATGCAGAAGCGGCGAAGAACCTTACCGATTCCATTCCGATCCGGGGTGCTGCAGGCGACCTGCCGGTCAAACTCGACCCAGAAGGTGGCGCTGTTCCCGGTGATCGCATTGTTGGCATCCTGACTCCCGGAGAAGGGGTGACGGTTTTTCCCATCCAGGCCGAAGCCTTGCAGCAATTTGAAGAAAGCGCCGATCAATGGCTGGATCTGCGTTGGGATATCGATCCGGACAATCCTGAGCGTTTTCCTGCAAAAATACGGGTGGTGGCCGTTAACGCACCGGGCACACTGGCTGAAATTTCTGAAGTACTGGCAAAGGCAGATTCAAACATTGCCAACATCCTGCTTTCGCAACCGGATCCGGGTCTGACCCAGATGATCTTTGGGGTTGAAGTTTGGGATCTCAATCACCTCAACCGGGTGGTACGCGAGATTCGGGCGCTGGCAGTCGTCAGCGAAGTGGAGAGGGTGAACTGAACCAAAAGGATCCATCACCTTTAGGGAGCCGGTGGGAAAGTTTTTACTAGGCAAAATTATGTTACAAACCCGCTGTTAAGGGACTTGATGTATTTTCAATACTGGACGCGTCGCTGGGACGGTGTATTAAGGTTGGCGGGGCGGTATCGCGTGAGGATGTTTGTGTAGCGTATGTTGTTGAAGAGGCGAAAACCACCGGGCTGGCTGGAAAGCTTTCGGGTGTGGCTGTGGCCACGCCGCTCCTGGCTTCGTTCGGGCCAATACGTCACCAAACGCATACTGCGCCTGACGGCCACCCCACACGCAGTTGCTGCCGGCGTAGCAGCAGGCGCTTTCACATCATTTACACCGTTCATGGGTCTGCATTTCATTCTGGCATTTGTTCTGGCGTGGGTTGTCCGCGGTAATCTGCTGGCATCCGCACTCGGCACATTTGTCGGCAACCCTTTGACCTTTCCGGTGATCTGGGCCGCGACCTACAACACCGGCCAATTCCTGCTGCACAATGCAGAAACCACGGCACCGCCCCCGGAAATCACCGTGGCCATGACCAATGTCATGGGAGCCGCATTTGAATTTAACGGAACTGCAGCGCTGAATGCTCTGCACAATATATGGGAACCGATCCTGTTCCCAATGCTGGTGGGCGGCACCATTATTGGTGTCCTTTTTTCTATTCCGCTTTACTTCGTCACACGTCGAGCCACCGCCCTTTTCCGGGAAAGCAGGCGCAATAAGCTGATCACGAAGGCAGCGGAAATTCGCGCGCGCGCACAGCGTATGTCCGAATCGATCGATCTTTCCGGTGGAGCAAACCAGACATGATCATCGGCCTTGGAAGCGATTTAATCGATATCCGCCGAATTCAAAAATCGCTGGATCGCTTTGGTGATCGGTTCACCAACCGTGTCTTTACCCCGATCGAGCAGGCAAAATCCGACCGCCGTAGAGAACGGGCCGCTTCTTATGCCAAACGATTTGCCGCAAAAGAAGCGTGTTCCAAAGCGCTGGGCACAGGGCTTTCAAACGGCGTGTTCTGGCGCGACATGGGTGTCGTCAATCTGCCGAGCGGCAAGCCGACATTTGCATTGACCGGAGGAGCCGAGCGGCGGCTGCAGACCATGGTCCCCGAAGGTATGCAGGCGCATATTCATCTGACGATCACAGACGACTATCCGCTTGCTCAGGCCTTCGTCATCATTGAGGCAATTTAGTTCCTGACTGGCGACAGGCCACATTCCGAAGTCAGTTGTTCCCGGCTACGCACCGACAACAAAGTCCACACTAGACCGGTCGCCTGTATCTCATTCAGCGATTTTGTCAGGCGCTGATCTGCTTTCGACTGAGCCAAAGCCACCTCACGCCTCTGGCGCATTGAAGCCAGCGACAACCCAGCGGTCGCAGACCGGATTAAAGTGTTGCCCGCATCCTGATGCTGGTGGGCTGATCAAAACCTTGATGGGCATCCTCACCGACTTTGACAAAACCCATCCGGGCAAAAGTCCGATGATTTTCCAACAACTCAACCCGGGTCTCCAGTTCCAGGCCCCTGCAAGCCAAGGTCCTGGCAAGGTCAAAGGCATGATTAAACATCTGCCGCCCGACGCCCTGCCCCTGGGCTGAGAGATCAACGGCCACCTTGCCAACATAGAGCCAGTCCCCTTCGCGGCGACAGAACATGCATCCGACAATCGCCCCCTTGTCGCGGGCAACAATCAGGCTTTCATCTGCTGCTTTTTGCTGCAATCCCTCAACCGTCAACCGGTGCAGTGAACTGGGAGGGTCAATACGTCCATCCATGTAAGCGTAGGTGCGATGCAGCAGGTCGTGCAAAGTCTGCCAGTTTACCTCATCGCGATCTTCGACCAGGGCGACGTCAACCACGGTCACGCAGAAGTCGGGATTTTTCACGGTTCCAATCGCGTTTCTTTTCGGTCTCTCGCTTATCGTGGTTTTTCTTACCCTTGGCCAAACCAATCTGCAGCTTGGCCTTGCCCCGTTCGTTGAAATACAGTTTCAGGGGAACCAGTGTCATGCCGTCTCGCGCCACAGATTGCGACAGACGGGCAATCTCCCGTTTCGACATCAGCAGCTTACGCCGGCGTCGCGGCTCATGATTAAATCGGTTGGCCTGCAGATATTCTGGTATATGGCTGTTGATCAGCCACAATTCTCCATCCTCATAACTGGCATAGCTTTCGGCAATATTGGCCTTGCCATTGCGCAGGGATTTCACCTCTGTGCCGACCAGCATCAGACCCGCTTCAAACGTATCCTCAATGGCATAATTGTAGCGGGCCTTGCGGTTCTCAGCGATCGATTTGCCGACTACGTCGGGCTTTTTGCGTGGGGCCATCGTGCCAGATGATTTCTAATTGATCAGCCCGGCATGCACCATGGCATCACGCACCTGAGCTTCGGTCGAAGCTTCAATCGGAACCAGAGGGCTGCGCTGGACATTGCGCATCTTGCCGAGCAGTTCCAGAGCAAATTTTGCGCCACCGGGATTGGGTTCAACAAACAGGGCTTCATGCAGCGGCAGAAGCCGATCCTGCAGCATCAGCGCGGTCTGCATGTCTCCGTCGGCCATGGCCTGCTGGAACTGTGAGCACAGGGCCGGAGCAACATTGGCAGTAACCGAAATACAACCCACACCACCATGGGCGCAAAACCCGAGAGCAGAAGCGTCTTCTCCCGTCAGTTGAATAAATTCCGGGCCGCAGGTTGCCCGCTGCCAGCTGCACCTTGTGACGTCTCCGGTCGCATCTTTTACGCCAACAATATTTTCGTACTGGTGCGCCAGTTTCCCCATGGTCTGCGGTGTCATGTCGATGATCGAGCGACCGGGGATATTATAGATAAAGATCGGCAGGCTCGTCGCTTCGGCAATGGCCGAAAAATGCGCTTCCATGCCCCTTTGATTGGGCTTGTTGTAATAAGGCGTCACCACCAGAATACCGTCAGCACCAACTTTTTCTGCGTGTTCAGCAAATTCAATGCTTTCGGCAGTGTTGTTGGATCCGGCACCAGCCATCACCGGCACCCTGCCCGCAGAAACTTCCACACAGATTTCTACCACCCGCTTGTGCTCGTCATGGCTCAGCGTGGGCGATTCACCAGTTGTGCCAACCGGAACCAGACCGTGCGTGCCCTGATCAATCTGCCAGTTCACGAAATCGGCAAAAGCCGTTTCGTCCAGCGAACCATCTTCCATCATCGGGGTGACTAGGGCCGTATTCGACCGGCTAAACAAAGGACTAGACAAAAACTTCTCCTGAATTCCATTTTGGACACGCTTTTGATGTCCGAGCACATGTGCAAACTGCTGTGCAAACTTGTCCGCAACATACTGACGGCACTTGGAAGGAGCAAGCGCGAATGATACATTAGCGGTGTATCCGGTAATCTCTTATTAACCTGAACGAAACCTGTTTACTCCACACTACACGACCTAATCTGTTTCGAGCTGAATTCACATCTCATTAACTGTATCCAGTAGTAAGTGCGCCGTTCCATGTCCAAGCCAGCAGTTTCCCCTTTTCCTCCGCAAAACATTTCATCCAGCCCAGCCTGTGTCGTTCCACATCGGCCCGCTGTAAGCTGGCGCAAGCTGCGTCGCCCTGCAGTGCCTGCAGCCCGGGCAGCTCTCGCCGCTCTGTTTGCAACCGTAACCATGACATTTGGTGCCGCCACCGGTGCCTATACCACCGCTTATGCGGCGTCCAAACATTCGGTCAGCTCCACGGGCAGCGTCACCCGATATGCCAGCACCGCCGGTCTTGTGCGCAGCGGCAATGGCAACGGCAATTCGATTCTGGATTCCTCGCCCGCGTCCGCCACATTGAAGTCCGGTCTGAAAGCGTTGCGAAAGGGCGACATGGCCAAGGCCCTGGCCAATCGACGCGCTCTGCCGTCCGGTTCATTGGAACGCAAGGTTCTGGCATGGGCGATTGCCATGAACGGCAAAAATGTCGACGTCACCACGCTGCACAAAATTTCCAATGACCTGTCGCATTGGCCCGGCACCAAGGCGATGCGTATCAGCGTTGAACGGGCTTTGGTCAGTGCAAAAGACAAGCGCGCCTTGCGGATTGCCTTCACGGCAACGCAGCCAGAATCGCAACAGGCAAAAATTGCTCTGGCAAAGGCTCAGATGGCCGCCGGCAAGAAAAAAGCCGCCCGCAAGACCATTGCTCCGATCTGGCACCGATCCGTGCTTGAACGGGCAGATGAAAACAGGATCCTGAAACAATTCGGTTCGGTTCTGACCAAAGCCGATCACCGCAGCCGGCTGGAATATCTGCTGGCCAAGCGCCGCATCAATGCCGCCCAGCGGATCGCCGGCCTGGCTGGAGCCACCCGTCTGGTCAAAGCGCGTGCAGCGGTTGAAAGAAAACAGAAAAAAGCGTCCAAGCATCTCGCAGCGGTGCCTGCATCTCAGCGCTCAGACCCAAATTATCTCTATACAAAGGCTCTGCACCTGCGTCGTGCTGACAAGTTGAGGGCCGCGGCAAAAGTCCTCATTTCGGCCAAGCCGAAACGCATCCATCCAAATTTTGCTGATCAGTTCTTCCGGGAAAAACGCATTCTTGCGTCTGACTTGCTCGAAGCGGGCAATGCGAAAACGGCTTACAAACTGGTGTCCGGCAACGTGGCGCGGTCCAAAACCCGTCGCATTGATGCAGAATTCTATGCAGGATGGATTGCCCTGCGCCGGTTGAAAGACAAAGACGGTGCTGCCCGTCATTTCCGTACGCTGCTGGACGTTGCCAGCACGCCCCTGAGCCGGTCACGCGGTTATTATTGGTTGGCCCGCGCCAGCCGTGACCCAATCAAGCGCAAAGCCAATTTTCAGGCAGCAGCCCAGTATGACACCACCTATTATGGCCAATTGGCGGCAGTAAAACTGGGGCGTGATGCGATTTCCGTATCCCGTGCACGACCCACGCGTACCACGAGGGCTCGCTTCCCGCAGTTTGAATTGGTTCAGGCCATTGCCAAGCTGGAATCCGCTGGGCAGAAACGGCTCGCGCGCCCAATTTACCGGTTCCTTGCCCGCCGCATGACCAATTCCGGCGAACTGGCCCTGCTGGCAGCGCGTGCTGAACGGTCTGGCGACCATCAGCTGGCGTTGCAGATCGGCAAAATCGGCATGGTCCGAGGCTTTGATGTTGAAACGCTGGCCTGGCCCATCGGCGCCATCCCGCGCAGCGCCAAAACCAACACCGTTGGCCTGCCGCTTGCCTATGCGATTGCCCGTCAGGAAAGCACGTTCCGCGTTGATGCGCGCTCCCCTGCCAACGCGTTGGGTCTGTTGCAGTTGTTGCCGTCAACAGCGAAACGCACGGCACGCTCGATCGGTATCGGTTATTCCCGAAATAAGCTTGTAACCAATGCCAGCTATAATGTGCGACTCGGCACCGCCTATCTCGACAAGCAGCTGGACCGGTTCAACGGCTCCTACATCCTCACGTTTGCAGCGTATAATGCCGGCCCTTTAAGAGCTGAGCAGTGGGTAGAGCGTCTGGGCGACCCGCGTGGCAAACCTCTCGACTTTGTGATCGACTGGGTTGAACAGATTCCCTATGCAGAAACACGCAATTACGTGCAGCGGGTTATGGAGAACTACCAGGTTTACAAAGCCCGGCTGAAATCCAAAAACCTGACAATCAAACGTGACCTGCGTCACGGCAGAAGGTCCTGACGCCCCCTTCTCCCGGGCCGCTGCTAAGGCTATAGTGGACCACTGATTGGGCAGCGGGTGGCTGCTGCCCTACCAAAAACCTGGGAATTCGAACGTGCCTCCAACAATGACAGCGCCAGCGGTGAGTGAATTCCCGGTCAAGCGGACCAACACAACGACCATGATCTTGCGTCGCGACGTGCAGGCGTCCCTGTTCGATGGCGCCATCATGCATGGCTATCAATATGGCCAACAATTGTTGGAAACGGACCAACCCCATCCGGAAGATGCAATCCCGGTGCCCCTGTTATGTCTGGCTACTGAATTGGGCAACAGCCGGGAATATCACGGCCTGGTGCTCAAGTTGGCCAGTCAGCCAAACTCGCCAAAACACATCTACACAGTGGATATGCGTGGACGCGGACGTTCCTTTGAAAGTCCTGTTTCCGGCACCGACGTTCACACCGATGCCGATGATCTGATCAACTTCTGCGATGCCAACAGTTTGCATCATATCGATGTACTGGTCTCGGGGCACAGTGCATTTGTGATCTTTCTGGCCGCCCGCAAACGCCCCGGTCTGGTGCGCAAACTCATTCTCAATGATGGTGCACCGGAATTGGACACGCTTGGCACTGCCCGACATACAACCCTGCTCAAACGCATCGTTCAGCCAGACAGCTGGGCCAGCGCAGCGCATCAGATGCGCGATTTGAAAGCTGGTCAGTTTCCCGGCTTTGACGACAAGGACTGGCTGATCATGGCCCAGCACGCCTGGCGCAATGACAATGGAACCCCAGTGACTGACATTGCCAAGGGCCTGACACGCTTGTCCAATCTGGTTGATTTCGACACCCGTCAACCAGCCATGTGGAAAGAACTGAAACTGTTCGACAACCATGGAATGCTGTTGATCAATGGCGAATTCTCCACACTGGTTACACAACCAATCGTCGAGGACCTGCAGGCCCGCCACCCCCATGCGCAACTCATTGTCGCAGAAGGTCAGGGCCATGTTCCCTTGTTGAACCGGGGGAACCTGCCCCAAAAAATCTTCCAGTTTCTCGCCGCGGCTGAGGAATGATCTCCTGCCACCAATGGTCAAACGATCCACATTGAGATATATAACACGTTACATATATCAATAGTGGCAGGATGAATGACGACATGAGATTGGTCTCCTATACAAGTGCAATGCATCGTGGGGTTAGGATCGGCGCCATGCTGGATGACGGTCTTGTCGACCTGAGCGAAGGGCTCGGTCAGCATTCAATGCGCCAACTGCTGGACGATGGAGCGGTAAAAGAAGCTGAGGAACTGGCCGAAAGCGGCAAAGCTCTCCCGGTCAGCGATTACCGGCTGGAGCAACCGGTTCCCGATCCAGGCCGGATCTTCTGCATCGGTGTCAATTACGGCAACCGCAACGCCGAGTACAAAGACGGCACTGACGCCCCGAAAAACCCGTCAATCTTTATGCGTGGTCCGCTTTCCTTCGTCGCTCACGATCGTCCGGTCGTCATCCCCAAGGAGTCCGAACAGCTTGATTATGAGGGCGAAATTGTTCTCGTCATCGGCCGTCCCGGCCGTCGCATCAGCCAGGACAAGGCGATGGACCATGTTGCCGGCCTGACAATCATGAATGAAGGCACCATTCGCGACTGGGTCCGTCATGCCAAATTCAACGTGACCCAGGGCAAGAATTTCGATCGCACCGGTGGCATGGGACCGTGGATCGAAACCGACCTGACGGGCATAGATGTTACCGACATGCAGGTTGAAACTCGGGTAAATGGCGGATTGAGACAAAGCGATTCAACCGCCACCATGGCCTTTCCATTCGCCCGCATCATCGAATATGTCTCGACATTCACCACCCTGCAGGCTGGTGATCTGATTGCAACCGGCACCCCAACGGGTGCGGGAGCCCGGTTCGACCCTCCAATCTGGCTGCGCGAAGGTGACGTCATCGAAGTCACGGTTGAAGGCGTTGGCACGCTGCAGAACGGGGTGATCAAAGAACAGTAGATGGGCAGTCCAACCAATCATACACCGGATACCGGTCTGTTGCGAAAGTTTGAAGAAGCGCTACCCATCGCGTTGCTGCGCACCAGGGAAATCGTGATGGCACGCTTTCGCCCGCACCTTGCCGAGAATGGTTTGACGGAGCAGCAATGGCGGGTCATTCGCGCCGTGCAACAGCAACCCGGAATCGATGCCACCGCCCTGTCGGAGCGCTGCTGCATCCTGATGCCCAGCCTGTCCCGCATGCTTAAGGCGCTGGAAAAGGATAAGTTACTAACCCGGCACAAGGTTGAAGGCGACCTGAGACGTCAGATCATCGAGTTGACAGGACAGGGTGAAGCGTTGTTTGCAAAAATGGCGCCAGCGTCAGAAGCGATCTATGCCGAAATCGAAGCTGAATTTGGCAAGGGCGAAATCACCGAACTGATCACCAAGCTGCAGCAATTGCGCCACACCCTCAATTCGCCGAACCGGTAGACAGAAATCCACCGGATTGTCTTTGCCACAGCCGCGCATAATGTCCGTTCAGGGCAAGCAGGCTTTCATGGTCTCCATCTTCAACAATGCGGCCGTCTTCCATAACAATGAGCCTATCCAGATGGGCAATTGTCGAAAGCCGGTGAGCAATCGCGATCACGGTTTTACCTTCAATCAATTCGCTCAGACTGTCCTGAATGGCCGCTTCGACCTCAGAATCCAGCGCGGAAGTGGCCTCATCAAGCAGCAGGATCGGCGCATCTTTCAGGAACACGCGAGCCAGTGCCACACGTTGTCGCTGGCCGCCAGACAGCTTTACACCCCGCTCGCCAACATGGGTGTCGTAACCCACGCGACCCTTTATGTCCTTCAAGTCGAGAATGAAGTCATGGGCCTTGGCGCGACGGGCCGCCTGCTCAATTTGTGCGTCGCTGGCGTCCGACCGACCATAGGCAATATTGTCACGGATTGACCGATGCATCAGCGATGTGTCCTGGGTGACGACACCCATCTGGGCGCGCAACGCGTGCTGGGTCACACTGGCAATATCGATACCGTCGATGCGAATAGTGCCGCTGTCGAGATCGTAAAATCGTAACAGCAGGTTCATCAGCGTGGTCTTGCCGACGCCTGACTGCCCGACAATGCCGACTTTCTGCCCGGCCGGGATGTTGAGGTTCAAATCTTTCAGAACGATGTTGGTTCCGGCATAAGCAAAATTGATATCTTCGAACTGGATGCGTCCCGACGCAGCAGGCATTTCACCGGCATTTTCGCGATCTTTCACCTGCGGGAATTTGGCAATCAGTTCAGCGGAATTCTGCACCGTTCCAAAATTGCGGAACAAGCCGTTGAGCAGTCCGAGCAGTCGGCCCAACAAAAGATTGAGTCGAAGGCATAGGGCAAGAACAATCGCCACTTCCCCTGCGGTGAGCAGGGTCTGCGAGTACAGCCAAAGGGCAAGCGCACCAATCACCACCAGCATACAGCTGGAAAAGGTCTGAAACGCGATACGCATGCTGGCGATGATACGGGTAAATCGACGCAATTTGGCCAGCACATCCGCATAGGCTTCCTGGATAAACTGGTCATGGGAGGCTTCGGCGCCATAGAGTTTGACCGTGCGGATGTTTGAATATCCGTCCACCATGCGACCTGTAACCACGGTTGCGGCCTCGGCCAGCCGACGGCCTTCATCACGTATTCGCGGAACGAAGTTCCGGGCCATGAGACCGACGGCCACAAGCCAGATCACCACGGGAACCAACATGCGCCAGTCAAGATTAGCAATGACGATCAACGTGGTCAGGGCAAAAATGGCGATAAACCAGATGATCTGAAACAGGGACACCATGAAGTCGCCCGCCGCCTGCCCTGCCTGCCAAACCTTGCTGGCAACCCGCCCGGCAAGTTGGTCGTCAAAAAAAGAAACATCTTGTTGTGCCACCGCCTGGTGGGACTGCCAGCGCACCAGCGTGAAAAAGTCAGGCACGATTATCTGTTCTTCAACCACAGCTGTACCGGTGGCAATGAGTGATCGGACAACGCCGACCAGAAGCGCGAACATCAACAACGTGGCGGAATTGTCCTGCCAAAGGGTTTGTGGGGTCGAGCTGTTCATCATGTCGACAATCGCACCGACCAACACGAACAACGTTGCTTCGATCAGCGCGGTCGCGCCCCCGAGCAACAACATGGCGGTGAAACCACCACGCACTTGCCGCGCATAATGGGCAATGAAGGCCAGTCCCCCAACGGGAGGACGACCCGGGTCTTCCCGCTCAAAGGGTTGGGCAAATTTTTCAAAGAATCGGAAAAAACGGTCCATGGATCAACGATAGGGGTTTGAGAAGAGAGCGACCATAGCCTGCTGCCGAAATCCCACCGCATCGCGTCGGGATCGACACGGCGCGGTGGGATAATGTGTTTGGCAGACAACCGACAAAGGGTGCGGCGGATTATTCAGCCGCAGATTTTTCGTCATCGGTCTGCAGAAAGCCGCCGGACTGACGGGCCCACAAGGAGGCATACAGACCATCAGATCCCACCAGTTCCTCATGGTTGCCCTGTTCGACAATCTGGCCCTGATCGAGAACGATCAAACGGTCCATATTGGCAATTGTCGACAACCGGTGGGCAATCGCCAACACGGTTTTGCCTTCCATCAGATTGAACAGCTGCTCCTGGATGATGCCTTCGACTTCGGAGTCGAGCGCCGATGTGGCTTCGTCGAGTATCAGGATCGGAGCGTCCTTCAGGAACACCCTGGCGATCGCGATACGCTGCCTTTGACCACCGGACAATTTGACCCCACGCTCACCAACCTGGGCCTGGTAGGCCTTGTTGCCGTCGGAATCTTCCAACTCCATGATGAACTCATGGGCATTGGCCCGTTTGGCTGCGGCGACGATGGCCGCCTCATCGGCATCGGGCCGCCCGTAAGCGATGTTTTCCATCACTGAACGATGCAGCAGGGACGTATCCTGAGTGACCACGGCAATCTGCGACCGCAGGCTGGACTGGGTCACTTTCGAGATGTCCTGATCATCGATACGCAACACGCCGCCATCAATGTCATACAGCCGAAGCAATATGTTCATCATCGTGGTTTTACCGGCACCAGACCGCCCGATCAGCCCGACTTTTTCACCGGGCTGCAGTGTCAGGTTCATGTCCTTGATGACGCTGCCGTGCTTGTCATAGTTGAACGTCACAGCATCGAAATGAACCTTGCCCTGCTCCACGGTCAGCGGCTGGGCGGACGGTTCATCCTGCACAGCACGGGGTTGAGCAATGGTGTTCATCCCATCAATCGCCATACCAATATTTTCAAACAGACCAGCCATTTCCCACATGATCCAATGGGACATGCCAGACAGGCGGGTAACCAGCGCAGCGGCCACCGCAACGGCTGCAACTGTCGCGCTGCCCGCAAGCCACTGGCTGATGGCAATTGCACCGACAGAGGCCAGCAGGATGTTGTTCAACAGACCGAGCACAAAATGCATCGCCGTTGACAGGCGCATTTGTGGATGCACTGTCTTCAGGAAACCGTCCATTGAATCACGGGCATAGTCGATTTCACGACCCGCATGGGCAAACAGTTTCACGGTTGAAATGTTGGTGTAACTGTCAACGATACGACCGGTCATCAAAGACCGCGCATCTGCCTGGATGCGGGAAATGTAGGCCATTTTCGGCAAAAAATACCACATGGTAAGGATGTAGATGCACAACCACACGACGAACGGCACCATCAACCAGAAATCAAAGGTTGCAACCAACACCAGCGCACCGAGGAAATAGACGACAACATAAGCGAAGACATCCAGCACCTTGAGCACGGTTTCCCGCACCCCCAGCGCCGCCTGCATCACTTTGGTTGCGACCCGTCCGGCAAATTCGTCCTGATAGAAACCCATCGACTGGCCGAGCATATAGCGATGCGCCTGCCAGCGGATGATCATCGGGTAATTGCCGTAGACGCTCTGGTGCAAAATCAGGCTCCAGACCAGATGCAACACAGGCACAATGACAAGGACAACCGCCCCCATCCAGATCAGCGTGTCGGTCTCGTTTTCAAGAAACGTGCTGCGGTCAGACGTGGACAGCCAGTCCACCACATTGCCGAGATAGGAAAAGATCAGCACTTCCAGCACGGCAACAGACATGCCGAGCAGAGAAACCAACAGCAATGTTGGCCAGATGCCCTTTGAGTAGTGCCAGCAAAAAGCCAGCAACCCTTGTGGGGGCTGGTCAGGTTCCTCAACTGGAAATGGTTCGATAAGTCCTTCAAACCAACTGTATATGGCGTTCATTTTTTTAAACCTTGTAGTTGGGGCGTACGGGCAAACAACGGTTTTCGTCGCGCCCCGGGTGTTTAAATTCTTTATGTTTTTCGGCCTGGCATTCCCTGGCCAGTCCACCTGCGGGATCGAAATCAGTCTGCCGCTGTTTCCAGATGACCAGTGCGGTCATGAACTGGGCTGACAATAATACAATCAAAACAATGACCAGCCGGCGACCTTGCGTCGAAAACGGCTGCATCGGCAGGGAATCGATTTGCGGTTTTTGAATCTTGGTCATGATGAATTCCGAAATAAGGGATTAGAGTCGCGGCGAAGAGTGGCGACATTCGGAACTACATTTTCAAGGTGATTCTAAGAATCAAAAACGCGGTCAGTATCGCCTAGCGGGCAGACATTTCCTGTCCTACCCGAGGGAGAATCAGCTGCATACAAATCATAACTTCCTCCATCGACGCGTTATTTGGAATCTCCAGATAGCGTTGCGCCTGCAAAAAGTATAGTGCCTTTTGAACGGATTTATATTTGGAGCCCGCCCTGTTGTTACAAAGCCACACTTTGAAAGGATCAGAAGGCGGTTTGCGGCTGTGCCTGTACCAGCCGGATATCCCTGGCAATACCGGGACCATATTGCGGCTTGCCGCCTGTTTCGGCCTCACCGTCGACATCATTGAACCTGCCGGTTTTCGCCTTGATGACAAGGCGCTTCGCCGAGCAGGGATGGATTATCTGGAACGTGCGGCCTTTGTTCAACACAGCGACTGGCATGCCTTCGAAGCCTGGAGGCAGGAGCAATCCCGACGCCTTGTTCTGCTGACCACAAAATCGGACAAGGCCTATACGGATTTCAGCTTCAAAGCCAATGATTGCCTACTGTTTGGTCGGGAATCCGGCGGTGTGCCTGACACGGTTCACACGACAGCAGAAGAAGAAAACAGACTGACGATCCCGATGAGCGAACAGGGTCGTTCCCTCAATGTCGCCATCAGCGTCGCCATGGTCACAGGCGAGGCCATGCGCCAGATCAATCAGGCGGGCTGAACCATGTGGATGTGCGGAATGCCTGCATCGTCAAATTCCTCTCCCCGCGGCTCAAAACCCAGAGCCTGGTAAAACGCGATGGCATAGGTTTGTGCATCAAGGGAAATTTCGGCCGCCAGATTTTGCGTCCGGACATAATCCATCATCTTCAGCATCAGCAGTTTGCCGAATTTCCGACCACGACACGAATGGTGGACAACCACCCGTTGAATTTTAGCCGAATCACCAAAGACGACGACGCGCGAGGCCGCCACAGCTTCTCCATCAACTTTTCCCAGGAAATGAATGGCCCGCGTGTCATCAAACTCGTCCAGCTCCAGCTCAACCGGCACTCCCTGTTCCTCAACAAAGACAAGGTGGCGAAGCCGAAAACAGGCCTGCCTATCGGACTGCGATGTGGCAATATTGATAATCAGATCACCCAATTTTAATCTCCGCTTGTCACCGAATTAAGGCAAAGCCGTTTCATCCAGCCTTCGTTTCTAGAGCGTCGACCGTCGAAGTTAAAGCGAATTAATTTGCGCTAGATCAAGGACATTGGGATGCGAATTGACACAAGTCTTGCATCACCTGATGGGTTTATGGCACTGCCAGTCCATCCTCCCTCCAAGAGCAATGAAACAGAACATGCGCGAAAAACCAGATATGCCAGCCGGTCTTCCTGACGACATAGACGGCAAGAAAAATACTGCACGCTCCTGGTTTGAATCTCTGCGCGACGACATTTGCAACCGTTTTGAAGCCCTTGAAGATGACCTGGTTGGACCCATGAGCGACCAGCCAGCAGGCCGATTTGTCCGCACCCCGTGGCAGCGCGATGAAGGCAAAGGCGGTGGCGGTGTCATGTCGATGATGAGCGGCCGGGTTTTCGAAAAGGTCGGCGTTCACTGTTCAACTGTCTATGGAGAATTTTCCGAAGAATTTCGCAAACAAATGCCCGGTGGATCCGAAGACCCGCGTTTCTGGGCGTCTGGAATTTCTTTGATCGCCCATCCGCAAAACCCCCATGTACCGGC
>CAJQPW010000042.1 GCA_905480295.1 uncultured Rhizobiaceae group bacterium | reverse complement strand
ATTTTGCGTTCGAGTTGGGAATAACTACGGGTCGGTCCGTGCAGGATCTCAATTCCAAGGCGTTTGGTTGTCCTGAGGAATTCACCGTTAATCGAGGCATTGTGATTTCCATCACTCACTTCCATTTGTGGATGGGCTCTGTGGATCAGTTTTGGGAGCAGAGGTTTTTCAACTCTGTTTCGTGAGATTCGTTCTCGCAGAATCTGGCTCTCGTAGAAGGGGAGGGGCGTCCATCGCTGCGGGAAGTCGACGCAGGTAAGCCAACCGTTGTTCTTGGCTGGGGAGTTGCGTGTGCATCTGCACTTCTGTTTCTCGACTGTTTTGACGGAGAAACTCCCGAGAAGCTGAGGCCAAGCGTTCATAAGGATGTCGAATGCAGGCGATCACCGCATTCCGCTTGAGAAACCGCCATTCCGGGAAATGGCTCAGATCCATTTACGGAAGGTGGGCTTTGTCCACCTGGCGATGCAGTACGGGGTTGTATTCGAAATCGAAATAGCTCACAACGGTCTCGATCTCGCCCATCCTCCAAAAAGGCTTGACGGAGGCTGCTACCCGCACATTTGGGCACGTGTAGCAGCACGATCTTCAGGGTGTGATCGATGATTACCCGCTGTTCTCCCCGAGAAATTCAAGGATTTCACGATCTTTAAGGCTTTGCGCCTCGCCGCCACGGTCGTCTTGCAAGGCACAATCTGTCGCCACGTCATGGAGGCAATTCCGTAGTGCGTTCACTGTGTTTTCCAGTTGATCGATCCGTTCCATCAGATTGCGGATCACATTCGCTTCTGCATCGGGGAGGGCGGAATGGGCCAGGGGGTTGATGCGGACGCCGCTTTGATGGATCACCCGGCCGGGGATGCCTACCACGGTGGAGTTTTCTTTCACATCTCGCACCACGACTGAGCCAGCGCCAATGCGGGTGCTGGGTCCGATCGTGATCGCCCCAAGCACCTTGGCGCCGGCTCCCACCACCACGTTTTCTCCTAGCGTGGGATGGCGCTTGCCGTGGTCCTTGCCGGTGCCCCCCAAGGTGACGCCCTGATAGAGCAAGCAGCGATCGCCAATTTCGCTGGTTTCACCAATCACCACCCCCATGCCGTGATCGATGAACACGCTGCGGCCGATCGTGGCGCCGGGGTGGATCTCGATTCCGGTGATTCCTCGCCCCAGCTGGCTGAGAAGGCGTGCCGGCAGTTTCAGGGGTAGACGGGAGCGCCAGAGCCGATGGCTCAGCCTGTGCAGGCTGATCGCTTGAAAGCCCGGATAGCAGAGCAGGATCTCGAGAGGCCCGCGCGCTGCAGGATCCCGTTCGCGGATGATCGCAAAGTCGGCCCGAATTTGATCAAGCATGGCCTTGATTCGGACCTGTTGCTAATGCATGCATCATCTCGTGCGGGTAACCCTTATCGCGGCGAATCAGGGCCTGATCAATGGCTGATCTATCCGTCAGTTGTAGCTGACCGCCACCAGTTGCCTTGTTTGCTTCTAAGTTGTGAGTCTCTTCGTCAGCAAAGCATCAGGGTCATCAATCCCCACGTTGTAGGAGCTTCCTCCCGCTTGGGATTCAGTTGGTTTCGGAGCTCGATTTTCCATTTCAACGGTCACCGCTTTGTTGGAGCATCTCGATGGCCCGCTCTTGGGTATGGATGCCAATCGTGGTCAGCAGCTTTGATGCCGACACACCCTTGAGGTGGTGCATGACACTTAAACGGCCAATCTTCCATTTGGTGTGAGTGATTTCGGCCGTTAGTTTGATCGGCCGTAGCATCAGTTGGAGGCGATGGCGGCAGGGCTTCCAGCTCTGACCTTTCAACCTTCTCATTCAGGGCTGGCCAGTTATTTGGTTTGCCCTGGTCTCAGCACCGAGAGGCTTGCATGGTGTACGGCAGCGCTTGGCAGTCAACACCGAATTGAGAGACCGCCTGGGTTAGTAAGAACGGGACCGCTTTCAGCAATGGTTTGTTTGTTCGGCTTAGTTGGAGCTCCTTTAGATCTTGCGGTGAGCACACTCATTCTTCTGATTTTTCAGAAGGCATCGATCACAAAGCTGTTTCTCGTGGCTTAATGGTTGGACGTTCAAGACAAGAGCGTTAATCTTTCGTGCATCTTTAAACGGTTCGTCGGAGATCCCACTTTTTGGTCACAGTTTTCCCAGGCGGAACGCCGCAACACTCCATCTTTCAGCCTGAACCGGCTGATGTAAAGCCAGTGGCTTTGGAGCTCGAAGGTGTCCGCCTTGATATTCCTGTTTCCACAACAGAAACCCGCAGTCTCAAGGCGTCATTAATTCGCTCCGTCACTGGCGGTAAGCTCAGTCGTCGCGGAGGCGGAGCAGTCGTCACTGCCTTGCAAAATATCAGTTGCACCATCCGTGAGGGAGAACGGGTGGCGCTGATTGGTCACAACGGGGCAGGCAAGTCCTCTTTTTTGCGATTGGTGTCAGGGATCTATCAACCCACTGGTGGGCGTTTTGATGCCCACGTACCTGTGTTTCCGATGATTCACAAGAGCTTCATTACAAGCGATGAGCTCAGTGGGATGCAGGCGATCAAGGCTCATTACCTGCTGGTGCATGGCAACTTGCGTGGCTTTGATGCGTTCTGTGATGACGTTGTGAGCTTTTCCGGGCTCGGAGATTTTGTGCAATTGCCGGTGAAGACCTACAGCCAAGGCATGGCTGCGCGGCTTCTCTTTGCGGTCCTGACCGCAGGCACCCACGACTGCTTGGCCATGGATGAGGGGTTCGGTGCTGGAGATAGCAGCTTCTTTCAGAAAGCCCAAGAACGCATGCATGGTTTTTTAGCCACCGCTGGCACCCTGTTGCTTGCCTCCCATTCCGACCCTTTGTTGAGGCAGTTTTGCCACAGAGGTTTGGTTTTTTCTGAGGGCAGCATCGTTTTTGATGGCCCGCTCGAAGATGCCTTGTCCTTTTACCACCACACTGCTGATTGATGACTGTTTCTGCACTGATGCGCCGCCGATCAGTCCGCTCCACCTTGCGTGAGGCTTGGCGGTTACGAAGGGTGTGGTGGTTCACAGCCACAGCGCGAACCAAAGCCAGATTTGCCCGCACATTCCTGGGCAGTTTTTGGTTGGGGCTGTCCAACTTGTTCTCGATTGCGGTTTTGGCCCTGGTCTACGGAACGGTGTTTAAGGTTCAAGATTTCAACACCTATGTGGTGTATCTGGGCATTGGTCTGGTTGCTTGGAACAGCATTGCCGCTGCGGTGGGTTCGGCCCCCTCGCTCTTTGAGCACAATCATGCCCATGTCCATAACACCAGCCTTAATCCTATTTTTTATACGCTTGAAGAATGGGCATTTCAGACTCAAACGTTTGTTCAATCCTTCTTAATGGTGTTGTTGGCCCTGAGCTATTTCCAGCATGATCTTTTCCTGAACCTGATTCTTTACGGCTGGTTCCCAATATTGAATCTGTTTTTGTTTATTTACTGGTTTCCGATGATGCTTTGCCTGTTTGGAGCTCGATATCGTGATTTGTATCAATTGGTTCCTATTATCCTTCAATTGGTGTTTTTGTTGTCTCCCATTCTTTATGAAAAGAAAAATCTCGGTGCGATGGGTTGGACTGCCAATATCAATCCCCTTTACCGCGTTTTGAGCCCTGTTCGGCATACTCTGATGGCCGGAGATGTGCAATGGCTGGTTTGCTCTGGACTGCTAGGTATTAATTTGATAGGAGTTTGGTTCGCCGTTAAGCTCTTGAATAAAGAAAGGCCAAATTTACCTTTTCTTATCTAGTTCAAAATTTCTTCTAAGTCGATTTGAAGTTGATTATAGAACCCACTCCGTAATGTCTCATAGCGACCAATTCTTCGTTTTCTCTCTTCCGCCGCGTCCTTCCAAAGATCGCTGTTTAATCCAGCTACTGCTTGCATTGCTGCTGCCCAATTTCGTGTTTTTAGGGTATCGAGCGTAATGATTAAATCCTTGAAATCTTGAAGAGCTTGAATTTCAAGGTGCGATTCACAGTCGCTGGCGATGGTGGGCATTCCTAAGCAGGCCCCATCGAGCACTGGGATCCCAAAGCCTTCGACGAGCGATGGACTCACCAAGCCGAGGGCATTGAGATACAGATCGAGCTTGGTGCTTTCGTCCACATATCCCGTCAGCAAAATGCCTGGCTCATGTTGAACAATATTTTGCACTGCCTTGCTGTAGTCGTCGCCTTTGAGCTTTCCTGTTACACAAAGCTGGATGCCTAAACTGCTTAAATCAGATTCGGCGTAGGCCTGAGCTAGAAACAGTAAATTTTTACGGGCTTCCACTGAAGAGTTGAAGAGGAAGTAGCGAAACGGACGTAGCCCTTTACTCCGTTTTCGAATCGGGTCATCCATGGGTGGCAGCTCGTTGAGCATGTTGTCACTGGGGTCGTCGTTACGTAGCAGATAGCTCACTGGCTTCATGTCGCTGACGCGCTCTGGGTCTGCTGTGAGCCAGTTTGGAAATCGCAGCGAGGGTGGTTGAACGATGACGGCTTGCCTGGGTTCGCTCGTGCTTTGTTGTTTTGCTTGCTTGATATGACGATCAAATTTGGTCGCCGTGGATTGAGACACAAACAGCCTTCTTGCG
>CAJQPW010000041.1 GCA_905480295.1 uncultured Rhizobiaceae group bacterium | reverse complement strand
CCCCCCCTCTGTGGGTTGGGCAACTTGGGGACAGAGGAACTGCCGGGCGGCGCACCATTCCGTAGTAGGTCAGAATGGCACACATTCGGATGGGATATTTAAAGTCAGGGTCGCGATTGAAACTTGTGTTTCGTTGGCATTTCCAGAACGACATCCAGCTGCCGACCAAGATATGCCCTTGTCATGAACTCTGCTAACTCGACCAAACATTACAGCGATCGACTTCGCCCCACTTCATGTCAAAAGTTGCGTCAAATGGGAGATGACACCAAAACCGCAACCCTGAAATCAAATTCTTTAGCGATAAATTTTACCTTCCCAAAAATATCCCAAATATATAATAATCTACGATCACTTCCTATTTGAGGAAACGAAGCAACGGAAAGATTTTTTACAATATTTTGTGATCCATCTTCCCGCCACTTCTTGCCGCAATTGAATAATTGCTGATATGCGAAATAATTTCCACTGCAAGAATATTTTTTTGAAAATTTAATCGAACCCGAGACATCAGAGTCGAATTGCCGCCTCAAACCACCAGTGTTCTTAGGGGTTTGGTGGGGTCACGTCGCAGTGTTGAACACAACCTATCGAGTGGTCAGCCCTATCCAGCTATACGGTCGCGACTCTTATCCGGGATGAATCCTGGGCGTTCGAATCGCAAGAATGGCATTGATAGCGATTCACAACGCAACAAAAGATCTCGGTTGAGACATGAAACGAAGTCCATTTCCGGTCTCAGTCGATCAGGTTTTCGGCAAAAGGATGATATATTCAGTCCACTCAGGACAAAGTCACTTCAGAACCAACCGTCAAAGCGCTCGCGCAATAAACTTCTATGGGGCCTGCCCAGACTTTTTTCAGCAGCATGCGGGCAAATGTTGATGGCATTTCACGCTTTGTAAACAAGACCAGCGTGTCATCATAGTGCTGAACATCCATGACATTGTCGCCAAGCAAGGCCTCGTGATCAATCACAGCGTGAACATCAGCCAACCTGAAGTCGGTGATTGTTGGCTGCAACATGGGTCAGAATCCAATGGTTAATAAATCTTAAGTCGGGTCAATATATCTTATGAAGCATGAATTTGGGGTGAAATAAATGCATAAAATTGGACTTGTCGCGCTATTGTGATCCTGTTGCCGGTTTCCATCGAACCGATTTGGTTTATCCATTGCCCATGGCCCGCAAACTTCTCCCGCTGATCCTGTTGACTGCGTTGACCCTATGCAGTGCAAGACCTGGCCTTTCGCAGACCTGCGGCGGACAGAATGTCTGCACCATAAAGGGCGCTCATGGCGGCACCTATTATGTGGTAAAGCCGACTGATGACAGCACCGTTAAGCCTATGAAAATATTCGTATTCTTTCATGGCCACAATGGTTCGGGGAAGTCAGTGCTGCGCAATCGGCGGATGATTGCGAACCTCCACAGGCAAGGGTATCTGGTGGTCGCACCTGACGGTCCGCAGTTTCGATTTAACAACCGCACGACGCGGGGTTGGGCAGCCCGCAAAGAAGCAGGGGAACCCCGGGGCAGGCGCGACGACATTATGTTTGTCGAAAACGTGCTCACAACCGTTGCGCAACGATATCAATTGGAGATTGCCGATACCGTTATCAGTGGATTTTCGTCCGGTGGATCAATGGCATGGTATTTCAGTTGTTATTCTAAATTGCCTTTGGGGGGCATAATAGCTGTCGCAGGAGGCCTGCGTCGCCCCCTCCCCTCCAACCCGTCCGACTCTGACAAGGGTTCCGATGCTGCTGTGCCACCCTGCCCCGGCGGACCTCGAAACGTCGTCCACATCCATGGATTTTCCGATCGACAGGTCCCGCTGGAGGGACGGCGCATCCGCAGTTGGCATCAGGGGGACGTTTTTGAAGGTCTTTCCGTACAGCGCAAGACCAATGGCTGCAGATCGCGTCCTGATGCGGTCGAATCGAAAGGTACGTATTGGTGCCGCACCTGGCGCAGGTGCAGCAGCGGGATACCCGTTCAATTCTGTCTTCACCCGGGCGGGCATGGCATGCCCAAAAACTGGCTGTCGACGGGCTTGACCCGCCTGAGTTTAACTGCTCGCAAGCAACCTTAGCGGCGGTCACTTGAGGGCAAATATCAACGAATTCAATCGCGTATGTAGCGCATCGTAGAAAATTCCGCCCGCCATTGCGCCACATCACTGGCAACGGCATCCGGCTGATTGCCGGTTAACCCCCGAACGATCAGATCAGCCATACGGTCGCAATCAGTGGGCTGAACGCCCCAACGCACCAATTCCGGGGTGCCCATGCGCAACCCGTTCAGATCCCCCTTCACCGGGTCTATCGGCAGGCCAATACCACAGGCGAGGAAACCCGCTTTGCGCAGGGTTTTGGAAGCCGCCTGTCCTCCGCCATAGGCTGCGGCCTGAACGGCAAACTGGTGACTTTGGGTAAATCCTCTATGGGATCCAAACATCGGCAATCCGCGCTCATGCAGCGCTGCTGCAAGCATTTTTGATAACGCCACCATGGCAGCAGCATATTCCGTGCCGTGCTCCCGCCAATCCAACATGGAAATGGCCAATGCAGCTGATTTTGCCGCATCGAAATTGGCGGTCATGCCGGGAAAAGCAATTGCATCAAGCCGTTCAGCAATGTCCGGCTCGTCGGTGACAATCAATCCGCCAGCAGGACCACCCAGGCTTTTATAGGTGCTCATGGTCATCAGATGCGCACCGTGTTTGAGAGGGTTCGGCCAGGCTTTGCCAGCGATGATGCCGCATTGGTGAGCAGCATCAAACAGAACTTTTGCACCACATTGATCGGCGATGGAACGGATTTCAGCCACCGGATGCGCAAACAAGTTGAGACTGCCACCGATGGAGATCACCTTGGGACGCACCGATTCCGCAAGTTCGGCGAGCGCTGGCAGATCAACCGTATAGCCATCGCCATCAACCGGCGCTTCATGGATCTCCAAACCATACAAACCAGCACATCCGGCGGCATGATGGGTCACATGACCACCAACCGTACCAGGTGGTACGATTATCTTGTCTCCCGGTTTTGCCAGAGCCATGAAAGCGTAAAGGTTGGACATGGCTCCGGAGGCAACACGAATCTCCGCGTAGGCTGCATCAAAAACTTCGGCACAAAGCTGAGCTGAGATCACTTCGATCTCTTCAATCGCTTCCAGCCCCATTTCATACTTGTCCCCAGGATAGCCGAGCGACGGTCGCGACCCCAGTCCGGTTGCGAGCACGGCTTCGGCCCGCGGGTTCATGACATTGGTCGCCGGGTTCAAGTTAAAGCACTGGTTTTCATGAATGTTTCGGTTTTCATCGATCAATTCCTGTAGACGGTCATCAACTTCCCCGCTGGATTGCTCCGCGGTTTGGTTGGCAATTTTCTGAACCAGATCCTCGCTAAGATCGGGCACCCAATCGCGTCGCGCCAATACACTCATATCCACTCCAAATCATGCATCAAAAGCCAGTAAACCAGCCAATCCTAACGACTTTCATGCGCAACAAAAGCCTGAAATTAGCCCCTCAGACGACGCATTCGTAACACGGTTTGCAGAACTGAACGGCATGAGATCACCTCTTGCAAAAGCAAAGGCAAAGGTCCACGGGAGGCTTTATGTTCACTCCACGCACCCAAAATCCCAACCTTGCAGCCGCGTTGATTTTAACCTCAACCGCTTTCATTGCCGCCAGCATGATCGCCGCCAAGGCATTGGGCACGGGCGTGTTGGGGCAGCCATTGCATCCGCTCCAGGTAAGCCATGGAAGGTTCCTATGGGCTTTCACTCTGTTTTCCTGCGCCGCATTGGTCTTGCGACCAAAAATCGAGCGCATTCATTGGCGTCTGCATCTCGGCAGGTCCAGCTTTGGGTGGGGCGGCATAACGCTGATGTTTGCCGCCGTCGCGTATATTCCGATGGCCGATGCAACTGCGATCAGCTTCCTCAACCCTGTATTTGCCATGGCATTGGCGATTCCCTTGCTGGGCGAAAAAGTAGGGCCTGTACGATGGGCAGCGGCGGCAATCGCTCTGTCGGGAGCGATGGTATTGTTGAGGCCAACGCCGGCCAGTTTCCAACCCGAAGCACTGCTTGCACTTGCATCTGCGGTCGTCATCGGTATGGAGTTGATTTTCATCAAAAAACTCGCTGGTCTGGAAGCGCCGTTTCAAATTCTTCTGATCAACAACGCAGTCGGGCTGGCGATCGCGTCGGTCGCTGTTTGGCCTGTCTGGCAGACACCTGAACCCATGCAATGGGTCGGACTTGCCGCAGTAGGCATCTTCATGGCCTGCGCGCAGGTTTGCTTTATCAATGGGATAGCCCGCGCCGATGCGAGCTATGTTGCACCTTTTTCCTACGCAACGCTGGTGTTTGCAGCGCTGTATGACTTCCTGGTGTTTGACGTGGTGCCCGACTGGGTCACCTGGCTGGGCGCCGGGGTGATCCTGAGCGGGGCACTGATGCTTGCCCTGCGCGAAGCCCATGTCAGAAAGCGCGCGGTCTCAACGACCTGACGCGCTTACCCAAGCATCTATTCTCTTCCCCGCGATGACAGCGCAACCGCAGCCCCACAGCTAGGCTGCAGATTGGGCTTTCTTCTGCAGGCGACGGCGGTGAAGAATCGGCTCGGTATAACCGCTAGGTTGGTGACGGCCTTCCATCACCAGTTCCAACGCCGCCTTATAGGCCACCGAACTGTCCCAATTGCCATCCATCGGTTCGTACAGGGCGTCACCGGCATTTTGCTGATCAACCACCTTGGCCATTTTCTGCATTGTTGCGCCGATCTGCGCATCATCAACAATTCCATGATGCAACCAATTGGCCATGTGTTGGCTGGATATACGCAGCGTGGCGCGGTCTTCCATCAGTCCGATGTCATTGATATCGGGAACTTTCGAGCATCCCACACCCTGATCAACCCAGCGCACGACATATCCCAAAATACCCTGGGCATTGTTATCCAGCTCGTTTTGGATGTCCTCAGCAGACCAGTTGGGACGCGGTGCAACGGGGACAGACAAAATGTCGCTCAACTTGGCCCGGCCCCGGGTTTTGACGTCTTCCTGAACGGCCGCCACATCGACCTGATGATAATGGGACGCATGCAATGTGGCCGCCGTCGGACTTGGCACCCATGCGGTGTTGGCTCCGGCCTTCGGATGAGCAATTTTCTGTTCCAGCATCGCTGCCATCAAGTCCGGCATGGCCCACATGCCTTTGCCGATCTGCGCCTTGCCCTGAAGACCGCATTCCAGCCCGATATCGACATTCCAGTCTTCATAGGCCGCAATCCAGGAAGACTGTTTCATGTCTCCCTTGCGGATCATCGGGCCAGCTTCCATGGACGTGAAGATCTCATCGCCGGTCCGGTCCAGGAACCCTGTATTGATGAAAACGACCCGGTCACTGGCTGCACGAATGCACTCTTTCAGATTGACCGTGGTACGACGTTCCTCATCCATAATGCCCATCTTGAGTGTATTGCGAGTGAGGCCGAGAGCATCTTCCACACGACCGAATATTTCGCACGCAAAGGCGACTTCTTCCGGACCATGCATTTTTGGCTTCACGATATACATCGAGCCCTTCGCCGAATTGGCGCGGTGACCACTACTGCTTCCGGTGCCAAAGTCGTGCATGCTGCAAAGCACGGTCATCATGGCATCCATGATGCCCTCCGGCACTTCACTGCCATCAGCCTGCAGGATGGCAGGATTGCTCATCAGGTGACCAACATTACGGTTGAGCATCAGCACCTGCGCTTTCAGAGAAATCGGGTTGCCCTGTGGGTCAATATACTCTCGCGCGGGGTTCAGACGACGTGTAAGCTGGGCGCCACCCTTTTCAAACGTGTCTTCCAGATCACCTTTCATCAAGCCGAGCCAGTTGCGATAGGCGACAACCTTGTCGTCGGCATCGACTGCGGCGATGGAATCTTCATTGTCCATGATTGAGGTAATGGCGGATTCGAGAATGAGATCGGCAATGCCTGCCTTGTCGGTTGATCCGATCGGATGTTGGCGGTCGATGATCACATCGACATGAAGATTGTTGTTGACCAGCAGCAGCGATGTTGGGGCGTCGGCGGCACCATTGTAACCGGCAAAATGAGCCGGGTCAGCCAGACCACTTGTCGATCCGTTTTCCAGAGTGGCGATCAGGCTTGCATTCTCAACAGCAAAGCCCGTCACGTCTTCCCAGGAGCCTGCGGACAGGGGAGCGGACTCGTCGAGAAAGTTGCGCGCCCAGGCGATGACCTTTTCACCGCGCACGGCGTTGAAGCCCGGCCCTTTGGCAGCGCCACCCTCTTCCGAAATCGCGTCGGTACCATAAAGCGCATCGTAGAGAGATCCCCACCGTGCATTGGCAGCATTGAGCGCATAACGCGCATTGGTGATCGGCACCACCAATTGCGGGCCGGCGATATCAGCAATTTCCGGATCAACGTTTTCGGTGGTTACCGAAAAACTGTGTCCTTCAGGCACGATATAGCCAATATCCCGCAGAAAATTCTCATACGCATCCATCTCGGTGAACTTGCCAGCGTTATCCCGGTGCCATTTGCTGATTACCGCCTGCAGATCATCACGTTTCTGAAGCAGCATTGCATTCTTGGGTGCCAGGTCATGGACAATCGTGCCAAACGCATCCCAGAAAGCGTCCCTTTCGATACCGGTTTCAGGCATCGCCTCTTCGTTGATGAATTGGTACAGGACTTCGGCGACCTGCAAGCCACCGGCTTGAATGCGATTGAGGGACATGGCGGCAGATCTCCAAGAAATTTTAGGCAAAAATTTGGCCTCATCTGAAGGAACATGCCTTGTCGGTCAAGGGTTAATACCCCGGCAAAGGGTAACTTAAGACCAATTGCCAACAGACTTGGCTCAATGCATCAAAATACAATCGATTTAACTGCTTACGCATCGAATTTCGGCTCATTGTGTTGCTCAACATCCATCTTTCAATGTTGGCTCCAAATGGTAGAACTTGGGCATGGACCAGGAACATATGGACGGCTTTACTCATTCCTCTCCACAGCACGTGGTTTGGAAATGTCTGGACACACTGGGCATGGATGCATGCCGGTTTTCCCATCATGGTGATGGTTGGCAGATTTCCGGCACTGCCATTCACAGGACCGATGATACGGTTGCCAATCTGGCCTACCAGGTTGAGTGCGACGCCAACTGGAATTGCCATTCCGCTTGTGTAACCGGGTGGCTGGGATCAAAGAACCTACATTTTGACATTCAAAGGGGTGAGGACGGTCTTTGGATGTTGAACCGGGTCCCAATCGCAAAAACTGAGGGTCTCCTTGATCTGGATCTTGGCTTCACCCCCGCCACCAACACGAATGCGATCAGGAGGTTGCTGCTTCAACCCGGGCAAAGCATGGAAACAGCGGCACTTTGGCTGGACACCGGTGACTGGTCGCTCAAACCGCTTCGACAGATCTATCAGTGCGTGACCGCCAATCGGTACATCTATTCCTCGCCCGATAATGACTACCAATCAGAACTCGTGGTCGACGACTTCAGCGTTGTCACATTGTATCCAAATCTCTGGGAGGCAATTGACTAAGGGACTGGGAAGGTCCCTGATCATTGGTCTTCCTGCTCTCTTGCCACCCCCTGTTGTGGGACGACAAATAGTGATAGTCACGGATTTTCCAGCAACTGACAGCACCATCGATGACTCAGACCCGCCTGACCCTCACAACCCGCAAGCCGGAAGCCTTTCATATTGCCAGCATCCTCGATCCACAGTTTGAAGAGGATGGGATCACCTGCGTGCTGTTCGAAACCAAACCCGACAGTGCTCTGTGGGGTTACTCCGTCTATGTGGAAAGTGCTGAGGCCGACCAATGGACGGCTGTCATTCGCGACCGGTTGGGACATGATTGTTTTGGACTGGAAATCGAGCGGGAAGATTTGGTCGACAAGGACTGGGTCAGCGAAACCTTGCGTGAATTGTCTCCGGTCAGCGCGGGTCGGTTTTTCGTCCATGGTTCACATGACCGCGCAGCAGCCACTGGTAAGCGGGTCGCCGTGGAGGTCGATGCCGGACAGGCGTTTGGCACCGGGCACCATGGCACCACAGCCGGCTGTCTTGATATGCTGGAAGTCTGTTTGCGCGAAAGTTCGGGCCAACTCGGCCTGCCCCGCCGGGCGCTGGATGTCGGAACAGGTTCTGGCGTACTGGCAATCGCTTTGGCGAAAGTGTGTCACATCCCGGTTTTGGCAACGGATATTGATCCCGTTGCGGTAGCTGTGGCGCGAGAAAATTGCCGTCTTAACGGGGTCGGGAGCCACGTGCGATGCGCCATTGCAGGTGGGTTTCACCATCCCCTATTTACAGAATTCGGAGATGCCGATCTGGTATTTGCCAACATTCTGGCCCGGCCGCTGGAGGCTTTGGCCCGCCCAATGGCAGCGCATGTCGCGCCGGGGGCGCAAATCATCCTGTCCGGGCTGTTGCCCCATCAAAGGGCCAGAATTACCGCGGCCTATGGCCGGCACAATATGGTGCTGCAGCGTTGGCACATTCGTGACGGTTGGCTCACGCTTTTGCTGAGGGCTAAATAAAAACGGGCCAAAAGGCCCGTTCTTTATTGCAAACCAATCTGGCTTGATGCGGCTCCCCGGCTTTCATGCCGGGGAACATCTAAGCGTCGTTTCCGCCCTTAGAAAGGGTAGACAGATACGCCTTCAGCCTTGATGCCGTCGCGGGTCAGGCCAGCGCGGTTCAAAGTTTCATCATCCAGGTTGAGCAGGGCACCGTTGACATAGCGGCGAGCCTGTTTCTGGCGTGCTTCAACCATGCGTTCAAAAGTGTTCTTGATTCCCATTTTCTCTTCCTTCGTGTCAGTTCGAAACATCATTGATTCGCTATGGTTGATAGATAGAATTCTGGTGGGATTTAGTAAGGGGATTTTGTGCAAATGAGCCTTGCATCAGACGCATGGCACGATTCAATATACCTGCTCTCGCCGCAAAGGTGTTATGTGATATAAGCTGAATTCTTGATTCAACCGCCGAACGGGACCCGCTTTTACGCCCGGTTGATCCCGCAACAAACAACAGAGTGACCAAGCATGTTTCAGAATTTTGATGCCCCTTCGGCACCCGTGACCGGTGATTCCCGCTTGCGAGACTTGCGAAACTGGATGCAGGCGCAGCAGGTTTCCATGGTGCTGGTTCCGCACAACGACGAGCAGTTCAATGAGTATCTTCCGGTCAACAAGGAACGGCTTGCGTGGATTTCCGGTTTTACCGGTTCGGCCGGCAGTGCGCTCATCACCCTGCAGGATGCAATTCTGTTTGTTGATGGTCGCTATACACTGCAGGCTGCCGAACAGGCCGATGGCAATCACTGGCGCGTTGAGAGCCTGATCGATAATCCCCCACACAAATGGCTGCAGAGCAACGCCAGCAGTGAAGATGGCATCGGCATCGACCCGTGGCTGCACAGCGCTTCACAGGTCAAGCAACTCAATGGCGCCGCAGAAGCCAGCGGTGCAGTGGTCCGTCATTTGCCGGAAAATCCAATAGATGCGATCTGGCACGATCAGCCCCCTACCCCACTGGAACCCACCCGCATTCATGACTTTTCATTTGCAGGCCGCACAACCGCCGACAAACTTGAAGAGATGCAGACAAAACTGGAGGCCAACAAGGCAGATCTGTGCGTGTTGACCGATCCGTCATCCATTTGCTGGTTGTTTAACATTCGCGGCAATGATGTCGTTCACACCCCGATCACACTTGCACATGCGATATTGCGCAACGACAATGAGCCCCTGTTGTTCATCGATCAGCGCAAGCTCGACATCGAAACAAAAGCATTTCTGACACAGGTCGCCGACCTGCATCCACCCTCTGATCTGGAGTCCGTCTTGGAAGACCTGTCTCCCCGGTCACGGGTAATGTTGGATAGCGGCATTTGTCCTTTTGGCTTCAACCAACTGGTTGAAAAAGCAAAGGGCACAGTCGTTGATGCCAAAGACCCGGTGTCTCTTGCCCGCGCGACAAAGAATGACGTTGAGCTTGATGGCGCGCGCAACGCACACCGCCGCGATGGTGCTGCGATGGTCACTTTTCTTGCCTGGCTTAATGAGCAGCGCGCTGAAACCATGAATGAAATTTCCGTCGCCCAAAAGCTGGAACAGATCCGCTTCGACATGGCGGGGAACATGCCAATGCGGGATGTTTCATTCGATACAATCTCTGGAAGTGGTCCAAATGGAGCGATTGTGCATTACCGGGTCAATCAGGACACAAACCGTCAACTGCAAAATGGTGAGCTCTATCTGTGTGATTCAGGTGCTCAATATGACGATGGCACCACCGACATCACCCGCACCATGGCGATCGGCACACCCGGCGAGGACGAAAGACGGGCCTATACACTGGTCTTGAAGGGCCATATTGCCATCGCACTTGCCCGTTTCCCCGCGGGTACCCGGGGCATGGATATCGACATTCTGGCGCGCATGGCCCTGTGGCAGCACGGCATGGATTATGCCCATGGCACTGGCCATGGCATCGGGTCCTATCTGGCAGTCCACGAAGGTCCCCAGAATATTTCAAAGCGCGGGACACAAGAATTGTTGCCGGGCATGATCCTGTCGAACGAACCCGGCTATTATCGCACTGGGCGTTTTGGGATCCGTATCGAAAATCTGATCATTGTCCGCGAGGCGCTGGAGATCGATGGTGGCGACCGGCCGATGATGGGTTTTGAAACCATCACCATGGCACCGCTGGATCAACGGCTGATTGATCCGGTTCTGATGTCCGACGACGAACTGCACTGGCTCAATGCCTACCATGGCTGGGTGCGTCGCGAACTGGAGCCTCTGGTTGATGATGCAACGGCGGATTGGTTGCAAGCAGCGACAGAACCGATGATCCGGGACTTACCCTCCGCTTCCGCTTAAGGGAACGAATCCATCAGTCGCGAACCCGTTGTGCAAGACGTTTCAATTGATCATCGCTGGTGATTGTAATGCGTTGACGTCCACTTTTGACCCAACCATCCTGCTCCCAGGCGCTGAGCAGACGCGACACTGTATGCAATGTTGTACCCGTCATTTCAGATATGTCCTGGCGGGAAATCGGAAAGTCAATCAAAACGCCCTCTTCGGTCTTGCGGCCGGTCTGCCTGACCAACTTCAACAATGCATGGGCGACCCGCTGTTCCACGCGTTCGGTTGCCATTTCCATGACTCGATCCTGAACATCCTGCAACCGCGTCCCAATGGTCGCATAGGTATTGGTTGCAAACCCCGGATATTGTTCGAGAATGCTGCCCCATTGAGACCCTGGCCAGCGCAACAGCACACAATCGCGGGCGGCGATGGCACTGGCGGGATAACGGGTCAGACTCAATGCCTGCCCAATGCCTAACAGTTCACCGCTGGAAATGTAGCGTATGATGATCTGCTCGCCCTGCGGGTTCATTTTCACCACCCGAACGTGCCCATCAAGCAGCAGAAAAAAAGTATCAACCGGGTCGCCCTGTTCAAAAACCCGGTGTCCCTTTTCCCGACGCACGGCCTCAGCCTTGGTCAGCAGACCGTCTAAACCCACAGTATCGATACCCCGAAAGGGTGGCAGGTCACTTAGCAGCGCAGCTTCAAGTTTGGCCATGAATTCCTTCGCGAATTTGCGCC
>CAJQPW010000040.1 GCA_905480295.1 uncultured Rhizobiaceae group bacterium | reverse complement strand
CTATTTCAAGGGTTGGCTGGAGCACCGACCAGGCGTGTGGCAATATTTCTGCCAGGAGCTGGAAAATGCGCAGCGTCGGTGTGAGCAGGAAAGCACGTTGTATCACCGATATCAGGCGGCAATCACAGGCAGCACGGGCATTGATTGTCTGGACTCCTGGTCTCGGGAACTGGTGAAAACGAATTATCTCCACAACCACGCACGCATGTGGTTTGCCAGCATCTGGATCTTCACGTTGAAATTGCCATGGCAATTGGGGGCCGGTTTCTTTCTGCAACATCTGCTCGATGGGGATCCGGCAGCAAATACGCTGTCATGGCGCTGGGTTGGCGGCCTGCACACGAAGGGCAAGGCCTATGGCGCCCGGGCGGACAATATCGAACGTTTTACCGCCGGTCGATTTAATCCACACAGTCAATTGGCCCCGGTCGCATCCCCGCTTGTCGAAGATGACGAGCACCCGTTGTTGGCGCTGCCCGCGCAGGCGCGATGGACGGCCAGCAACCGCTACGGCCTGCTGCTCACGGAAGAAGACACCCAAAGCGAGAGCCTGGAGCTGCCAACATCACCCGCCGCTCTAGCTGTTTTGCCACCGGCAAAAAAGTTTGGACCGGTGGCAGTGGCTTCACCTGTCCTTACGTTTCGAAAGGCTTTGCTGACAGACGCTTCCCGGCGCGCGCAGAACCACTTTGATCACCCGCCCCTGAGCCTGCCCAACAGAGATCCGAAATCACTGCTTGGTTGGGCCCGGGATGAAAACCTTGATGCCATCGCCTTGAGCCTGCCGCCGGTTGGCCCCACACGCGACTGGCTGGTCGCTGCCAGAAATGAACTGTCAGCCGCTGGAATTGGGTGTCACACAGTGCTGCGCAGGTACGACGCATTGCTTTGGCCCCATACCACGGCCGGATTTTTCAAACTGAGAAAGAAAATCCCGAACATCGTCCGGTCTATGGTGTAAGCGTATCCAGAAACTTCGCGGCGCTGGATAGATAGGCGCTCTGTTTCTCATGAGCCATGCGCCCCCAGGTGCTGTAAGCCTGACGCAGCCTGGCATTGTTGCCAAGCCCGGTCTCATTGCGAACCAGAAAATCCCAGTAGAGTGAATTGAAAGGACAGGCAGCATCGCCTGTCTTTTGCTTCACATCATAGCGACAGGACTTGCAGTGATTGGACATCTTGTTGATGTAATTGCCGCTCGCCGCATAAGGTTTGGATGCGAGCAGGCCGCCATCAGCAAATTGGCTCATGCCAAACGTATTGGGCAGCTCCACCCATTCATAGGCATCAGCATAGACTTCCAGATACCATTGATGCACCTGTTTCGGCTCGACGCCGACCAACAGGGCAAAGTTGCCGGTGACCATCAGACGCTGAATGTGATGGGCATAGGCCTGACGTCTGGTCTGGTCGATGGCAGCGGCCATACAGGCCATGTCGGTCTTACCGGTCCAGTAGAAGTCCGGAAGATCACGGGTGGCCGCGAGGTCGTTGCGGTCCAGATAGTCGGGCATATGGAGCCAGTAGAGGCCGCGCACGAATTCACGCCAGCCGATGATCTGACGTATGTATCCCTCCACGGCATTGAGCGGTGCGCGGCCAGCGGTATATTCGCCTGCAACCCGGTTGCAAACTTCCAGCGGATCCAGCAGCCCGATGTTGATATAGTGCGACAGAACCGAGTGATAAAGAAAATCCTCGTCCTCAAGCATGGCATCCTGATAGTCACCGAAATGCGGCAGTGAATTGGCCAGGAAATGTTCCAGAGCAGCGTGCGCCTGGTCAGATGTTACACCCCACCAGAAGGGTTCAAGATCGCCGAAATGACCGTCAAAACGCCGGGCAACAAGCTGAAGGACCTGCTGCGTTATATCGTCCGGTTCGAACCGCAGCGGCGATGGTATGAATAAATCAAGCTCGGCCGGTTTGCGGTTCTCGGCATCGAAATTCCATCGTCCACCGACGGGTTGATCACCGTCCATCAGCAGGCCGGTCTTGCGTCGCATGTCACGGTAGAAAAACTCCATGCGCAACTGTTTTCGATCTTTTGCCCATGCCGCAAATTCCGCATGACTCGCCAGAAAACGATCATCGGGCAGCATCGTAAGCTCTGCAGGAAGTTGGCTGGCCAGATCATTCATCACTTCTTTCACCCGCCATTCGGACGGTTCGGTCACCACAACCTGTTGCGAACGGTGTCGCGCCACGGCCCGTGAGATCTCACCTTCGAAACTCTGACTGTTTTCAGCGTCCTCCAGTTCCACATAGTCGACCGCCCAGCCTGCGGCTTCCAGCTCGCGTGCAAAGTGGCGCATGGCAGAAAACACAAAGGCCAGCTTCTTTTTGTGATGCCGCACCGCGGTCGCCTCGGCCATCACTTCCGCCATCAACACGATGCAGTCGTTCTTCGACTGTTGCCTCAGCGAAGCAATCGAAACCGTGAGTTGATCGCCAAACAGAACGACAAGATTTTTACCGGGCCGCTTTTCGGTCATGGTCAGCATCCTATTTGTGAATTTTCGCAATTGAAGCACATTGTATAAAACCCGGTTAGCAGGGTGGCGCCTTGCGTCCAATGCGGCAAAGGGTCACCAATTGCGCGCATCTGTCACATCGTCGCAGCGTCAATCTATCTGTATCCATCCTCATCCGTTCAGGCGGGGCAACCCGATCTGACCGGCCAAACCCGCTCCATGCGATTGAAAATCAGGAAAAACCATGCACCCCGTTGCCACCTCAGCCCTCGCCTCAATTCTCCTTTTCTCCGCTGCTGCCGTTGTCGCTACCGGTGCCGCTGCCGCTGCCGCTGAGGTGAAAATTCGTTTTGATGAAGGAGCGCCGAAAGACCGGTTTTCGATCACCAACATGAGCGCCTGCAATTTTGGCCCGCTCAAAATCAAGATCGACCTGGCGCCATCCCCCTATGGCCTCATTTTCGACGTCAGTGCCAGCGGCGCAGGGGTTGAGGTCTTTCAGCCCCTGGAGATTGTGCAGGGCCGGCAAAACCTTGCCTCCATTCCCACAATCCGCGACGGAGACAATGCGATTACCCTGCAACTGCTGAAGCTGGATGCCAGCCAGACGGTGTCGTTCACCATCGACATTGACGACACTGTAGAGGCCAGAGGCATTACGGTCGCAGATGGTGAAATTGCCAAAGCCCGGGTTGAACTGTCCCAGGGAGACTTTACGTCCGGCTCTGATTTTGGTGGAAATGCAATCGCGCTCGTCCGGGCACCGGACTGCGCAGCATAAGAACCGACAGACCTGTTGGTGTTGTCGCCCGCAGGGCGCAATGCGGGACGGGTTGAGCAAGTGGAATGACAATGAACTCCATCGCAGTAATTGGCGCAGGAATTTCCGGACTGGCCTGCGCCGCCAGATTGAAAGATGCCGGGCTGGCACCGGTTGTGCTGGACAAGGGGCGCAATATCGGCGGCCGTCTGGCCACCCGTAACACCCGCACCGGCCAGCAGTTTGACCACAGTGCGCAATATATCAAAGCCAATACCGACGGTTTTGCCGACGTTCTCCGCAACGCGCAGGAGGCTGGCGCGGTCGGCCCCTGGCAGATCCAGCACGGGACAAGACTGGTTGGCACGCCGGGCATGAGAAGCCTTGCAACCTATATCGGCGACGGTCTGGATGTGCGGCAGAACACCAAAGTGTCTGCCCTGCGCGAGACCGCTGCCGGCTATGACGTCACCATCGATGGCGCGGTGGAAACCTTTGATGGTGTCGTGTCGACGGTGCCCGCCCCACAGGCCATTGATCTTCTGGAAGACGGCCATCCCTGCATAAAGGAACTGGCCAGGGTTGAATTCCACCCCTGTCTGACCCTGATGGTGATGGTCCCGGCGGACCAGGCGCCCCCCTTCACCACGCTTCGCGAACCGGATCAGCCCCTGTCGTGGATTGCCCTCGACAGCAGCAAGCCCGGGCGCACCTCCCGGAATTGCTGGGTCGCACAGGCCAGCCCCGACTGGAGCCGGGCACATCTGGAACTGGACGCCGATGCCATGGTCGAGCAGATGCTGGACCTGTTCTGTGCCCGCACCGGCTTTGACCCGGCAACACCCGTTTATGCCAGCGCCCACCGCTGGCGCTATGCCGCCGTGTCAAAGCCGCTTGGCAGGCCATTTTTGAACGCCAACAGCAAGCCGCTTTATTTTGGCGGCGACTGGTGTCTGGAGGCCCGGGTGGAGGCGGCATGGCTGAGCGGAACCGCCATCGCCGAAGATATTCTGCAGGTGCATGGGTGAGGGGAGTCGGGATTGGATTTGCGCTCGGGTTTAGATTTTCGCTCACGCTGTCGGGCTGCGCCCTGCGCTCCGCAGGGGCGGTCCTGACAGGACCGGGCGGCTCTTCGCCGCCTTGATACGGAGGGGTTTGTGCGTGAGGGAGTTGGTTCTCGCTCACGCTGTCGGCCTTCGGCCTGCACTCCGCGGGGGCGGTCCTGACCGGACCGGACGGCTCTTCGCCGCCTTGATACGGAGAGGGTTGTGCGTGGGGGGAGTATGTTCTCGCTCGGGTTTAGATTTTCGCTCACGCTGTCGGGCTTTGCCCTTCGCTCCGCGGGGGCGGTCCTGACCGGACCGGGCGGCTCTTCGCCGCCTGATACGGATAGTGCGGAGTATGGAAATTTTTCAGCATGGCCTGTTCCCGTGCCCGCGCTCTCTCCGTACCAAGACAGCGAAGAGCTGTCCGGCGCTTATGCGCCGCCCCCGCGGAGCGGCGACTTTAGTCGCCTGCGTGAGCGAAAACATAAACCTGAGCGCAAGCGGCAAAGCCGCGAATAAAAACTCGAGCCCCTTCGTTCCCGCGCCCGCCTTGCCGGCGTCCGGGTATTGTTCGTGCCACGCTTTACATCTGTACCGCATGGCAGGGCTCGGAGAGGATGCTTCCAGGCACCAGGTCCGATAGTGAATTAGTGATGCCTGAAAGCATCCTCTCCGAGCCCTGCCATGCGGTACAGATGTAAAGCGTGGCACGAACAATACCCGGACGCCGGCAAGGCGGGCGCGGGAACGAAGGGGCTCGAGTTTTTATTCGCGGCTTTGCCGCTTGCGCTCAGGTT
>CAJQPW010000039.1 GCA_905480295.1 uncultured Rhizobiaceae group bacterium | reverse complement strand
AAGAAACCAAAACAACCCGCACCTGTCATACCCTACACAACCCCGGCCAGTTCCGGGCATGTCAGGTGCTGATCATCCGTCCAAATCAAAGGGGTCAATATTGGACGCCTATGCGGGGTCAAAGTTCAAAGCCGATTGACAAATTGGGGGTTACGACCTTTGCACCAGCGGTCGGCGGAGGTGTTACGTTAGGCGTAACGACTAAGAGTGTATCAGTGAAAGACCTTGCTTATCGCTGGGCCAGTTGCTCTGCCGATGGGAAATTGAATTTCCACTGGAAATGCATGATGGCAACTCCAATGGTCATCGACTACATCGTGGTTCATGAACTTTGCCATATGCGGGTGCGTGATCATTCAACGGCATTTTGGAACGAAGTCGACAAAATCCTTCCTGACTATTTGGAGCGAAAGAATTGGCTCAAGCGATACGGGGCGGCTTTGGACGTTTAGGCTTGGAATTCATAAGTTGCCAAAGTGACAGCGCCCGCAGGGTCAGGCCAATATAGCTTCGATAATTGACCGGGTGCGAACAACCCTGGCAGATCTTGCTGCCAAGGAGGAAAAGAGCTTTGAAATATCTCTGCCGGATGAACTTCCAAATGTCCCGGGCAGCGAGGATGAATTAACGCAAGTCTTCCAGAACCTGATAGAAAATGCAGTTAAATATGGCCGACGTCAGTCGAAAGTCTCTGTCAGCGCTTCAATATCCCAAAAAATGGCTGGATTGAACGGCCCTGCTCTGGTTATCGAGGTCAGCGACGAGGGCGAAGGCATCCCCCAACACCATATCCCGCGTCTGACCGAAAGGTTTTATCGAGTCGACACGCACCGCTCCCGCAATAAGGGGGGAACCGGTCTTGGACTTGCCATCGTCAAGCACATTATCAACAGGCATCGCGGGCGCTTTTCCATAGCGAGTACTGAAGGTGTAGGAAGTCGATTTATCGTTGCGCTTCCAATGAGTTAACGCGGAAATAACTGCGATAAATCCAGTCTCGGCTACGACTGTCACAAAACTGTAACAAATCTGACATACCCGGTTCACATGCCGGGTTCAGATGGCCCTTGTCCAAACTTGGAAAAGAAACATTACAGGAGATTCTGACATGTCGATCAGAACAACAATTCTGGCTCTAACCGCTACCGCAGCCGCTGTAGCCGCCACCTCTACAACCGCAATCGCCCGTGACCAGATCAACATCGTTGGGTCGTCTACGGTCTTCCCATTCGCTACCGCTGTTGCTGAACGCTTCGGCAAAAACACAGATTTCAAAACTCCAGTTGTCGAAAGCACAGGCTCCGGCGGTGGACTTAAACTTTTCTGCGCTGGTATTGGTGAGAACACTCCAGACATCACCAACGCTTCCCGCCGCATCAAGTCCAGCGAAGTTGAGCTTTGCGGCAAAAACGGCATCAAGGAAATCGTCGAAGTTAAAGTCGGCTACGACGGCATTGTACTGGCCAATTCCCGTTCTTCTGACGTGATGAAGCTTTCACGCAAAGACATCTTTACCGCTCTGGCCAAAGACGTTCCTGTTGACGGTAAATTGGTGGCCAACCCCTACACCACCTGGAACCAAGTCAATTCAGCCCTGCCAAACGTCAAAATTGAAGTTCTCGGTCCTCCCCCTACTTCTGGTACGCGTGACGCTTTCGTCGAGCTGGCCATGGAAGGTGGATGCAAGAAGTTCGATATGATCGCGGCGATGAAAAAATCTGACAGCAAGGGCTACAAAGCCGTTTGTCACTCCATCCGTGAAGATGGTGCATTCGTAGAAGCTGGTGAAAACGACAACCTGATCGTTCAGAAACTAGAAGCCAACCCTGCGGCTTTCGGTATCTTCGGTTATTCCTTCCTGGATCAGAACTCCGATAAGGTTCAGGGATCAGAAATCGAAGGCAACCTGCCAACTTTCGAAAAAATTGCTGATGGCGATTATCCGGTTTCCCGTTCGCTTTATTTTTATGTCAAGAAAGCGCATATCGGCGTCATCCCAGGCATCGAAGCCTATCTCGCAGAGTTCACTAGCGAAGATGCTGCTGGCGAAGACGGTTACTTGGCTGAAAAAGGCCTGATCCCAATGACTGAAGATGAAGCCACTAAAGTTAACGCTGCAGTCGCGAATCTGACTCCATTGTCTATGTAAGGTCATCGGCACCTAAATCTGACCCGGCGCTAATTTCAGCGCCGGGTTTTTTAACCAGCACGAGTGACCGCATTGTCTGATATTTCCACCTTTTCAATTATTCGCCGGGGAAACAAAGGCAAGCACGTCGACCTCGCCGTCCGCATAGTTTTGATCTGCTGTGCGCTTGTGGCCGTTGCCACGACAATTGGGATCGTCGCTTCACTGTTGGTAGAATCCTTTCGGTTTTTTCAAAAAATCCCGGTAATGGACTTCCTGTTCGGTCTTGAATGGAGTCCGCAAACAGCTCTTCGAGCTGATCAGGTTGGCGCCTCAGGGGCCTTTGGCGCCATACCGCTGATTGTTGGCACACTATTGATCAGTGCTATTGCGATGATCATCGCAACCCCGCTGGGCATGATGTCAGCCATCTACCTGGCAGAATATGCCAGCGACAGGAGCCGCGGCATTATCAAACCATTGCTTGAACTTCTGGCCGGAATTCCGACAGTTGTTTATGGATTTTTTGCCGCTCTTATTGTTGCGCCAATGTTGCGCAACGGAGGAGAAGGCCTTGACTTTTCAATATCATCAGAGAGCGCCCTCGCGGCCGGTGCCACCATGGGTGTGATGATTATTCCGCTGGTGTCTTCCCTGTCAGACGACGTAATCAATGCGGTTCCACAATCGCTGCGAGACGCTTCCTACGGACTGGGTGCGACCCAGGCAGAAACCATAAAACAAGTGATCCTGCCAGCGGCTATTCCGGGTATTGCCGGCAGCCTGTTGCTCGCGACCTCAAGGGCAATTGGTGAGACAATGATTGTGGTTATGGCCGCCGGATTGGCTGCCAAACTCACCCTCAACCCATTTGAAGCCGTAACGACCGTCACGGTTCAGATTGTTACGCTGCTCACCGGCGACCAGGAATTTGATAGCGCCAAGACCCTATCCGCTTTCGCGCTGGGACTCCTGTTATTCATCATCACACTTGCGCTGAATGTTATCGCACTGCGCGTCGTCGACAGGTACAAAGAACAATATGACTGATGCCGTCAACATTCTGGCCACATCGAGCTCACCTCGACACGCTGCTGAAAGTCGCTTTCGTCTCTACGGGGTGATAGCGATCATAATCTCGCTGGGTTTTCTTTTTGTCATGGTCGGCTCCATTGCCATCAGAGGCACCGGCGCTTTCCAGCAGTCTTTTGTCAATATAGCTGTGCCATTGCCCGCTGAAAAAATTGACCCAAAGGGAACCGCCGACCCCCAAGTCATTCGCAAATCTCGATTTGGCGGCATCTTAAAGTCTGCTTTGCGAGAAATGTTCCCGGAAGCAAAATCTCGCAAAGACAAACGCCAACTCTACAAGCTAGTCAGTGCGACAGCAGAATACAGCCTGCGCGACCATGTAGTCGCCAATCCAGATCTGGTTGGAACCACTGCGTCGGTCTGGGTTCGCGCGTCAAGCGATATCGACATGTACCTGAAGGGCAATATCGACGGAACCTTGGATGAAAGCCAACGCCGGGTGAGCGACTTGCAATTGGCCTGGGCCGCTGAATTGCAATCCAAAGGCCGGATCGAAAAACGCTTCAACACGCAATTCTTCACCGGCGGCGATTCTCGCGAGCCTGAGCAAGCTGGTATTTTGGGTGCGGTCACCGGATCAGCCCTTTCTTTGCTGGTCTGCTTCCTGCTTTCCTTTCCTATTGGAGTTCTGGCGGCCGTCTATCTGGAAGAGTTTGCCAGCAAAGGACGGATAAACCGACTTATAGAAGTTAACATCAACAATTTGGCAGCAGTCCCTTCAATCGTATTTGGACTTCTTGGACTGGCCATATTCCTCAATGTATTCGGTCTGCCCCGCTCAACACCGCTGGTCGGAGGTATGGTGCTAGCTTTGATGACACTGCCGACCATCATCATTGCGTCCCGCGCTTCGTTGCGGGCGGTTCCTCCTTCAATTCGCGAAGCCGCATTTGGCCTTGGAGCCAGCAAGGTGCAGGCCACATTCCATCACGTTGTGCCTCTCGCCATGCCGGGCATGTTGACTGGCTCAATTATTGGCATGGCCCAGGCCTTGGGAGAGACAGCCCCGCTTTTGATGATCGGCATGGTTGCCTTTATCGTAGACATTCCAGGTGGAATCACTGAGGCCGCCACCGCATTGCCAGTTCAGATTTTCCTTTGGGCTGACAGTCCAGAAAGAGGATTTTTGGAGAAAACTTCAGCCGCAATCATGGTGCTGTTAGGCTTTCTCATTCTGATGAACCTGATTGCAATTATTTTGAGACGGCGCTTGGAAATCCGGTGGTAGAAAGCTTAATCAATGAACATCCAAACCAATATTGAAGGCGGTGTTGCCGTGAACCAGTCAGTCGAATCAGCCCCCATCGTCAAAGTTAGAAACGCACAGGTTTTCTACGGTGATAAACAGGCCATTATTGATGTTGATGTCGACATTAGGGAAAATGAGGTTACAGCATTTATCGGTCCGTCCGGCTGCGGAAAAAGTACCCTGCTGCGGTGTTTGAACCGCATGAATGATGTGATTCCGATTTGCCGTGTTGAGGGCTCTATCAAATTGGCTGGACAGGAAATTTACGCACCAGAAGTGGATGTTGTTGCCCTGCGTCAAAAGGTTGGCATGGTTTTCCAAAAGCCCAACCCATTTCCAAAGTCAATTTTCGACAACATAGTGTATGGCCCGAAGATCCATGGGCTGGTTAAAACTAAGTCTGATATGGAGGAAGTTGTAGAAACAAGTCTCAAACGTGCAGGCCTTTGGGAGGAAGTCAAGGACCGCCTCGATCAACCGGGCACCGGCTTGTCGGGTGGTCAACAGCAGCGGCTATGCATCGCGCGAGCGATTGCCGTACAGCCAAAAGTAATATTGATGGACGAGCCCTGTTCCGCGCTTGACCCAATTGCAACAGCGACGGTCGAAACCCTAATCGACGAATTACGAGAAAAATACACGATAGTCATCGTCACTCACTCGATGCAGCAGGCAGCTCGCGTTTCTCAGAAAACCGCTTTTTTCCACCTAGGAGAATTGGTGGAATTTGACACGACCGAACAAATATTTGCCGCGCCCAAGGAAGAACGCACCCAAAACTACATTACCGGCCGCATTGGCTGATTGAGGATAAACCCATGAACAATGCACATATTGTTAAGAGCTTTGATGAGGATCTCGGCCAAATCGAGAACATGATCCTCGAAATGGGCGGCATGGTTGAAAACCAGATCATGCTGTCGATCAAGGCACTGATTTCGCGGGACGAAGAACTGGCGACGTCAGTCCGCCAGTCCGACAAGGCAATCGACGCTTTGGAGGCTCAGGTCGACGAACAGGCCTTGAAAATCCTGGCCCTTCGCCAACCGATGGCCAGCGATCTGCGCAATGTCATTTGCGCCATGAAAGTTGCATCCAACTTGGAGCGGGTGGGCGACTACGCCAAAAACATCGCCAAACGCACCGTCGCGTTGAATGACACGGTGTCCATAGGGTCCTCCGAAAAGACCCTTAAGCGAATGGGCAACATGGTCCAGCGAATGGTCAACGATGTGCTCAATGCCTATGTGAGCAAAGACCTCGACATGGCAAGCGAGTTGATTACACGCGACGAAGAAGTCGACCATATGCACAACACGCTGTTTCGTGAATTGCTCACCTACATGATGGAAGACCCACGCAACATCACGACCTGTATGCACCTGTTGTTCATCGCCAAGAACATTGAACGCATGGGAGACCACACCACAGCCGTGGCCGAGCAAATCCACTACGTCGTGACGGGTCAGATCCCTGAAGACGACCGGCCCAAAAGTGACGTTACCAGTCAGATGATCGTGGAAACCGACGGAAATTAAGCATGGCCTCCCTGTCCCAGCCAACTGTCCTAATTGTTGAAGACGAGACTTCTCAGGTCGAACTGTTGAAGTTCAATTTCGAAAAATCCGGGTACAACACGCTGGTGGCTATGGATGGTGAAGAAGGCCTGCTGCAGGCCGAAGAGCACACACCCGACCTGATCATTCTGGACTGGATGTTACCTGAACTCTCAGGCATCGAAGTCTGCCGCCGGTTGAAACGCAACGAGACCACACGCGCCATTCCAATTCTGATGCTGACGGCTCGAGGCGAAGAAAGCGACAAAATCCGCGGCCTCGATACCGGTGCTGATGACTTTGTAGTCAAGCCCTATTCCGTCAAAGAATTGCTGGCTCGTGCACGCGCAATGATCCGGCGCAGCAATCCAATCCAATCTGGCGAGGTGGTGAGTTACGGCGACATCACGTTGGATTCCGATCAGCACAAAGCCTTCCGCGATGGCAAATTAATCAAGCTCGGACCAACAGAGTTTCGCCTTCTCAGCGTGTTCATCGGTCGTCCGGGACGGGTCTGGAGCCGCGATCAACTGCTGGAACGTGTCTGGCCCCACGATCTTGATATCGATTTGAGAACAGTCGACGTCCATGTGGGCCGCCTGCGCAAGGCGATCAAACAACCCGGAAAGACAGATCCAATTCGAACCGTGCGCGCCGCCGGCTATTCGCTCGACCTCGATGTCTGATCGGACTAACGACGCACGATCAGCCTTCGGCTGAACCTATCTTCCAGGCGTCCAACAACCGCGGCAGGGCAACATTCCAGTCCATGACACCATTGGCTGTGGCCCATCCGTCATACTGATTCAGCAGGTCTTTCTCCAACGGTTGGTTCTTGCCGGCCAGATTATTCAGCTCTGTCCTGTCGACTTCCATGGTAAGCGTCCCACTCACGCTACCGGGGTGTAATTCCACGGCATCAATTCGTCCAGTTTTGTGATCTTGTGATCGGCGATACGGGTCAGGACATCTGTGAGCCATGCCTGGGGATCAACACCGTTTAGCTTGGCCGTTTCAATCAGGGTGAAGGCGATTGCCATCGCTTTGCCACCGCTCTCAGATCCTGCGAACATC
>CAJQPW010000038.1 GCA_905480295.1 uncultured Rhizobiaceae group bacterium | reverse complement strand
TCGCGGTGGGGTGCTCTCGTCGACTTGCTGTTGGCGCAAAACGAAAACATCTCCGCTGAGGGCCAGTCCGCTGGAAATCGATCATGACAACGCGGCTATTTCTCGAAACCAGCAATCTTGATTTTCAACTGGCGCTGCATGACGGAGACGGGTTTCTATACCGTTCCGACCATAATGAAACGGGGTCAGATATCCAGCTGCACACAATGTTGGGCCGCGGGTTAGAAAAAAGCGATCGACAGGTCAGCGACATTGACGAAATCGTAGTTGATGTGGGGCCTGGAGGTTTGACGTCGACGCGGTCTGGTATCGCCTTTGCGAATGGCCTGTCCTTTGCAAAGCAGATTCCAATTGTTGAAGCCAATTCGATCGAGTTGATGGTTCTTGAATCATATCTTCCCGAGAATGATTGGATCATTGGTGCACGCCGATCCAATGAGGGGAAATATTTCATGGCGTTTTACCATGCGGGAAAATGCCAACGGCTCACCCTTGGGAAACCGGAAGACCTGATCGCACAAGAAGGATGGCAGGATCATGCGATCACTTGGATTGGCCCTAAACCGCCGCGCTGGAAAGATGAGCCAACAGGCTTAGATCTGACTTTCGTCGATTTATTAAGTCCCAGTCTGGATGCGTTTGAAAAACTTGTAGCGCTCCAAGAATTCAGCACCCGTGCCCGTTGCCGGTCTGCGGCACCCATTAACGAGAAAATTCGATGACCACCACTGTGATACAATCGGACAATCCGAAGCTGTTGCAACAAACGGTAGATTGCCTCGAACGAGGCGGCGTGATTGTTGTTCCAACAGACACCGTATATGGATTGGCGGTGCTGCCTGACAGGCCGCAGTCAATCGAACGGTTGTTTGGGATCAAATCCAGACCTGCCAATGTCAACCTGCCGATTATGGTGGCCGATAAATCTCAATTGCGGGACCTTGGTGCTCAATTGGGGCCGGAGGCTCTCATGCTGTTGGACTCTCCGCTGGTACCCGGTGCTTTGACGCTGGCGCTAGGAGTGGATCGTCAAGCATCGCCGGAATGGCTGCAGAACCGGGAAGAGATTGCCATCCGCATTCCCGATGACCGCTTTTTGCTGCAGTTGATCAACAAGGTAGGCCCAATCCTGGCCACCAGTGCCAACCGGCATGGAAACCCAACTCCCAACGAGTTGGCTGCGATACTGGAGCAGCTGGCCATGCCACCGGACCTCGCCATTGATGGTGGCGTGATCGACACAGTACCGTCTACCCTGGTCAATTGTCATAGCCAGCCGGTAAAAATTGAACGTGAGGGTGTAATCAGCTCAGCCACGATAGACAGGATATTGCATGCCCAATCCCGGTGATCTGATCTTAGGCATCGAAACCTCCTGTGATGACACGTCGCTTGCTTTGGTTGACGAACAGGGAAGAGTGTTTGCGGAAAAGACCATAAATCAGTTTGAGATCCATGCCGGGTATGGCGGCGTCTTTCCTGAATTGGCAAGCCGCGCCCATGTTCACGCGCTGATGCCTGCAATCGAAGACGTTTTGAAACAGGGTGACATTAGCGGGCAGGACTTGCGGGCAATCGGCGTAACCCGGGGCCCGGGCCTGATTGGCTCATTGCTGGCTGGCGTCAATTTTGCATCTGGTCTTGCGATTGGCTGGGACGTCCCGCTTTACGGTATCAACCACCTGCGTGGTCACCTCAGAAGCGTTGATCTGGAGGAAAAGCGGTTATCCTACCCCGCTCTGGTTCTGTTGGTGTCCGGTGGCCACACATTCCTGGCCTATCTGAAGGATCAGCACCACATTGAGTTGTTGGGTTCGACACGCGACGATTCCGTGGGTGAATCCTATGACAAGGTCGCACGGATGATGGATCTGGGGTTCCCCGGTGGTCCTGCCATTGATAAGCTGGCCAAAACCGGCTCTGTAACGGTGCGCTTCCCGCGCCCGCTGATCAAGGACGGGTATGAATTTTCATTTTCTGGTCTTAAGTCCGCCGTGGCGCGGCATATTGAACAGAACCCAGGCGACGATCCGGCCAATGTCTGCGCATCGTTTGTCGCCGCCTGTATCGATGTTTTGATGACCAAGAGCCGGCGTGCGCTTTCTGCCTATCCAGCCAACAGTTTTGCAATCGTTGGTGGTGTTGCTGCCAGTCCGCAAATTCGCGAACAAGCGGCGGTATTGGCTGAGGAATTTGGCGCGACCCTGTGCCTGCCTCCCCTAAAGTGGGCGGCTGACAATGGTGCGATGATTGCCTTGGCAGCATGGGATTATGTCAAAAACGACTGGAAACAGACGCTGAAGACAGAAACACGAATTCCCATAAGTGAGATATAAACCAGTCGCTTGGCGGGTTCCGGGCTTGCGCTTTTCAATGGGTTCAAGAATATTGTCGATTGAACGATCACGGCCGTTGGAAAGACAGACGGCCCTCATCCCGGCTCTGCTCAGAGTACGGACAATCTGGACTAGGAATGGAAAACGATTGCCCTGTTGTCAGTTCGCAACTGCAAGAGCGACGCGGCGGGAAGCTCAATCCCTCCTGCGTGGGTGCAAAAACAACATAGTTCGCTATAGGCTCGTGCAATCTGCCCATTTATGTGCTGCGGAGGGGGGATGAGCCAGCAATCGACAATTTTTCCGCTGAAAGTGTCAGATCTGACGGTTCGCAAACGTGGTAAAACCATACTGAGCAAGATCAATTTGACACTGAACCAGTCAGGTTTCACCGTGGTGATGGGTCCCAATGGCTCTGGCAAAACAACGTTGTTGCGGGTGATGCATGGTCTGGAGCGTCCGCGCCAGGGATCGGTCGAGTGGTCGGTGTCCACCGAAGATGCACGTTCGCGTCAGGCATTCGTCTTTCAGACTCCGGTGATGATGCGTCGTTCGGTTCTCGACAACGTGGCCTATCCTCTGATTTTGAGGAAACAGTCCCGTGCTCAGGCCAGACAGTCTGCGCGCCATTGGGTGGAGACGGTCGGTCTGGCCGACAATCTGAATCTCGATGCTAAAATGTTATCAGGGGGCGAGCGCCAGAAACTTGCCATTGCCAGAGGGTTGATTGAATCGCCGGATGTGCTGTTTCTTGACGAGCCAACAACCAATCTGGATGGTCGGTCCATCAGGGAAATTGAAGCCATCATTGCCGCAGCAAATTCTGAAGGTACCAAAGTAATCATGACGACCCATGATATTGGACAGGCCAAACGTTTGGCCAGCGAAGTGGTATTCCTCAACAGGGGCGAAATTTGTGAACACCGACCAGCTGCGGATTTTTTTGACCGACCTGAATCTCCAGCCGCCAAGGCCTATCTCAGGGGAGATATTGTAGAATGAATGTTCTGATTGCTGCGCTGAGTGTCGCGATGATCTGGGGGATGACCGTTCATCTGCATGCAGCTGAAATGAGACTGGCCGTGACGACGTCGTTCCACAACTCCGGGTTGGCGGAGCTTTTGTTGCCAGAGATCAAAAAGGACATTGATCTCGATGTACGTATGATTGTTGTTGGCACCGGTCAGGCGCTCAAGCTGGGGCGCGCGGGCGATGTAGATGCAATTCTGGTTCATTCGCGGGCAGCAGAAGATGCCTTTGTTGCTCAAGGTTTTGGCCAGCACCGACGGGAAATCATGTATAACGACTTTGTCCTTATCGGGCCGTCTTCGGATCCTGCAAAAACACGCAATGTTTCTTCGATTGGAGAAGCATTCACAGCCATCAAACAGGCAAGTTCGATATTCGTCAGCCGTGGTGATGACAGCGGCACTCATCGAAAAGAACAGGCGTTATGGTCATCTGCTGAGGTCACGCCTGATGAACTGGACACCGGTTGGTACCGCTCGGTCGGATCGGGCATGGGGGCAACGCTAAATACGGCAAGTGGGATGGGGGCTTATGTGATGTCCGATCGTGCCAGCTGGTTGAAATTCAACAACAAAGGCGATCTGACGCTTCTCTATGCCGGCGATCCGGTTCTCTTCAATCAATATGCTTATCTGCCGCTTGATCCAAAGCGGCATCCACATGTCGACACAACAGCTTCTGCTGCGTTGGAACGATGGCTTACGAGCGAGAAGGGACAAAAAATGATCGGCGAATATACGATTGGAGGCGAACATCTGTTCACCCCCAACGCACGGAGCCGATAATTATTAGGGGCTATTCGGCCGCTTGCAACTTGTCCTGAGTGCGGTTTTCAAAATCACTGGCATCATGTCGCTCATGCAATTGCGATTCCGGATCACCGGATATGCGATTGACCATTCGTCCCCGAATAACAGCAGGACGTTGGGCAATTTCCTTGGTCCATCGGTTCACGTTTTCGTATGAATCGGTTTGAAGAAATTCCGACGCCTTATAGACGAGATTGGACGCAACACCGCCATACCAGGGATGGATGGCCATGTCGGCAATTGTAAATTCGTCGCCGGCGATATAGCGGTTTTCGGCAAGTTGGCGATCAAGCACATCGAGTTGCCGTTTCGTTTCCATCGCAAAGCGGTCAATGCTGTATTCAATCTTGTGCGGTGCGTAAACGTAGAAATGACCAAACCCGCCACCGAGATAGGGAGCACTTCCCATCTGCCAGAACAACCAGTTGAGACATTCGGTGCGTGCGGCATGGCCCGAAGGCAGGAACGCGCCAAATTTTTCCGCAAGGTAGAGCAGAATGGCACCGGATTCAAAGACCCGAACCGGTTGCTTTGAACCGGTGCTGTGATCCATCAGGGCAGGGATTTTGGAGTTTGGATTGGCCCCAATAAAACCACTGCCGAACTGATCGCCATCGTTTATCTTGATCAACCACGCGTCATATTCTGCGCCACTGTGGCCCAGAGCAAGCAGCTCTTCGAGCATGACTGTCACTTTGACACCGTTCGGTGTCGCCAGCGAATACAGCTGCAGAGGGTGTTTCCCAACCGGCAGGTCTTTCTCATGGGTCGGACCGGCTATCGGACGGTTGGTGCTGGCAAACTTGCCGCCATTGGCCTTATCCCAAGTCCAGATTTTCGGTGGAGTGTAGTCTACAGGGTCGTTCATAGGGACGTTCCGTTCATTGCAAGTCTGATCATAATAGGATGCCGCAGGTCGTTTTGGACACCAACAATTTGGTGAATTGCCTAGAGCTATTAATCTAAAGCTATCGTTTCAATCTTCACTATATGGTGCTTCGTTCGCCTTATCGCCACCTTTGCATTCTGTTTATGCCAACAATTTTCCAAAAAATGCGCGCTATAGATCTGACCGTCTATTTAGGTAAATCAATCCACGGTGATTGCTGAAACCAGCTTGCGTACAACCGGTGCCATGCTGAATATGACGGGAAATGCCACGCACCAAGAAGGCAGCCATGACGTCATCCACACGGTAAGGAATCCATCGAATATTCCCGCGGTACGCCAGGTTGTGATGCCCGAAACCAGAAGCGATGCCATGCCGGACAACATGAGGGCAGCGAGCATGGGCGCAAGGCGGGATGGCAAAATACGCATCAATCAAGTCCGGTTCATTTTGGTGCAACTAATTCCCGCGCCGGTCCCGAAAGGGCTGGATGAACAGAAATGGTGCGGACAAGTGACTATGGAAAATCTGACAGCCGTTTCGTCGGTCATCGCAACATGATTGCTGGTAACCAATTGGCCAACTGAGGAATGAATAAGACGATAAAGGCCGCCGCCAAAATCAACAGGAAATAGGGGAATGATCCTATGAAGATTTTGGACAGCGTCGCTGTCGGGTCGGGAACCGACCCCTTGACGGTATAGACCAGCAGCCCGAACGGGGGTGTTAGCAACCCGGCTTCGATCACCAATATGCCAAAGATGGCAAAGGCCAACGGATCAATGCCGAGCACCGCGGCAATGGGGGCAAAAATGGGCACGGTGAGCAAAATGATGGAAACCGAGTCAATCAACATGCCCAGCAGGATCCAGATCACCACCATCAGGCCGATGATCATAAAGGGGTCAACACCAAGGCTCAGGAAGCTTGCCTTGATGTAGTTTACTGCACCGCCAATGGCCAACAAGCGGGAATACATCTGCGCCGTGATCAGCAGGAACATGATGGGAGCAGTGGTTTTGCCCGCCTGAAAAATTGCAGCGAGGATTTCCTTGCCGCGCATGCCTTTGATCACACCGATGATCAACGCACCGATGGCTCCAAACCCTGCCGCTTCGGTGGGGGTGAACAATCCGGTCCAGATGCCGCCAATGACCAACAGGATGAGGCCAAGAATACCCAGGCCGCCTATCAGTTCAGACCGCCGTTCTTCAGGTGAATCTTCTACCAAGGGCGCTTCAAATGCCGGCGCAATGTCAGGATTTCGGATCGCTGCAATAATCACGTAGCCGGAAAACAAAGTGGCCAACATCACGCCCGGCAAAATGCCAGCGATGAACAGGGCACCGACACTCATTTCCGTCAAAATGGCCCAGACGATCAGCAATACAGACGGTGGGATCAACATGCCAAGACAGGCTGATCCGGCTACAGCTCCCAAGGCAAAGGTCTGTTTGTATCCAAGCTTGCGCATTTCCGGATAGGCTATTCGTGAAAACGCAGCGGCTGCAGCGATTGATACGCCGGTTACCGCCGCAAAAACGGTATTGCCGGCGATCGTGGCTATGGCCAGACGCCCCGGCAAACGACGTAAAACCCGGTCACATATTCGGTAAAGATCCGCGGCCGCTCCCGATCGCGAGACAAAGTCCCCCATAAGAACGAAAAGCGGGATGACAGCAAAGACATCTTTGCGGACCGCTTCGAAAGCCGTGTTGCCGAGAATGGCCAGTGCCGCTTCCATGCTGCCCAGCATCAACCACACACCGAGCGCACTGCAGATGGCAAATGACACACCAATGTGCACGCCGAACAGGATCATGCCCACCAGCAGGGCAAGCATCCAAAGGGCTATGTCACCACCCATAGTGAATGCTCCCCAACATCATGAAGCAGAACCCGGGGCTTCGTTTTCGTCAACGAGTTCCCCTTTCCAGTCATAATAAATCATTGCCACATAGGCGTAAGCACCGAACACGGACATGGCCAAAACCAACCCTCGCACCGGCCATGTGGGAACACGAAGGGCGCCTTCCCCTTCATATTCACCAATTCTCCAGGCGTCGTAGACCGATTCATAGGTACCCATTACGAGGCCGACGAAAAAGGCGATCCCCAGACCATAACCAACCGTGCGCAGAATTTTGCGGGCAAAAAACGGCACCGCATCAGCAAATATCGTGGTGCGCAACATCGATCCCGTATAGATCGCCAGCGGCAGTTGCAGGAATGTGATCGCAACTACCGAGTTTTGTATAATTTCCTTCGTTCCAGGAATTGGTTGGTTGAAAAGCCCACGCCCGCTGACGTCCAGAAAAATCAAAATAGCGAGGCCCAGCGTCCAAAACGCGGACACCAGATGGATGGCACGAGAAAGGCGAATGGGAACATTCATCGTTCGCACATGCTCATTTTGGTTTCCGTTTTCGACCCCGTTGGCGTCAAAGCTATCGGAAGGACCGGACGGGCTCAAGTGTAATTAGCGATCGATAAATAAGAATTCGCGGTTTCGACGAATTTTCTTCACAAATTGGAGTACCAAAGGACAATTTGGTTCCGGTGCTCGGCGCGAAAGCTCTTGACCCAACAATTGGTTTATGAAGAAATGGCAACTCGTTTAGCGATCGATAAATAAGAATGAGGGTTCGGTTGTAAATGAATGGTGCGCCACAAGGGCGCTTATAACGGGAGATTTCAATGAAAACTGCAAACATGAAGAGCACGGCGCTTGTCGCGATTTTGGCGTCAACGACCTTCGGACTGGTCACAACGGCCAATGCCGACACATTTACCCTTCGCGCAGGTGCTGGTCATCCAAGCGGTCCGGCGGTCTATGTATCAGATCTGGAAAAATATTTTGTGCCAGAAGTAAAAAAGCGCGTCGCCGCTGAAACCGAACACACTATCGAATTTGTGGAAGGTTATGGTGGTTCGATTGCCGGTGTTGCCGAAACGCTGGAAGCGGTGCAAAATGGTATTTTGGATATTGGCGCGTATTGCTTCTGCTTTGAACCCGCCAAATTGTTCCTGCACAATTTCCCGTATTACGCACCGTTTGGTCCGCAGGATTCTGCCCAACAGATGCAGGCGACACGCGCTGTTTACGACAAAACGCCGTGGCTGACTGAAACTTTCGAAAAAGAATACAAGCAAAAGCTGCTCGGTCTGCATGGTTGGGATAACTATCACTTGGGTACGACCGATCCCTGGGATACGGTTGAAGACTTGAAAGGTGTGAAAGTCGGCGGTGCCGGTCCAAACCTGCCGTGGCTTGAATTTGCCGGGGCTGTGCCGGTTCAATCAACCTTGCCGGACGGATACCTTTCATTGCAGACCGGTGTCTACAACGGTTGGCTGATGTTTCCGTCCGCCTATCTTGGTTTCAAATTCTATGAACCAGCCCCTCACTATACCCAGATCGGGTTCGGCGCGATGGGTGTGAATGGTCTCACCATGAACCTGCGCAAGTTTAACTCCCTGCCACCTGAAGTTCAGAAAATTCTGGTTGAGGTTGGCCGTGGCTACGAAGAACAGGCCGGCAAGTCACTCAACGCGCGCCAGGCTGCGGGGTTGGCTGGTCTTGCCAAGGTTGGAGCAAAAATGAAAGTTCTGCCGGAAGCGGCAAGGGCTGGTTGGGCAAAATCCCTGGCTGGTTTCCCAAGCCGTCAGGCGAAGGATGCCGATGGCCGTGGCATGCCCGGCACGGAAGTAATGAAAAACTATATCGATGCAGTTAATGGAACCGGCTATAAATGGCCGCATTCCTATTCGGTCGAATAGGGCACATACACCGACTTAGAAACCCGGTATTGGGGGCGGCCATGTGTCGCCCCCTTGCCATTTTGATCAGGGGCATGGCTGCTGCTATCACACCTGAAGCGAGAAATTAGTTGGCTCTGGATTCGCGATAAGCTTTCGCGAGATTTGGAATTAACGGAACAATAATATCAGGAGCAATACAGATGGATCTTGGGTTTTTCACCATGCCCATTCACCCGTTGGAAAAGGACTGGCGTCTTTGTCTGCAGCAGGACAAAGACGCATGCGTTCTGGCCGACCAGCTTGGTTTTACCGAAGCCTATGTCGGTGAACATGTGACCGATAAGGCCGAAAACATCACATCCTGCATTACTTTTCTGGCCTGGATTGCAAATGAAACCAAAAATATCCGACTGGGCACCGGAACTGTGAATATGCCGAATGCCCATCCTGCAGCCGTTGCATCGCAAATTGCCATGTTGGATCATATGTTGGACGGACGTTTGAATTTCGGCATATCTCCAGGTGGGCTGGCAACCGACGCGGAAGTGTTTGGAAATCTCGACAAGGACCGCAACCTGATGTTTCAGGAAGCGATCAATACGGTTTTGAAAATCTGGGAAAGCGAGTGCCCCTACAATATCGAAGGTGAATATTGGAAGGTCAGCACGGAGCGGGCTCAGATGCCCGAAATCGGCCAGGGCATCATGCCCAAACCGCTGCAACAACCCCACCCACCAATCGTTGTGACGGTTGTTGCTCCCTTTTCAAAGGGCATTACAGAGGCTGCAGCGCGTGGTTGGGAACCAATTTCGGCAAACTTCCTTCTGCCCAAGTGGGTTGCCTCTCATTGGCCAAAATATGTTGAAGGGTGCGAACGGGTCGGTCGACCGGCAGATCCCGCCAATTGGCGCGTCGCCCGTTCGATTTTCGTTGCAGACGATCTTAACAAGGCGCGTGAATATGCTTTGGGCCCAGATAGCCCCTATCGATTCTATTTCAATCAGTTGCTGACTAAAATGAAAAAGCACGGCCGTACCAACCTGTTTATGGAAGATCAAAACATGCATGAGGATGATGTCACCATCGATTACGTTCTCGACCGGTGTGTGATTTGGGGAACGCCGGACAAGGTGGCCGATGATCTGCTTTGCCTGCGTGAAGACATCGGAGATTTCGGCACATTGCTTTATGCCGGTAAAGACTGGGTCGATGTGGATATGGGAAGGCAATCAATGATCCTGCTTGCAGAAAAGTCCATGCCAATTGTCAATGACGCGATTGCCTCAAGTCAGGCGGCGCAATAATGAGGCTGACCGACCGCATCCCCTATCAGGCGATCGTGGATCGGCCGGCCCTGAAGTTGCCCGGCGACAAGCGCATGGCGGTTTGGGTGATCTGCAATGTTGAAGAATGGCAGATTGAACGCGCGATGCCCCGCACGGTCCTTTCTCCTCCAATGGGACAGCCGCTATTGCCCGATGTGCCGAACTGGTCCTGGCACGAATACGGCATGCGGTCGGGTTTCTGGCGTCAGTACAAAGCTTTAACCGGTCGCGGTATTCCAACAACCATGGCGATCAATGGCTCGGTTTGTACAGCATACCCTCGGGTTGCGCGGGCCGGGCTGGAGGCCGGGTGGGAATTCATGGGGCATGGATTTGTACAGGGCCCGACGCACAAGCTTGAGGACCAGGCTGGTGCGATAGCCGCCACTGTGGAGGCCATCATCGAGTTTACGGGCTCAGCTCCTCGATCCTGGGAATGTCCGGGTTTGACCGAAACTGATGAGACGCTGGATCTGCTGCGCCAGAATGGTATCGAATATGTTGCTGATTGGGTGATTGACGATCTACCACAGGACGTTGACACGCCGTATGGAACCATCACCACAATCCCCTATACGGTAGAGACAAACGACATTGCGGTTTATGCGTTGCAACAACACCGTTCAGATGAATTGCTTCGCAGGGGCATTGATCAGTTCGACCGGCTGTACCAGGAGAGTGCGGAAAACGCTCGGGTTATGGCGATTTCAATTCACCCCTATATTACCGGGGTCCCCCACCGCATTCGCTATCTGGAAGAACTGTTGGACTATGTCGGCGGTCATGATGGCGTGTGCTGGATGACGGCGAGCGAACTTGGCGACTGGTATCGGCGCGAGATGGATCGGATCAACGCTTAATCTTTTCCGATCCCAAGTACCCGCAAAATGCGTTGGGGAGTCATCGGCATCTGATAGATCGAGGCGTCGAGTGGGCGCAGGGCATCATTGACAGCGTTCATCAATGCTGCTGGCGCCCCGCCCGTGCCGGCTTCACCGGCCCCTTTGGCCCCCAGAGTTGACGTCTTGGTCGGCGTTTCGATATGGGCAATATGAATGTCGGGCATTTCTGCGGCCATCGGCACAAGATAATCTGCCATCGACGCGTTCAGCATTTGTCCATCATCCGAGTACAGACACTCTTCATACAGAGCTCCGCCTATTCCCTGGATCACGCCACCACGAATTTGTTCGTCGACCAGTTTGGGATTGATGACGCGGCCACAATCTTCCACTGCCCAGAAGTCCAGAATCTTTACGAACCCGGTTTCCGGGTCGACTTCCACATGTGCGGCCATTGCACCATTGGTAAATACAAACGGGAAATCGGTAACCCGGTAATGGCGGGTTGCGATCATTTCCGGCATCATATCGTTGGGTAATTCATTGCCACGGTAATAGACGATACGCCCCAGTTCTCCCAGTGACATACGCGTTGCTGCCCCTTCGACATCGACGATTTGACCGTTGTTTATGTCGAGGGAATCTGGGGCTGCCTGCAAAATAGTGCCGGCAATTTCAAGAACCTGTTGCCGAAGCGCCTGAGCAGCCAACAGCACGGCTTCCCCACCAATTCCAGCACCCCGTGAGGCCCATGTTCCACCCCCGTATGGGGTGGTTGCTGTATCACCGGTTGTTACCTTTACCCGGTCTATGTCCACGCCAAACCTGTCGGCGGCGATCTGGGCAATGATGGTGTTGGTGCCCTGGCCCTGTTCGGTAATCGAACTGGATACATGTAATGCACCGGCGGCATCGAGCCTCACCGTTGCGCCATCCTGAGCGGAGATGGAGGCTCCACCAACACCATAAAACATAGGGCTTGGATTGGTCACCTCAACCATCGAAACCAGCCCAATGCCCCGATAGACGCCGCGTTCACGGGCTTCTTCCTGGCTTTGTCGCAATCCGTCATAGTCCATCATCGACACCAGTTTTTCCAACGCCCGCTGGTGTGAAAGATCGTCGAATTTCATGCCAGCTGCCGATGTTGCCGGGTAGGCCGTATCGGCAATCAGGTTTTTTCGTCGGATGGCTACAACATCCATGTTGATTTCGTGGGCAGCCGCCTCCAATAGACCGTCGGCCACGGCCATGGCGACGGGATGTCCGACAGCGCGGTATTGGCACATCATGTTCTTGTTCTGAAAGACAACCCTGCCGCGGGCCCTGTAATTTTCGATTTGATAGGGAGCACCGGTCAGGTTGAGAATCTGGTTGCATTCAATCGCGGATGTGCGGGGGTACATGCTGAATGGGCCGATGCCAGTGAGATCATCAATCTCCATGGCTGCAATGACCCCCGAACTGTCAACCGCAATACGTCCGTGGACCGTATGGTCGCGAGCGTGAATGTCGGAGACAAAACTTTCCATCCGGTCAGCAACAAACTTGACCGGTCGGCGTAACAGGCGCGCTGCAATCGCTGTTGCAACATCATCGCCATAGGTATGGATCTTGATGCCAAACGAACCACCAACATCGCGTGCCACAAGGCGAACATTCTCTTCCGGCAGATCGAGATGCTTGGCCAATACCGCTTGCATCATGTGGGGTGCCTGACCGGAATAGTGATAGGTCAAAGTCTCGTCGGCCGGATTGAACTCAACCAGCGATGCACGGGACTCGAGCGTTACACCAGTATGACGTCCAAAGGTGAAATCACGTTCGATGACCGTGACGTCGTCGCGGTCCCAAATGGCCTCAACATCCCCTGAATCCACGAGACGCTCCCAGGCGAGGTTGCTGTCGAATTCTGGATGGATGATCGTTGCATCGTCCTTCAAGGCTGCAGCTGCATCGCAGACTTCCGCCAGTGGCTCAAAATCAATCTCGATCAACCCACAGGCGTCTTCAGCAATTGCGCGGTTATGCGCGACAACCATGACGACAGGTTCTCCCTGCCAGCGCACAACATCTGTTGCCAGTGGCATTTGGGGCGCAGATCGCAGGCCCTGAAGATGGGTAAGGACGCCCACATATGGTGTTACATGGTCAACAAAATCCTTGGCAGTATAGATCGCCACAACACCAGGCAAGCTGGTGGCTGCTGTGGTATCAATCTCTTTAACCCGGGCATGGGCATGGGGGGAACGGACAAACGCTGCATGAACCATTCGGGGCAACTGCAGGTCATCGACATATTGGCCGCGCCCCTGAAGCAGTCTTTTGGCATCCGGCCTGGGCACGGTGCGTCCGATATAACTGTTCGGCCGATCCAGGTTCGTCAAAGGTCCGCTCATGATTTTTGCCCTTCTTCAATAGTCTGGGCAATGGCATCAACGATCGACTGATATCCGGTGCAACGACAGTAATTGCCTGAGATATGCTGCCGGATCGCTGTGCGGTCAGTGCTGCCTCCTGCTTCAATATAGTCCAAAGCACTGGCCAACATGCCGGGTGTGCAATAGCCACATTGCAGCGCATTGTTTCGTTCAAATGCAGCCTGCAGTCGATCGGATCGTGGATCGTCTGCGAACCCTTCAATCGTCGTGATGGTGCAGCCATCTGCCTGCACCGCCAACATCAGGCAACCGCGCACCATTTCACCATCGATCTTCAACGTGCAGGCACCGCACACGCCGTGTTCGCAGCCGACGTGGGAGCCGGTCAGTCCCAGCTCATTGCGAAGGAAGTCAACCAGGTTCATGCGCACCGGCACGTCCATTGTGATCGCTTCGCCATTAACTGTCATAGAAATGGAGTGTCTTTGGTTCATGTCTCCATCTCCTTCAGCGCCCGGTTCAGAACCACACCGGCCAGATGTTGTTTGGTGGCAGCATCGGCGTTCAGATCACCGTGGAATTCAAGCTGTCCTATCGCTTCCTTGAGGTGTTGCTGTTCATCGTTTGCACTGGGTCGCTGCAGCAAGTCCTCCATCTTTTGGTCTCGCACCGGACGATCGCTGATGGCAAAAAATACCACCCGCAGCGATGCAAGATCTCCTACGACCCGGTCCACCACCGCAACACCCGCCATGGCATAATCGCCATGTCGCCGTGCCAGTTCGTAAAATCCCGTGCGATCGGTTGAAGCCAGTTTGGGAATTGAGATGGATTCAATAATCTCACCATCGGCAAGCGTTGTTTCGTAAAGGCCAAGGAAAAAGTCATCCGCTAAAACGGAGCGCTGTCCGGTCAGGGATTGCAAATTCAATGTTGCACCGAGGGCAATCAGCAGGGCCGGCATTTCCGCTGCCGGATCGGCCAATGCAGCGCTGCCTCCAATTGTACCGCGGTTGCGAATGGCTGAATGGGCAATATGGGGCAGCGCTTTTGCAAAAAGAGGAATGTGCTGTGTCACCAGCGGTGATTGCTCGAGCTGAACGTAACGCGTCATCGCCCCAATCTCGATGCTGGTTTCCGTTTCCTGAATGAACTGAAGCTCTTTGACGCCGTTGAGATCCACAAGAGTGTCAGGTGCGGCGAGGCGAAAGTTCATCATCGGCATCAGGCTTTGACCACCGGCCAGCAGTTGCACGTCACCGTCCTGGTTCGCCAACAGGGCAAGAGCAGCGTTCAGACTGTTCGGATTTTCATAGCTAAAATCACTGGCTTTCATTCAACTCTCCTGCCGCTCAGCGTCGACATCAAAAAGCGGTGCACATATTGCTTCAACCTTCTATATCCTTTATTTATCGATTTATAAATAAGCAGCAAGCCAGAATTGGCAATTTGTGCTGATGATCACGATCAGAGAGGAGTCTGTTGGGAGAGTGCGCCCGTTTGTGAAGGCGAAACCCATGCGCGAACCGTGCCCAACCTGCGGAATCTGGAAACCACTATTGACGAATCCTTGGTACAAGTAGGCACCAATGTCATCTCCCGGCACATTGCCAAATATCAGGGCTACAAAGTGGCGCCTTTGGATATGAAACTGACCTGCCAGTTCAACCGGCTGGGAGTGCAATTGAAGAAGGAAACCCATCGACCGTTCCACGAGATCGTTTTGAAAGTTGATCTGACAACTGACGCGACACCACAACAGATCGGAAAAACCAATCTTAGAAAAAATTGTCCGATCGCCAAGGTTATTGGAGGCAATGGAACAACGATTACCGAAAATAGGAACGTCCAACCGCTGTAAAGCGAATTCATACCACCGCACGCCGCCTCATGCGGCTCTCTTAAGGAAATTTAATATGTCAGTCATGCTCACTCCCGATGCACAGGTGCCTTCTCTTCGTGTTCCAACGCTGTCAGGGGACACGTGGAACCTTGCCGAGCAGTCTCCGGAAAACTTCACTATGCTGGTGTTTTACCGTGGTCTGCATTGCCCTGTTTGCAAGGCCTATCTTCAGAAGCTTGAAGGCCTGCTGGACGCCTATGAAGCGTCGGGCTTCTCAACAATTGCAATTTCGATGAACGATGAAGAAACAGCCAGAAAAACCGCCTCCGAATGGGACTTGGATAAGATCGCTATTGGATACGGCCTCTCTGACACCGATGCACGGGCCTGGGGGCTTTATGTCTCCAAAGCAATCAAAGAAGTGGAGGCGGACATCTTCTGTGAACCGGGATTATTTTGGGTTCGGCCGGATGGACGCCTGTATCTCGCCGACGTTTCCAACATGCCATGGGCACGCCCTGACCTGGAATTTTTGCACTCAAAGATCCCCTTTGCGGTTGAAAACAAATATCCCGCACGCGGCGGCGACTGACACGGTTTATGCGGTTGCTGCCCGGCGCTGAGACCGGCACCAATTCTGCGTGACTAATTTTTTTTGATGTCGCCAACGCCGTTCAAAAACACGTTCAACGCGTCTGCGATCATCCGGGACTTGTCTTCAAGAACCGGCGATTCGTAGATGTGTTTGCGGATTCCATAATAGAATATTCCACCGTGCATGACCCAGGCGAATTCGAGCTCTTCGTCGCTTGGGGGTGTGTCGTCATCCAGTCCGTTTTCGTGTTGGTACTCTACCAGGATTCTGGTCAGAATTCGTTCTTTGACCAGACCCACATACCAGCGGTTGATTTCGACGCCCTTGAGACCTGAAAAGAGAAATATCCGCATCCATTCACGATTAAATATCGCATCGGTATAGGCCTCGTAAAACTCCTGCAACCGATCGCTCAGCGGGCGGCTGCGGTCACACAGCAATATGTCCCAATCGTCACGCCACCGGTTGAGGTAGACTGTCTGATAGACTTCCTTGATCAGGTCGCCCTTGCTTGGAAAGTAGCGGTATAGCAGAGGCTGGGTCACGCCCAGGTGACGGGCAAGATCGCGGGTGCTGCTTTCAAAACCTTCTTCCGCGAAAAACTCAATGGCCTTGCTGATAAAATCCGCCCGCCGCTCGGTTGACGACAGGCGTTTTTTGCGCGGTTTGATTGGGGTTGTATCACTCATGGTTTCTCCCAAACGGCCTATCTGATAGGTCTAGGCCTTTTGCCATTCACCATCAATCTTCAGCCTGTGATCGACGATCAGGCCCTGCGCCAGTGTTTGCTCAATAAAGCACCCCTTTTTGGCGCACTCCAGCAAATGTTGAATCTGTTCTGCTTCGGCATCGCATTGGATATCAACATCCAGTCCAAATCCTACCGGCTCGGTCACATAAGGTTCCATGCCCACCTGCTCACCCCGCCAATGCAGCCTTGCATGAACCTCAACATGGTCGATCGCGATGTTGAGCCGTTTGGCAAATGCTCTGATCTGGGTCATCAAACAGCCCGTAAGAGCTGCGGTAAACAGCGCGAGTGGGGGAGGTGCCGTGCCGTCTCCACCATGAAACGGGCCTTCATCTGTCGCCAGCTCAAATTTCTCTTTCATCATCGGCCATTCCACCGCGATATCATTGCGCATGTTTGCGCCGGTGGTTCCGACACCTTCAAAGATCACGTCAAAACTTTTGGTTTTCTTTTCTGACATTCAGTTTCCTCATTTAGTGGGGGCAAGGTCGGTGAACTGGCCCTGGTGAAAGACAAGGGGCTCGCCTTCGGTATGGTCATATTTTTCAACGGCCCCTAGAAAGATGACGTGGTCTCCACCGGCATGACGATAGGCATTGTGGCATTGGAATGTTGCCAGCGCGTCCGGTATAATCGGTGCATTGCCGAGCCCGGGTTGAATTTTCAATCCATCAAACTTGTCGTCTCGGGGCTGCGAAAAGCGGATCGCCAATTCCTGTTGTTGGCGAGACAGAACATGAATGGCGTAGTGAGAGCAGTCTTGAAAAATTGGCATGCTGGGAGCGTGAGACGCCAGACTCCAGGAAACCAGGGCCGGATTTAACGAGACGGATGAAAATGAATTCGCAGTCAGACCGACCTGCACATCACCAGGGCCGGCCGCAGTGATGATGGTAACCCCGGTAGCAAAACAACCCAGCGCATTGCGCAGGTCGCGGGGATCGAACTCCGGCTCCGCGCCATCTGTTGGCGCTGACGATCTGACAGTTGGTTTGTCCATGGAAACGCGACCGGTCCGTTCAAAGGGTTGTATTTTCTGAGGGCATGCCCAACTCGACACGGCCATTATTGGCTCCAGCCGCATCAAAATTGAAAGCGATGTGGGAATTGATGGCGTGCGCTTCACGGAATTGCCTCTGTAAATGACCACTGGAGTAAAGTCCGCCAGCACCGCTGGCAGCAAACAGCAAATCAACAGCCTGTGTGCACAAACCGACGGAAAACGCGCCATCGCGGCGAAACCGGGTCTTGTTCAGTAAGTCTGGAACACGATTGGCCCTGGCATCCTCCATCGCCTCCAGGCAAATCGATCGCATGATCCGTCTCGCGGCATCGATCCGGGCTCCGGCTTCGGCGATTTTGATTTGCGTGGATTGGAAATCGGACAATTTGGCCTGATTGTATTTTGACGACCGGTGGCGGGTGGATGCGACAAAGTCATCGAGGCACGCCTGCGCGTTGCCCAATGCACATCCTGAAAGCACGAACGGAAAGAGGGCAAACACCGGCAGGCGGAAAATGGGGCCGGGATTGATCGCCGATCCCGGCGTTTCTCCACCGGCCATGGATCGTACGGCCAGCGTCATATCTTCGGCGACAAATGTGTCAGCAACTTCGACATCCTTGGATCCGGTCCCTTTCAATCCGGCTGTATGCCAGGTGTCAATGATTGTGTATTCGCTGTCGGGCAGCAGGAATATCCGCAGTTCCGGAGCCTGGGTATCATTCTCGGGCGCGACGATTGCCCCTAACATGTTCCAGCCTGAAGAATCGACGCCAGAAGAAAACGGCCAGCGTCCTTTGATGATATAGCCTCCATTTGTGCGTCGCGCCTGTCCAGCAGGGAAAACAAAGGATGACGCGATCAGTGCGTCGGGGTCATGATCCCAAACCCGATCCTGTGCGGCTTGTTCGAACATGCCCAGCATCCAGTGATGGGTGCCGAGATTGGTGACGTTCCAGGCAACGGCAGCGTCTCCCTTTGCCAGCTCTTCACCGATATCGACCACCGACACATAGTCGAGTTCGGCACCGCCCACCCGGGCTGGTTGCATAATGCGAAACAGACCACTGGCATGCAGTTGTTCCTCTGTTTCCGGTGGCAGACGACGCAGTTCTTCTGTCGCCGCGGCCCGTTCTTTAAGTTGTGGAACAAGGGTGCGGGCCCGCTCGATATAGTCGGCCAGGTTGGCGGCGCTTAAATGTGATGGATTGGGAGCAACTTGGTGTGCCACGCTTGATTCCTGTGGGTTAGGTTTTGCAAGAGTTAGAAAGAACCGACGAGGATGAGCCAATCCTCTCCACGTCAACAGGCTGGTCTGGCAGCGATCCAATGGTGGGGGTTGGGGCGTACGGGTTCACCAATTTCTCCAATGATTCCAGCGTGTCGCGATGGTGTTGGCCAAGTTGGCTCATTTGGTCACAATGCGATTGTGTCAAAAATTCTCAATAGTTATCGTTTGATAAATAGTTGATTTTCGGTTTTTCTGCAAGATATTCTGAATGGCGTGGAGCAATTGACAAGGCGCCAGAGTTATTTTTCAATCGATAAATAAGCGATGAAAAAGCAGCCCGATATAAGGATTTAATCATGAAACTGACCCGTGATACGATTTACGAGACAGCCAAGAAACTTTCGAACTGGGGGCGTTGGGGCAAGGATGACCAGATCGGAACGCTCAACAATATCGAACCATCAGATATCATCGCTGCCGCAGGGTTGATCCGCAAAGGCAAGGTATTTGCCCTAGGCCTCAGTCTAAAGGAACCGATACAGTCAGGGTTGTTTGGTGGCCGTTGGAATCCCGTTCACCAGATGTTGGCAACGGGAACGGACGCTGCAATTGGCAAGCAGGATGGAGATGGCAAGGCCTATCTGCGTTACGCCGATGACGGCATCAACATGCCTTGCCAGGCATCCACCCAGTGGGATGCGTTGGCTCACATCTTTCTCGATGACAAGATGTACAACGGATATGACGCCACGGAAGTCACCGTTCAGGGGGCTGCCAAGCTGGGGATTGAAAATGTCCGCGATAAAATGGTGGGCCGCGGGGTCTTGCTCGATATTGCCCGGCACAAGGGATTGGATTCACTGGAAGATGGATATGCCATTACCAATGATGATCTTACGTCCTGTGCCGCGTCCCAGGGTGTCGAAATTCGTAAGGGTGATTTTGTCATTGTACGCACCGGTCACCAGGAGCGGTGTCTGGCTAAAGGCGATTGGTCTGGCTATGCCGGTGGCGATGCCCCGGGACTGGCCTTTGAGACCGCCCATTGGATCCGTGAAACTGACATCGCTGCGATCTGTGCAGATACATGGGGATGCGAGGTGCGCCCCAATGAAACAGATGAAGCAAACCAGCCCTGGCACTGGGTGGTGATCCCGGCCATAGGCATATCCATGGGTGAGATATTCTACGTCAAGGAACTGGCCGAGGACTGTGCGGAAGACGGCGTTTACGAATTTTTCTTCGTTGCGCCGCCCCTGCATCTGCCAGGTGGGGCCGGTTCTCCGATCAACCCTCAGGCAATCAAATAGCCTGGAGACGAATTTCAGTCTGATCAGGTCAGTTGAAACTGATAGGTGGCTGGCCGAAACTCGAATCCGTCTTGCAGGGTTTCAACGAAACCGATTGACGGGAATGGCAGGTGAAATCCGATCACAGGAACGGCGCTGGCCGCGCAGTCATCGAGAATTCTCCGGCGGGTTTCAGCTGCTTTCACTGGATCGTCATCCATTGAAAAGTGCCACTCGGGATGGGCGAATGAAGCCACATAGTGAGGTGTCGTATCGTTGAGGAGAACCAGTTCCCGTCCGCCGCTGCTAAACCGGAAAACCAGATGCCCTGCAGAATGGCCAAAGGCGTCAACGGCTGAAAGTCCGTCAACAACCTGATCGCCGGGCTCAATCAGCCTCAATTGGTCTTCCAAAGGAAGCAGCACCTTGCGAAACAGTGCCAGTGTTGGCTGCCGCATCTCGGATATGGAGTCACCGCGTTTCCAGAATTCAAATTCAGTGCGGCCGATGACGATCTCAGCATTGGCAAATGTCGCCACACCATCGCTTGCAACGTTGCCAATATGGTCTGGGTGGCAATGGCTTATCAGAACAATATCCACGTCTTCTGCCTGATATCCCGCCCGGTTCAGGGCATCCATAAATCCACCTGTGCTTGGTGCCGGGGCGGCGGCACCAAATCCCGGATCAACGACGATCAACTTACCCCCGGTTTCGATGATCGTTGAAACAAAATTGTGCTCCAATGCGGGGAAGGGAATGCGATATTGGTTGGCCAGTTCTTCTACGGCACCGGCATCGGCGTTGGTTGCGATGAAGGGGTGCAGATCAGCGCGGTGGATATACCCTTCCAGCACATTGGTGATGACAGCTTCACCAAATGCGAACTGGTAGACGGTCGGGCGAACGAGTTTATTCGACGGTGACGACATGGGGAGGCTTCCTTGGAGAACTGACGACTTGAAGCGATTCTACCGCATTGTGTCGTGAGTTTCATCCTGTCGAGCGCCGAAGATCACAGGTGAATTTGATGCTGTACTGGAGAGCTGACTAAACCGCGACAGCGTAATTGGGTAGCGGGGTCAGGTCTTTATGATGGAGGTGATCAGGACGGGTATCAATTGTATATTTGTTGCTGACGGGATTGACGATCATCGAAAATATCGACCGCTTGTTCAGGGAGATGTTGGCCGGAGAACAATGAAGGGTGGTATCAAAGAAGATCAGGGCAGAACCGCGCACACCGGTGGCAGCGACAATGCTACGTCCGGCTTGCCGTTTTTCCGCTGCCAAGAGCCTGTGTTTGACGACATCGTCATCGACTGCCCAGACGGCAAACGATGATGTTTGATCATCATAAAATACGTTATGGTCAATCAATGTATCATCCTTGGCCACATGCGAGCCCGGTATGAAACATATCGGACCATTGAAATGATCAACATCATCTAGAAACACGTGAATGTTGAGCGCCAGTGGGCGGGCGATTCCGTCGTTAATCCGGTGGTTGCCGAAATCATGATGCCATTGCCAGATGTCTTTTGAATTTGGCGCTTTATTGTTGACCTTCGTTTGCTGAATGTAGAGCGGCTCCGGGCGTAATTGTTGTGCCGGTGTTACCAATCTGGGATCCACAACAAGCTCTGCAAACCGTTTGTCACGCTTATGCAATGCCAGCGTCATGCGTACCGTATCACTGTCCTTTTCCAATATGTTTGCCTGACATCGCTCCGACCAGAGGGCCGGAAGCCGCTCGCTTAAACGATCGATTTCGCTGTTGGAAAACAGCGACGGCAACAACAAAAATCCGTCGCGGTGAATGGTGTCCAATTGATGTTGATTAAGGTGCATCGAATCCTCGTGTGAGCGGCTTGGGTCAGTTCATGCGGGTCACACATGTGCTCAACTCACGGATCGATTTAGATTGCCGTAAAGCTCGGTGTTTCAGACAATCGACAACGCCAAAGAGCAGGCTGTGTGGACCTTGCTCAATTATGAGTTGATCTACATTCAAGCGCCACGGCACAAATATTATTTTGATTAAAATAATAAATACAACTGGTTATGGAAAAATTTTACAACAAAAAATGGGGAACAGCTTAATGATATTAGGCAATTTTGAACGGGTCGAAAGCTTCGCTGGATTGATTTGTTGGGACAGATGTTGGCACTTATAATAACGGCTGGTCAGAAATTAACTCGGTCTCCCCCTTTCAACTGGAGAATGTCTCGGGCCTCGTCTGGCGAGGCGACCGAACTGCCCAGGTCCTCAACGATGCGTTTGATTTTCGCCACCTGTTGGGCATTGTTTTCTGCCAATATTCCCCGCGAGACGAACAGGCTGTCCTCAAGGCCAACACGCACATGTCCACCCATTTGACTGCCGGTGGTCGCCAGTGGCATCTGGGCGGCACCTGCACCAAGAACCGACCAGCGATAATCATCGCCAAACAGCCCGTCAGCGGTTCGCTTCATAAAAATAAGATTATCAACCTCCGGTCCGATACCACCCAGAATCCCAAACACAAATTGCAGAAAGATCGGTGCCTTAAACAGGCCAATATCCATGCAGAAACGCAAATTGTAGAGATGGCCGACATCGTAACATTCATGCTCAAATTTAATGTCGTGTGGGGCCAAAGTTTCTGCCACCACACCAATGTCACGAAACGTGTTCCGGAAAATATAGGTGTCTGAGTTTTCGACATAGTCCTTTTCCCAGTCGAATTTCCAGGTGTCATAGCGTTTGGCCAGCGGGTGAAAGGAGAAGTTCATCGACCCCATGTTTAAGGAACACATTTCGGGTGAATAACGCAGCGCTGGGGCAATCCGGTCTTCTATCGTGGTTTTCAACGAACCGCCGGTCGAAATGTTCACCACCGCATTGGTGGCCTGTTTGATCCGGGGCAGGAAACCACCAAAATGGTCGATATCCAGCGATACGCTGCCATCGTCGGGGTTACGGGCGTGCAGATGCAGGATCGAGGCACCGGCCTCTGCTGCGGCAATGGCCTGGCTGGCAATGTCATCGGTTGTATAGGGCAGGGCATCCGACATGGTTGGCGTATGGATTGCCCCGGTCACGGCACAGGTAATGATCGTCTTCTTCTGCGGTTTAGCCATTATTTTTCCTTGTCCGGTTTGGAATATATGACGCGATGGCTGAGGGGAAAGAGCTCAATGCCCCAGCGTTCACGAATAAGGCCCCAAAGTCCCTTGGGTGCCTTCAGCATGATCAAGATCGCGACGACGCCCAAAACGATTAGATAGATGGTGCCGAGATCCGAAAGAAACTCGCGAAGGGCAAAATATACCAGCGTTCCAATGATTGGTCCTTCAATGGTGCCGATGCCGCCAATTACAACGATGAAGATGACAAAAGCGGTCCAGTCGTTCACGGAAAAAGCAGCATCCGGCGAAATGCGCAATTTCTGCAGAAAGATCAGTCCGCCGGTCAATGCGGTCAGTCCGGCGGTGACCACATAAACCTGGAACTGGGTTTTCCAGATATCAATACCGAGAGAGCTTGCTGCCAGCTCATTGTCGCGGATTGCGGTCAAAGCCAGTCCCCGCCTTGAGCGCAAAAAGAGGTAGACAACCGCCAGTACCAACACCACCAGTCCCAGGGCCATCCAGTAGCTGGTCCATTCCCGCATGGTGCGGTTGGCCGCAACCGATTTAACGATTGAAACAGGAAGGGAGGAACCAGACCCGCCACCCAGTACCGATATTTGGGCAAAGGTCAGTCGAAAAACTTCTGCCACAACCCAGGTCCCAATGGCAAAATAGGCCCCTCGAAGGCGAAAGATCAGCAAAGCAACAGGCACCGCAATCGCCGCACCCAACAGACCCGCCACACCGATCGCCAGTACCGGGTGCAATCCGCCGAATATGGTCAGGGCAAACAATAAATACCCACCAAAACCAACAAAAGCCTGCTGACCGACGGAAACCAGCCCCGCGTAGCCCGCAAGCAGGTTCCAAAGACTGGCCAGAGCCAGATACAGGAACAATTCGCCGAGCAGACGCATGTCGGCTCGACCAGCCCAAAGGGGCGCCGCGATCAGCAGGATCAGAATGGCAATTCCGGCAAGAGCCGCAAACCGGCTGGCGCGGGATGATCTTACAACTGTGTGGTCTTGCATGCTGCTCATCGGATCACCCCGTCATCCGGGGAAACAGGCCACGGGGGCGGACAGCAAGGATGAAGAGAAATACCACATGACCTGCGAGCACCTGCCAACCGGGATTGATCTGAGCTCCTATATTTTGCGCCACACCCAGTATGACGCCGCCGACCAGAGTACCCCACAGGTTTCCGAGCCCACCGATGATGACTGCTTCAAAGCCGAAGATCAGGCGTCCCCCCCCAATCGAGGGGTCGAAGCTTGTGCGCATTCCGAGAAAGATACCGGCCAGCGCGACTACAGCCAAAGAAAGTGCCATGGCGACACCATAGACGTGGCGCTTGTTAAGGCCCATTAATTGCGCAACATCCTGATTATCAGAGACGGCGCGGAAGGCTCTGCCGAGAGCGGTGCGGTAAAATATCCATTGCAGGCCGGCGATAACGACAACGGCCGTGACGAACATCAGGAGCGGCAAGAGGCCAACAGAAATCCCAGCAACGTTGGTACTGGCAACCCCCAATTGTCCGGCGTCCAGTTTTTGAGGGTCGGCCGAATAAATCTCCAGCAAACCATTTTGAATGATGACTGAGAGGCCAAATGTGACCAGCAGCGGCGGCAAAATGTCGTCGCTCAGCGTGTTGTTGAGGACAATGCGCTGCAGGCCATAGCCAATCACCGCCATCACAGGAACCACGATCAACAGTGCGGTTAGCGGATAAAGCCCAAGTGCGCTGGCTACGGTGAGACCAAGATAGGCAGCCAGAATGATCAGATCGCCATGGGCGATATTGACCAGTCGCATCACGCCGAATATCAGCGACAGGCCAGCTGCAATCATGGCGTACAGTCCGCCGAGCAGGACACCCTGAATGATTGAATTGATCCAATCCACGTGCATCAGACTCCAAAATAGGCGCGGCTTATGGCCTCGCGCGTTTGGCTGCCGGATTCGCCTTCAAGCGATACCCGGCCTTCTTGCAGACAGTAAAATCGAGAGGATACCGACAGGGCTTTTGAAATATCCTGTTCCACGATCACCGCGCTCATTCCCCCACCTACGATTTGGGGCAAGGCGTCATAGATCGATTTTATGATGACGGGCGCCAGACCGAGACTGACTTCATCCAGCAGCAGCAAGTCTGGATTGGCCATCAGTGCGCGCCCGATGGCAACCATCTGCTGTTGCCCGCCCGAAAGAGAAGTGGACGCCTGATCCCGCCTTTCCTGCAAAACGGGGAATAGTTCGAATATTTTGGCCAGCGACCAGGGACCGGAGCGTCCGATCTGGCCCCCGATCAGCAAGTTTTCTTCCACCGACAGGGATGGAAAGAGCTGGCGGCCCTCGGGCACCAGTGCGATTCCCTTCTCTGCGATCTGATCGGCTCGAAGAGCCCCGATCTGCTCACCCCGGTAACTGATCTGTGACGCACCATTTGTGATCAACCCGCTGATAGAGCGCATCAGCGTGCTTTTTCCGGCGCCGTTTGACCCAATTATGGCGACGACTTCACCTTCAGCGATATCAAAGTCGATGCCGAAAAGGGCCTGAAAGTCATTATAGTGGGCATCCAGCCGGGTCAGCGTGAGCAGGGGATCAGCCATGGCCTTCCATCTCCCCGTCGACTTCGATTCCCAGATAAATTTCCTGAACTTGTTTGCTTGCCATAATCGCCTTGGGTTCGCCGTTTGCAATCACGCGGCCGAAATCGATAACTGTCAGCCTGTCCACCACAGCCAGCAATGCGTGAACAACATGTTCGATCCAGATAATCGAAATCCCGGTTTCCCGAATCGAACGGATCGTATCGACCAGCGAAACACATTCAGCTTCCGTCAGACCGCCGGCGATTTCGTCCAGCAACAGCAATTTGGGCTTCGCACAAAGTGCCCTGGTGAGCTCAAGCCGTTTGCGGTCGAGCAATGTCAGCGACCCAGCGGTTACATTGGCCTTGTCGAGCAAAGCCGTATTTTCAAGAATTTCCAGACAATGATTTTCGGCATCATGCCCGCGCATTCCAGCACCCTGAGTAGCTGCGACCAGGGCATTTTCGAAAACACTCAGCCCGTCAAAAGGTTGCGGCACCTGAAAGCTGCGCGCCATTCCGGCACGACAGCGGACAGCTGCACTTTTTTTGGTCACGTTTTCTCCCTGAAAATGGATGGTGCCGGAATCCGGCGTCAGCGTTCCCGTAATCAGGTTGAACATGGAAGTTTTTCCGGCACCGTTAGGGCCGATGATCCCAAGCGCCTCGCCCGCTTCGACCTCGATCGAAGTCTCATCGGAGACCACCACCGCGCCAAAGGATTTCGATAGCCGGTCCAGTTTCAAAATGGCGGTCATGGGCTCAATTGCGCAAAAAGATCGATGGAATGAAAAGCTGATCCCCGGCGCGATGTTCGCCGGGGATCGGGTCGATTAAAGCATCTTAAGATCGCCGGTCAGCGGAATCTGCGGTGCAGCCGAATTGGCAACAATCTTCAGATCATACTTGCCGTTTTCTGCCTGCCATTGTCCGGAGACGAGTGGCGTTTTGGAAACATTTTTTACTGGACCGCTGGACCAGTCGACGGGGCCGACCATGGTGTCGAGTTTTGTCGCTGCAATTGCAGCAACCACCGACTCGGGGCTGTCGAGATCATCGGTGCGTGAAACCACATCTGCAACCACTTCAAACAGCGCATGGCGGAACCCGATGGGCTGTGTCCACTGCTTGCCGGTATCCTGGGTGTAGCCCGCAGCGAGATCTTTTGCAGATATGCCAGTGAGCGACGAAGAAAACGGATGATTGGGTGACCACCACACTTCAGACGACAGCCCATTGCCACGGTCACCAAGTGAATCAATCACCGATGGGAACAACAGAGCCTTGCCTATTGTGACAATCTTCGGGTTGAAACCCTGCTGCGCGGCCTGCGACCAGAAAGTTGCAAAGTCGGGTGGGATCATCACGCCGGTTACGATCTCACATCCGGCGTTTTTAAAAGCCTGGATCTGCGAGGAGAAATCATCGCTCAAAGGCTGATAACGGCCCGGATCGACCAAGTCGTATCCTGCTGCAGCAAACGGTTTTGGCAATCCGAGATTGGCGTCACCCCAGGCGTTGCCGTCGGCGTCATTGGGGAACAGGCCTCCCACTTTCTTGGCCGCACTACCTTTGCCCCACATATCGAGGAAGGCGCCGATAACATCTTCAAGCCCCCAGAAGAAGTGATAGGTGTTTTCGAAACCCGTAGCCGGATTGCCATTGCGTCCGAAGAAATAGGGTTGCCACGGGCAGTCCGTGGTGATGCACGGGGTGCCGTTGAGTTCAGCCTGATCGGCTACTGGGTTGGTGGTGTCCGGGGTGGCTGCAGCCGTGATGATATCAACTTCCTCACCCAGCAGCAGTTCTGATGCCACTTCCGACGCCCGGTTCGGGTTGGACTGGCTATCGCGGGTAATGATTTCAATGTTCCAGTTTTTGCCATTGTTGGCGACGCCAGCTGCAAATTTCTGTTTCAACCCACTGATGATGTAGTCATCGGCTTCAGCAAATCCGGCCAGTGGTCCGGTCTTCGGGCTGACATAGCCGACTTTGATGGTTGGATTGGCAGCATAAGACCGTGTTGAGTGCAGGATTGCCGGCGCGGCCAGCGCACCACCCGTGACAGTGAGAAACCGGCGTCGGTCTATATGTGATAATTTCCAGGTCATTTCATTCCTCCCAATAAGCCGGTTTAAGCCCGGCATTTCCATTAAGTATTCAGGATGCTTCCCAACTTTTTCAAAAACGCGGGGACCCTGGCGCCTACAGCGCTGGCTTCAGCTTCAGTCCAGTCCCGCAACCCGCTTCCCGATTTCATGCCCAATCTGCCATCTTCCACAATTTTCTGCAGATAGGGTGATGGTCCTTTCCTGCTTTCAAGATCGAACAATACATTCTCGTGGATGTCTAGCGTCAGATCAGTGCCGACCAGATCGGCATTTTCCAGCGGTCCCAACACAGCCAGCCTGCGGCCAAAACTGGCTTTGACCACGGTATCAACGGATTCGGCATCACAGATTCCGTTCTCAACCAGGCTGATGGCTTCGCGCCACAGGGCGTGTTGCAGTCTGTTGCCGATAAAACCCGGTACATCTTTTTCCACTCGAACCGGGGTTTTTTCAGCGTCTGCCAAAAGGGACATCATCTGATCGACAACGCCGTCATCTGTCCATTCTGTGCGAATAACCTCGACAAGTGGGATCATGTGCGGTGGGTTCCACCAGTGGGTTCCCAATGCGCGGTGACGGCTGTTCAGCTCTTTCATAATCAGACTGATCTGGATTACCGATGTGTTGGATGCCAGCACACAGTCTGGCGGAGCAAATTGTTCAATTTCGGCAAATAATTTCTGTTTCAGCGGAAGCTTTTCAGGAGCCGCCTCAAAGACAAAAGAGCTGTCTCTTACGGCTTCTTTGACAGTTTCACATATTGTGACCCGGGCTACCGCATCGGCTGTGTCCCGTGAGGATGTGCCCATGTCCTGAAGACTGGATTTTATCCGCTGGATGGCCGTGTCGCGGGATGCTTGGTGCGGGTCTGAAAGGCAAACCTCGTGCCCGGCTTTCGCCATGACGAGAGCAATGCCATGCCCCATCAACCCGGCTCCGATGACAGCGATGGATCCGTTGGTGTTTGCCATCAGCCCGCCGTATATCCGCCGTCCGCATAAAGAATATGGCCGGTATAAAAGTCCGAAGCCCGTGATGACAAAAACAACAGAGGTCCGGCGAGGTCTTCAGGTTCACCCAGGCGTCCCTTTGGAACGCGTGAAAGGAAACCAGCACGTACCGCATTGGCCTTCTCGTTATCCTCAAACATCCATGCGGTGAGGGGAGAACGAAAAACGGTTGGCGCGATTGCGTTGACGGTGATGCCTGTGGGTCCCAGTTCACAACCCAGAGCCTTTGTCATTCCGTCGACCGCTGCCTTCGACGAACAATAGGCGGTATAGCCGGCGGGATGCCCCAGCAATCCGCGAGCCGACGAGACCAAAACAATCTTGCCGCCGTCACCCTGAGCTTTCATCTGACCGGATGCTGCCCGGGCAATCAACCAGCTTTGGGTCACATTGGCATCCATCACATCGGTAAATGTGTCCGGTTCCATATCGTTGATCAGGGCAACCTTATTCATGCCGGACGCGACCACAAGAATATCCAGCCGACCAAACTCTGCAACTGCTCGGTCAACCAGTTGCTGGCAGGATGCCTCGTCACTCGGGCGTGTATTGACCGCCGCAACTTTTGCGCCAGCGGTTTCACACTCACTTGTAATTTCCTGCAATGCTTCTTCATTGCCCGCTGCAAGCACCAACCGGCATCCGGCGCCGGCAAGAACACGCGCAGCCACCATGCCAAAGGCCCCGGAGGCTCCGGTAATCAGCGCTACCTTGCCTTCAACATCGAACATTGAAAGAGGGTTTGACAGGGTTGGATCGCTCATCATGGTCTCCTTCAAGTCGCCTTTGGTGGGTAGGGCATGACGACCAGCATCACACATACATCGTTGCGCCGGTTTTCTATTTTTCGCACTTCATTTGGCGCGATTGTACAGGAATCGTATTTACCGAGAACGGTTTCCTCACCATCAATGATGACAGTCATTTCACCGTCCAGAACCACGTAGACCTTTTCGAAAGGAGTCGAGTCAGGGCCGGCACCACCACCGGGCAGAAATTGACTTAGCCCCACCCACTGGTTCTCCGGACCACCGGGCTGGAAGCCCTGCAACCGAAGGCCGGTGACATCAAAATGGTTGGGAGCCTCGTATTTTTCGACGTCGGTAAAGCGATTGACCAGCATGGTTTAAAAGTCCTCACCTGGCTCAATGCGGTATTCCTGGCCCTTATCCATCATGGCGACCAGTCGGATAATGCAGCCATCACCCCGATCCCAGTTCCAGGGGAAGAAAGCAAAGGTGCAGCGTTTGCCGGTCACCGAATCCAGATCACCACCAACATTTTCAATGCCGAGAATACCGTTGGAAAAGAGCTTGTTGTGCACCGGTTCCCATTCAGGGAAAGCATCTTTCCAGTCGACGCCACCGGACCATTCGAAATATTCCTGCTCCAGATGCGGCAGGATCGGACCGTTGCGTTGGGGACCGATTGCGGTCGCCAAAGGATGGTCATTGGCCTGTGTATCATGGCCGACTACCTTTACGCCCTTTTCAATCATCCAGTCGGCCGCCGAAGGGACCAGGCCCGGGCAATAGGCAAAATAGTCACCGTCTTCATACTCTTTGTGCCAACCGGTGTTGATGATCAGAACATCACCCTTGCGGATCGCGTGCCCACAGGCTTTTTCCAGGTCATCTCCGGTGATCTGTTCCCACTTCTTCTTGGGGATTGATACGACCAGACCTGTCCCGAAGAAATGCGGCAACGGCACTTCGTCGATGAAAGGAGTGCCCTGAACCACATGAGCAGGCGCATCAATGTGGGTGGTAACGTGCATGGTGGTCGTGATGGTTTGGCTGAGAACGCCGGACTTGGCCATGTAGTGTTTGCGTTCAATGGCGACGTCTTTGAAATAGGGCCAGTTTGGGCATTGGTATCCGAAACGGTGGCTGAGATTGACAAATTCCAACCCCATATCGTTGTCGGTGTTGGATTGGAAATCGATGCCGCGGACGGTGATGGTCATGTTGCGCTCCTCCTGCGACCCAAAACGTTTTATGAGTCCAGCGATGTAAAATTGGTGGGGAATTACTCCCAAAATGATCACGATACGATATGGCTGTATTGCATTGCAGTCAAGTATGCCGCATAACTGTACCGCAATGCGGGTCAATCAGTGGAGGCCTGTGGATTATTTTCTCATGCGACGCCTTGCGGCCCGCTCCAAAACAGCCTGAGCAAAAGATGGGTGACGAAAAAAACTCAACCAGTCGATCTAGCGGCATACAGGTTATCGCGCGGGCTGCGGCGATACTGCGTGTGCTGCGTGACAGTCAGACGGGATTGAGTCTTGGTCAGATTGCACGGCAGGTTGAACTGCCTCGCTCCACAGTCCAGCGCATTGTTGGAGCCCTGCAGGCCGAACGGTTAATCATTGCGTCCAGCGCGGAAGGAGGGTTGAGACTCGGCCCCGAGCTGCATTCCATGGCGGCGAATGCCCGCTACGACATTGTCGAGAATTGCCGCTTGTTGTTGTCGCAACTGGTGGAAGAAACGGGCGAGACAGTTGATTTGGCGGTGCTACGTGGTGGGGGCATGATTTTTCTCGATCAGGTTCCGGGCATGCACCGTCTGCGTGCCGTATCGTCCGTGGGCGAGGTATTTCCGTTGACAACCACTGCCAATGGTCGCGCTGCGCTCTCGTTATTGGACAATGATCGGCTTCTCAAATTAGCCCGCGCCGAATGGGCGCGATCAGGTTCGGACGTTGATGAAGACGCGTTCATGGCCGTGATTGAATCTGTTAGGGGCTCCGGACTGGCCTACGACCTGGACGAGCATACCAATGGTATCAGTGCTATCGGATTTGCCTTCAGCGACTGGAGTTCGGAGATCCATTCGATTTCGGTGCCCATCCCTTCGAGTCGTTACGAAATGAGCCATAAAGTTGTCGAAGAGCAATTGCGCAAAGCCCGAGCTCACCTGATCGAACTGACATCTCGTTAATGCAGCCGGGAAGGCGTACGCGAGAGATGGCCGATATATTGCAAAGCTGCGCTGAATAGGGTTCCGTTAGGTTCCTCAGTGTCGGTGAACGGGAACGGTTTTCATGAGCGCTTATGTAATTGGGCAATTACAGATCGAAGATGCAGAAGAGTACAAGCACTACCTTGCCGGCTTTATGCCGAGTTTCGAGCGGCATGGGGGTGAGTTGCTTGCAACATCCAAGCAGGAAACCAGCGTGCTGGAGGGCAGTTGGGCTTTACCAAATACCGTCTTGATGCGGTTTCCCAGCACAGCCGCGGCCCGCGCCTGGTACAATGATCCAGAATATCAGGAATTGGCAAAGATCCGTCATCGGACCGCAAAGGCAAATCTGGTTTTGGTTGAAGGCACTGGGTGAGCGTTTACTTCGACAGTCTTTGGCGTTTGCTGGACAGCCTCCATGAGCATTGTTAGCCTCGCGTATGGGGCGAACTCAGATTGGGCTGTTCATGAAAATTTTTGAAAAACTTATCGCGCATTGCATTGCTGTGACTGGTATCAGCATGGCCGCAACATTTTCCGTATCGGCGGAAACTTTACTGGAACGAGGCACTTATCTGGTGGAAGGGCCGGCAGGATGTGGCAATTGCCATTCGCCACTGGGGCCGAACGGTTTTGTCAAAGGTCAGGAATTGTCCGGGCGGTTGGTTGAAAAGAATCCCGCCTTTACCGCCATTGCCCCGAACATCACGCCGGCGAGCAGGGTAAAGGATTGGAGTGATGCCGAACTGGCGCGGGCGATCCGAGAAGGTATTCGCCCGGACGGCAGTGTAATCGGCCCACCTATGCCATTTGCAATGTATCGCGGAATCTCCGACCGGGACCTGTCAGCGATTGTTGCCTATCTGCGAGCAGCACCGACCGTCGAGAGACAGGTGCCCGCGTCAACCTACAATATTGACCTGCCACCCGCCTACGGACCACCGGTTGGGTCTGTCGCCGATGTTTCTGCTGATGATCCAGTGAAATACGGCGAATACCTTGCAGGCCCCGTCGCGCATTGCATGGAATGCCACACGCCATTGGGACCCAAGGGGCCAATGCTGGAAACCGATCTGGGTCGGGGAGGGTTTGAGTTTCACGGCCCCTGGGGTGTTTCTGTCGCGTCCAATCTCACGTCTCACAGCGACGGCATAAAGGGTTGGAGCGATGCAGAGCTCGTCACCATGATCAGAACGGGCAAACGCCCCGACGGGACGCCGATGCTGCCACCAATGCCATATTCGTTTCTGGCCAAGACGACGCTGAGTGATGTCAAGGCTATGGTCGCCTATCTTCGCACCTTGCCACCGCTGTCAAGCAAGTAGCGCGATCACGGCTGATTTCTTCGCGGCGTGATTTTCGGGTCTCTTCGCTGTTTTGGTGGAAACAAACAGCGTCTTGCCAACAAGTCTGGATTATGTGCCGTTTTCGCCGGTGATGCGTTTCCACACCATGTGACAGGCAGGGTTGTTGGAGTTGATGGACATGTAGGCGTGGATCGACATGTCCATCGACCAACCCGGATCGGTGAGCCGATATAAGCCGCTGCTTGCCGCCGCTTCCACAGAGCGATCGGGCAGCCAACCGATACCAAACCCATCTCGCAAACATTGCATCACGACAGTCGACATGTCGGTCTCGACGACGGTACGGCCAAACAGACGACCGGGAGCGCCGGATACAATCTGATCTACCAGGCGGGCAAAATAGGCGCCCTGCGAATAACGGACCAACGGAACGGGATGGGAATGGGTGCCCGGAAAATTCATTTCGAACTGTCGTCTCAGCTTTAAAGCCATGTAAGGACTGAGGCGATCCAGTTCGAGCAGATGAGATTTGTACTGGGCGGAATCCAGAATCATGGGCAGATCTTCACCGGAGTGGCAGATCAACAAGTCAGCGCCACCAGCAATGAACCGGGAAACCATTTCGGTTATGTTGCCAACCGAGGCCGAGACAGTCAGGTTGGTGCCATCGGACCATTGCTGCCACCACCTGGAAAACCGGGAGGCTGACAGGATATGGGGCATCAGAACGTCGACATGATTTCGGGCGCCAAGATCGGGATCTTCAAGAGCTGAGCGGGCCTGCGACAAGCGGTTGAGAATCTCGAAAGCTTCCTGATGAAACACCTCCCCTTCGCGGGTAAACCGTACCGGATGTCTCGATCGATCGACCAGGGTTTGGTTCAACCATGCTTCCAGGGATTGAATGCGGCGGCTGAATGCGGCCTGGGAGATATTCAGGCGCGCAGCTGACTGGGTGAAGTTGCCGGTTTCGCGGAGGATCAAAAAGTCTTCAAGCCACTGGATGTCCATCGTTCAAAATTCCGCGAGCCAATTGGAAAAGTGGAAAATTACAAAATCGATTTTTTGCATTACAGAACAATCTTTAAAGGATAAATGTACAAATTTTTGATCATATTGACGCATTGTATGCGTTTTTCGCATTAGTAATCAATGCAATCTCCGTTGCATACTTGGCTATGGATGGGTCAGCTGAACATTTTCGGAGCGGGCCTTTTTCATTCAGGTCAGGGTGCGTTCCACACCTGACAATAACTTCAAGGGAGATACTCATGAAAAAATTTGTATTCGCTGCAGCCATGCTTGGTTCTGCAGCCATGACCGGCCAAAGCTTTGCTGCCGATCAGAAATTCATTTCTATTGGTACCGGCGGTGTAACCGGCGTGTACTATCCAACTGGTGGTGCGATCTGTCGGCTGGTCAACAAAAACCGCAAAGAACACGGCCTGCGCTGTTCGGCTGAATCCACCGGCGGATCAATCTACAACATCAACACCGTTCGTGCCGGTGAACTGGAATTCGGTGTGGCTCAGTCTGACTGGCAGTATCATGCCTATAACGGCACTTCCAAATTTGCTGATGCAGGCAAATTTGAAAAACTGCGCGCTGTATTCTCCGTGCACCCAGAGCCGGTAACCGTGATTGCCAGCGATTCGTCCGGCGTGAACACCCTTACCGATGTGAAGGGCAAACGCATGAACATCGGTAACCCAGGTTCCGGTACGCGTGGTACATGGGAAGTCATCGAAGAAGCCATGGGTTGGAAACGTTCCGATCTGAAACTGGCGGCTGAAATGAAGTCGGCTGAAACAGGTCAGGCTGTCTGTGACGGCAAAATCGATGCCTATTTCTGGCTTGTTGGACACCCATCCGCTCTGACGCAGGAATCCCTGGCCAGCTGTGATGCCCATCTTGTCGACGTGACCGGTCCGGCCATCGACAAACTGGTTGCAGACAATTCCTTCTACCGCACGGCCACTATCCCAGCCGGCATGTATAACAACAAGAAAGACGTCCAGACGTTTGGTGTGGGTGCGACGTTCGTATCCAGCGCTGATGTCCCGGCTGAGACCGTTTATGTTGTTGTGAAAGCGGTGTTTGAGAATTTTGACCAGTTCAAGAAGCTTCATCCTGCCTTCGGCAACCTGAAGCCGGAAGAAATGATCAAGGATTCACTCTCCGCTCCGCTGCATGACGGCGCAATGAAATATTACAAAGAAAAAGGCTGGATGTAAGATCTGGCACATTTTGGGGGCGGTCTTCGGATCGCCCCCAATCTTATGAATGAATGAGAAACGCTCAAGCGTTCAAAAATGCAGCGATGCAAAACACATAGTCGGGAGAGCAGACCATGAGCGCGGCAGGGGAAAATCTGGAACAATTTACCGCCACGGATACCGGAGGACGCAATCCGACCGGGTGGGAAGGCAGGCTGATCTTCTGGGTTGCTTTGATTTGGGCACTGTTCCAACTCTATATCGCTTCAAACGTTCCGTTCATGGTTCATGAAATCTTCGGTGTTGGAGTTGTTACCAACTCAAATGCCCGGCTGTTTCACCTGTCCTTTGGCCTCCTGTTAGCAGCGCTGGCCTTTCCTTTGTTTAAGGGAGCCAGCAAAGATCGGGTTCCCTGGTATGATTGGGCGCTTGCTGCGCTTGGAGTGCTCAGCTGCCTGTATATTGTGTGGTTTCGCAACGAGATTGCGGTTCGTGCCGGATTGCCAACAACCGGTGACCTTGTCGTTTCCACCATCGGCATGATCATTCTATTTGTCACTGTCTACCGAGTCCTCGGCCTGCCGCTCATGATCGTTGCCGGCTGTTTTGTGCTCTATGTCTTTTTTGGCGATGCCCGCTGGTTGCCGGATGCCATGCAGTGGAAGGGTGCGTCTTATGGCAAGGCGATGTGGCATTTCTGGATGCAGAATGAAGGGGTGTTCGGCGTTGCTCTTGGAGTCTCGGCGTCGTTGATATTTCTGTTTGTTCTGTTTGGGTCGGTGTTGGAAAAAGCCGGAGCGGGCAATTATTTCATTAAAATTTCATTCGCTTTGCTTGGCCATTTCCGCGGCGGCCCGGCAAAGGCAGCCGTTGTTGCTTCCGCTCTCAGCGGATTGTATTCCGGCTCGTCCATCGCCAACACGGTGACCACGGGTACGTTCACCATTCCGCTGATGAAAAAGACCGGGTTTTCCGCTGAAAAGGCGGGCGCGGTCGAAGTGGCATCATCGACCAATGGTCAGCTGACACCCCCCGTTATGGGGGCCGCTGCATTCCTGATTTCCGAGTTCACCGGGGTGAGCTATACCGAGATTATCCGACACGCCCTGGTGCCAGCATTGGTATCCTATATCGCGTTGGTCTACATCGTTCACCTGGAAGCGATGAAAATGGGGCTCAAAGGTCTCGAGAAGCCCACCTCGACGATGACCGTATCAGGCAAATTGATCGGCTTTCTCGGCGGATTTATCGGCATCGCCTTTCTGGGTATGGCGGTATATTTCGGGCTTGGCTGGATCAAGGTTGCCTTGCCTAACATCGCATTTCCGTTTGTGATTATTTTGTGCACAGCGGCCTACTTGATCTTGCTTTGGTTTGCCTCGCGTCACGATGATTTGGTTGTTGATCCACCGGATGCACCGATCGTGGAATTGCCCCGCGCTGGTGCAACAGCAATCACCGGACTGTATTACATCCTCCCAATCGTCATTTTGATCTGGTGCATCATTGTCGAGCGCCTGTCACCAGGTCTGTCGGCTTTCTGGGCAACGATCGCCATGATCACGGTTGCGCTCACCCAGCATCCTTTGAAAGTTATCATGCGGGGTTCCGGTGATTTTTCAGCAGCCTGCCGTCGAGGCGTTTCAGAGTGGCTTGATGGCATGATTGCCGGGTCACGCAACATGATTGGTATCAGTGTTGCAACTGGCGCTGCCGGTATCATTGTTGGAACCATTTCGCTCACCGGTGCACACCAGGTTGTTGGTGAACTCGTTGAGTTCCTGTCTGGCGGTCATTTGATGATCATGCTTGTGCTGGTGGCGGTGATGAGCCTTATCTTGGGCATGGGACTGCCAACCACAGCCAACTATATCGTTGTATCATCTCTGATGGCACCGGTAATTTTGGCGCTTGCAGCCAAGAGTGGTCTGATCATTCCACTAATCGCGGTTCACCTTTTTGTCTTTTACTTCGGCATTCTGGCTGATGACACACCGCCGGTGGGACTGGCAGCGTTTGCTGCTGCCGCCATTTCGGGCGGTGATCCGATCAAAACCGGTATTCAGGGTTTTGCCTATGATATCCGAACCGCGCTTCTGCCCTTCCTGTTCATTTTCAATACCGAATTGCTGTTGATTGACGTGCATTGGACCAAAGCGATCTTCGTTTTCATTGTAGCGGTGATAGCGATGTTATTGTTTGCGTCAGCAACACAGGGCTGGTGGCTAGTACGCAACAAGATTTGGGAATCGGCGCTAATCTTGTTGGTTGCCTTTACTCTGTTCAGGCCGGGCTACTGGCTCGATCAGATATCAGCGCCCTATAACAGGACCGAACCAGCCAAAGTGTTTGAAGTGGTTGGTAGTGTGCCAGACAATGGCGTGCTGACCTTTGTGGTCAGCGGTCCGAATTTTGATACAGGCAAAGAGACTTCTACCACTTTGCTGGTGCCGCTTGGAGACCGCAAAGAGGCGATCGCCCGACTTGAAGCGGCTGGTTTGAACATCATACTTGAAGATGGTTTGGCCAAAATCGATGAGCCGCTGCCGCAGACTCCATATTTTGAAAAAATCGGGAAACTTTTTGACTTCTATGGAGACGATCCTGTCGTCTTATCTCAGGTTAAGGAAAAAGCTGAGCGCATGCCTAAAGAGGTGTTTTACATTCCGGCCTTCCTGCTGCTGGGTGGCATTTTTCTGATGCAACGCCGTCGCCGCGACAGCGAGCCGGCATAAGGGCAAAAATATGGGGCACACATTTGGCAGGCACACCCGCGCCAATAATCCCGTGGTTGTCGGTGGGGAAGGGTGTTATCTGATCGATTCGACCGGCAAGCGCTATTTGGATGGTTCGGGCGGTGCAGCGGTCTCGTGCCTGGGCCATCGCGACCCTGCAGTGACCATGGCAATCAAGGACCAACTGGACAAAATCGCCTTTGCCCATACGGGTTTTTTTACCTCTCAGCCCGCCGAAGAGCTTGCCGATTTGTTGATCGAGCATGCACCGGCGGGAATTGATCGTGCCTATCTGGTATCTGGTGGATCAGAGGCTGTTGAGGCGGCGATCAAACTGGCGCGGCAATATTTCCTCGAAAAGGGAGAATCCCAACGTCATCGTGTTATTGCCCGCAGACAAAGCTATCATGGCAATACGTTGGGGGCGCTGGCTGCCGGCGGAAATTTGTGGCGGCGTGAACCCTTCGCTCCGATAATGGTTGAGGGCAGCCATATTGCCCCGTGTTTCGAGTATAGGGAACGGCTTGAAACCGAAACTGCGTTTGAATACGGCCAGCGTGCAGCCAATGCGCTGGAAGATGAAATCGAGCGTCTAGGGGCTGAAAGCGTGATGGCTTTTATCGCCGAACCGGTTGTGGGCGCCACGGCGGGCGCAGTCCCGGCTGTTGAGGGGTACTACAGGCGCATACGTGAAATTTGCAATCAATACGGTGTGTTGTTGATCTTAGACGAGGTGATGTGTGGCATGGGACGCACCGGTTCGCTGTTTGCCAGCGAACAGGAAGGCATCGCACCCGATATCGTCTGCATTGCCAAGGGATTGGGCGGTGGATACCAGCCCATTGGTGCCATGTTATGTTCGGCTGAAATTTATCAGGCGATCGAATCCGGAAGCGGCTTTTTTCAACATGGGCATACTTATCTCGCCCACCCTACGGCCTGTGCCGCAGGTCTCGCCGTGGTCAACGCGATCCTCCAGCGCGGCCTGATTGACCGGGTGCAAAATCAGGGAGACCTGTTACAGGCCCGCCTGACAGAGACATTTGGACAACACCCCCATGTCGGAGATATCCGGGGCAGGGGATTGTTCCGCGCCATTGAGCTGGTTGAAGACCGGGCGACAAAAAAGCCATTCGATTCCAGCATTGGCCTGCATAAGAAAATCAAGAAAGCGGCCTTTGAAGCCGGGTTGGTGTGCTACCCGGGAGGAGGCACGATCGATGGGGTGAATGGTGATCATGTCCTGTTGGCACCCCCCTATATCATTGAAGACCACCAGGTTGACGAATTGGTGAGCAAGCTGGATCAGGCGATAAGTCAATCGATTTGAGCACGTGAGCGAGGTAATTGCTCCGTTGTTCCCATGAAATCGTCCGAGCAACAGCCATGCGTTTCCCTTCGTATTTTGCGGAAAATCGCTCTGGGCTTCGGCGGCCAGTCAAGAATTCCGGAGAGCACATAAGAGTCGACAAATGCAGCGCTGCTTGTCACATTGATGACGTTGGCTCAGATGACAAAGAATGACATCTGAGCCTGTTAATGGGAGACTTTCAATTCAACGTGCAACCGAGATTTTAATCCCCGAATGCGGATGACAATAGATCGGACACGGGAATATCAAGCAACAAATTCTTGGGAGAAAACAAGATGAAGAAGACTCTAGTGGGTGCAGCAATGCTGGCCACCATGGGTGCCGCGCAGGCAGCCGATCTTGGTGATGTTAATGCACCGATCAAGCTGGCCATCAACGAATGGACGGGACAACATGTGTCCACCCATATTGCTGGTGAGATGCTAAAGAAGGCCGGATATAAAGTGGAATATACCACCGCTGGCTACATGAATATGTACCAGGCCATGGCGGACGGCGATTTGCATGGTGCCATGGAAATCTGGAGTTCCAACGTTTCTGAACAATATGGCAAGATGAAAGATGCTGGCCAGGTTGAAGAACTTTCTGACCTGGGTCTCGCTGCCCGAGAGGGCATTGCCTACCCGGCCCATGTTGAAGCCATGTGCCCAGGACTGCCGGCGTGGGAAGCGTTGAAAGCTTGTTCAGCAAAATTTGCAACGGCAGAAACGCTGCCAATGGGACGACTGGTGGACTACCCTGCTGATTGGGGAACACCCGGTGCGGACCGCATGAAGGGGCTTGAATTGCCGTTCAAAGCCGTTCCTGCTGGATCTGAAGGCGCGTTGGTCACCGAAATTCGCGCAGCGACAGAAAAGAAGAGTCCCTTGTTGGTGACTTTCTGGCAACCCCATTGGGCGATGTCTAAGTTTGACATGAAATTTGTTGCGCTGCCGGCCGGTGAAGCTGCCTGCTACGAAGACGCAAGTTGGGGGCCAAATCCAAACGCGACCAGCGATTGCGATTTCCTGCCAAGTAGAATCTTCAAAGCCGGATGGCCTGGCATCAAAGACAAATGGCCTGCAGCTTACGAAATTCTCAAAAACTACCGCATATCCACCGAACAGCAGCAGCCTTTGATGGGCATGGTCGACGTGGATGGCAAAAAGGTTGAAGACGTAGTTGCTGGCTGGATGGCCGCAAACGAAGGCGTTTGGAAGCCGATCGTAGACGCTGCCACCAAGTGAGCACGGATAAATCTTCAGCGGCCTCCCTCTCGGAGGCCGCTGTTCCAGTCATCGCATGCAAAGGTTTATGGAAAGTCTTTGGTGATGCGCCGGAATCCAAACTCCAAGATGCACTGACACAGTCCGGTGGCGATGCCAGGGCAGCAGCCGACCTTTTGATCAAGGACGGAATGATCGCAGCCGTGAGGGATGCGACTTTCGAAGTTCATGCCGGCGAAATTTTTGTCATTATGGGCCTATCCGGGTCCGGCAAGTCGACCATGATCCGCTGCATATCGCGCCTCATGGAAAGCGCCGGTGGTTCCATCGAGATTGACGGCGAAGATATTCTTAAAGCTTCACCCAAGAGGTTGATAGAATTGCGCCGCACGAAACTTGGCATGGTTTTCCAGCATTTCGGTCTTTTCCCCCACATGACCGTGCTGGATAATGTCGCCTTTCCGTTGAAAATGCAGGGGCAGAATAAGCAGACCCGCCACGCTCGAGCGCTGGAGGTGATCAATCTGGTTGGGCTCGAAGGACGGGAAAATTCCTATCCCCGTGAGTTGTCCGGAGGCCAGCGCCAGCGGGTTGGCATTGCACGCAGTCTGGCAGCAGATCCGGAACTTTGGTTTCTCGATGAACCCTTCTCCGCTCTTGACCCGCTGATCAGGCGTCAGTTGCAGGACGAGTTTCTTGGCATTCAGTCGCGTTTGAAGAAGTCGATTGTATTTATCACCCACGACATCGCCGAAGCGCTGAAACTTGCCGATCGCATTGCCATCATGCGGGATGGTGAAATCATCCAGATCGGAACACCAACCGAAATTGTGCTCAATCCGGTGGATGACTACGTGCGCGAATTTTCCCGTGACGTGGCGAAGGGCAGACACGCACGCGTAGCGTCCGTGATGACGGCCGCCAAGACAATCCCGGCACCAAAGAAGGGTCAACCGGCTTTGCGCCTGGACATGACTTTGGAGGATGCGTTGGCTTCATGTATCTCAACCTATAAGCCGGTCACGGTAATCGATGATCAGGGCAAAGCGATTGGAGTTGTCGACCCCGGCGATCTGGCCGCTGCGTTGCAGGTTGAAGCGACCTGATCCATGACACAGGGTTCGTCGCCTTCTCTTCAAACAAGCCGGTCCGCCATCGGGATTACAAAGCCGGTGCTGACCGCCATCTTTCGCGAATCTGGCGCACGCGCTGCCGGGTTAAGTCTGCTGGCCGGTGTGATCTGCTGGATATTGGTACCATATGTCAGCTGGTTAACAGTTTGGCCGACGGCCTGGACCTTGCCCACAACCCAGTGGATCGGCGGTGGTGTAGGCTGGTTCCTTGAATTGATGAAGCCGACCGGTCGCGGCCTCGCTTATCTGCTTGAATTTCCCATGGACTGGACGCGTTTGACCCTCGTCAACACCCCGTGGCCGATGACCATTGGTCTTGTCACTGCATTGGGCTGGTACATTGGTGGTTGGCGCCTGTCTGCGCTGGGAGCCGTGGGTCTGGCGTTTGTTCTGGCTTCTGGATACTGGAACGAATCCATGAGCACGCTGTCGCTGGTTGCCATTTCGGTACCGTTAGCGCTTGTCATCGGTGGGGCAATTGGCCTGTTGGCGAATGAGTATCCCCGCTTCAAAGGGCCCGTTCAATCGGTGCTGGACGTGATGCAGACCATTCCGACCTTCGCTTACCTTACTCCATTGCTGGTTTTATTCGGGTTTGGCCCTGTTGTTGGTTTGATCGCTTCGGCCATTTATGCCGCACCGCCGATGGCACGAAATGTGATCCTGGGTTTGGAAAGAGTTGATCCGGAAGTACGTGAAGCGGCGATTATGAGCGGTGGAACCCGGACGCAACAATTGTTCCAGGTTGAAATTCCTACTGCATCGCAGCAGATTATGGTTGGGGTCAATCAGTGCCTGATGGCCGCGCTTTCAATGGTCATCATCGCTGCGGTGATCGGCGGATTCAATGACATTGGCTGGGAAGTGCTGTTGACCATGCGAAAGGCGCAATTTGGTCAGGCTCTGCTGGCTGGGCTGGTCATCGTTGTCTTCGCGGTAGTGATTGATCGGATGAGTGGTGCTTTGGCCCAACAAAGGCAACAGCATGACAAACGGGTGGTTTGGGGACTGATTGTGCTCGGTATAGTTGCTTCATTGCTCACTTGGGGACAATTGCCCAACGTTTCCGACTATGCATTTTTTGATCCCAGTGCGGAGTATGTTGACCGCTCGCTTGGGGCCTTCACAGCAGCCAATGGTGCGGCACTGGACGGCATTAAGAATGGCGCAATGTTCTATATGCTGCTGCCCTTGCGCATCGGGTTGGACGATGCCGTGTTGACCTTCACCTGGGGGTTTGACTGGACAGCGGGCATGACATTGGGGCTGTTTGCTGTGGCGTTTGCAGTTGGACTTTTGCTGGCATGGAGAGGTCATGTCGTTGGCGGTATCTTGACGGTGGTGGCAGTTGGAATCCTGCATACGGGTGTTTCACAACTGCCATGGCCGTTTGTCATGGTCGGCATTGGGGCTGTGGCGTGGGTGTCCGGTGGGCGCCGATTGTCCATAATCTGCGTGGCCATGCTGGTGATGATCCTGCTCTCGGATCTGTGGGAGCGATCATTGCTGTCGCTTTATCTGTGTGGTGCGGCAGTGTTCGCCTGCGCTGTATTGGGTGCACTGACCGGCCTGCTTTGCGCGGTTAGCCCATTGGCATGGCGTATCGTTCAGCCGATATGCGACATGCTGCAAACCATTCCTTTGTTTGTATTCCTGATTCCGGTGCTGATGTTTTTCCAGATTGGAGAGTTTTCTGCGTTCCTGGCCATTATCGCATATGCGATCGTACCCATGGTCCGCTACACCCGCCATGGATTGACCACGACCCCTGAGGATCTGATTGAAGCGGCGGTATCTTCGGGCGCAACGGGTCCGCAGATCATGCGTGAAGTGCGCATCCCGTTTGCGGCACCGACCATATTGCTCGGATTGAACCAGACCATTCTCTATGCATTTGCCATGTTGGTAATCGCCGCGCTGATCGGCACCACCGGTCTTGGACAATCTATCTATCTTGCCCTCGGCAAGGCAGATGTTGGATTGGGTCTTGCCGCTGGCGCTGCGATGGCCATGCTGGCCATGATTGCAGATCGGTTGGTGCAGGGGTTTGCAGATGAGCAACGCAAGGCTCTCGGTTTGAATGGATAAGGGGTCCATGAATTCGGCTAAGAAAAGTAAGAGCAACGATGTTTTGCCGAGCATTGCCATCGTGTTTGGCGGGGTGATGTGGGGACTGTACTGGCTGCCGCTTCGTGCAGTGGGAGAGGGCGGCTTGACGGGCGCATGGCCGGGCACGCTGGTCTATGCCGGGCTTTGTGTCCTGCTGTTGCCGTTTCTCATTTTTCAGGTTCGGAAATCAGCAACCACAAACTGGCGGGGGCTTGCCTGGTCTGGATTGTTCACGGGAACCGCCTTTGCATTTTATTCCATCAGCCTTTTCCTGACGGATGTGATCCATTCGATATTGCTGTTTTACATGACACCGGTCTGGAGCACCGTGCTGGGCATACTGTTCTTGGGGGAACGCCTCAGTCTTCAGCGCACTATCGCCCTGGTGCTCGGTCTCGCCGGACTGTTCGTCATACTCGGGTTGGGTGTGCAAATCCCATGGCCGAGAAACCTCGGAGACTGGTTGGCTTTGATTTCGGGAATGGCCTGGTCATACGGCACGTTCTGTCTATTTCGTATGGGTCAGACCGGGGTGGTGCAACAGGTATATGTGTTCGTTCTCGGCAGTCTCGTTGTGTCCGTCGCAGCGATCATAATCGGTGGTGCGAGCTTTGGTGCCTCAGCAAGCCTGCAGGATATCCAAAATGCCTTGCCAACGGCAATTATGGTCAGCCTGTTTGTTCTTCCCATGATCTTCCTGACCCTGTGGCCTGCTGCGGTTCTGTCACCGGGTCGCGTTGGTCTGCTGTTGATGGGGGAAGTGGTGGTCGGCATTGGATCAGCCGCCTGGTTGAGTGGAGAACCTTTTGGCATGCGTGAATTTACCGGTGCCCTGCTGATTGCATCGGCTGGACTGGTCGAAGTCATCCGGCGTCCCGGTTGAAGACGTCGGGGGTCGTCAGGACGGCACGGGTTCGAACAACAATCTCACGTAGGATCTCATCAACATGATTTGTTGGCTCAGTGTTTTCGGTTTTCCCATGGCTTTGGACAGGACAATGCCGCCTTCAATCGTGCTGGATAACATGTCCGCCAGATGATCGAGTTCAACCGGATCCCGGGCAGGGTACTTCTCTGCAATCTTTTCAAAATGGCCACGGAACCGAGTGCGCCATGACAACAGGCCTTCCTTGTTTCGAAGGATGACGTCCTTGTTGAACAACCGTTCCTGATAACAAAATGTGGCAACCAGGCATCCCGGATGGCCCTCAGGCAGATTGTCCAGCATCTCTGCCAGCAGCTTCAGTCCGATCAGAAACGAATGCAAAGGGTCGCTGCTGAGTTCATCTGCACGATTGAAAATTTCGTCGAATAGGGCGTCATCCTGATCGATATATCGATTGATCAGTGCAAGGGCCAATTCGTTTTTGTCTTTAAAATGGTAGAAGAAGCCTGATTTTGTAATACCAGCCTCGGCAATAATCTCTTCGATCGACGTGGCACCAAAACCCTTTGCCAGAACAGCCCGTTCTGCAATCTCAAGAATCTGCTCTCGCTTGTTCTGACTTTTGCCCATATTTCCTCCGCGAAAATTACTGTACTGGCGGTACAGTAATTGCGCAATTGTAGTCCGCCCCAAGTCTGAATAGACGATGTAATTATCTGATTTATAGAATAAATGTTGGTTTTTTGAAGGTGTACCGCGTGGATGCTGGATTCTCAAATAGTATTCGAATAGTTTTTGCGCCAGATTGGTTCAACATGGAGATAGTAGATGACACGTATAAATTCCGAAGGTCGGAAAAATAACAACGGGCTTTTTTTGACCGATGGTGGTCTTGAGACCAGCATGATCTTTCACGAAGGTTTTGATCTGCCCGAATTTGCGGCCTTCACGCTGCTTAATTCAACGGAAGGCCGTCAGGCGCTTGATCGTTATTATGATTCATACATTTCCGCTGCCGTGGACCATAATTTTGGATTTGTCATTGATACGCCGACATGGCGGGCCAGCAAGAAATGGGGCAAACGGTTGGGTTTTGATGCGCAGGAACTCGTTGAGATCAACAAGTCTGCAGTAGAATTCTGTCGCGCAGTGAAAGAACGCCATGCTGACAAGGGCATAGCGCTGCAAATCAATGGCGCTATCGGACCGGAGGACGATGGTTATAATCCTCAAAGCTTCATGACGGTTGATCAGGCGCAGGCCTATCACAGCGACCAAATTCGTACGTTCAGTGAAGCTGGTACAGACAGTGTTGCGGCGGTGACGATGACCTATGTTGAAGAAGCCATCGGAGTAACAAGGGCCGGGCATGCTTTGGACATGCCCACCGTCATCTCGTTTACTGTTGAGACCGACGGAAGGCTTCCTAGCGGGCAGGCTCTGAGGGATGCCATCGAACAGGTTGATCGTGAAACCAATTCCGGGCCTGTTCATTTCATGATCAATTGTGCCCATCCCGATCATTTTGACAGCACCTTGGTGCAGGGCGGAAAATGGTTGGAACGGGTCGGTGCGGTGCGGGCCAATGCTTCCCGCATGAGCCATGCGGAATTGGATGAGGCAGAAGAACTCGACGAAGGTAATCCGTTGGAGTTCGCCGCAAGCTATCGCGAACTGATGGGATTGTTACCGAACCTGCGCATCATGGGCGGTTGCTGTGGTACCGATCATCGGCATGTGCACGAAATTGGCAAGACATGCGGTTCGGTACATCGGTCCTGACCGACTGCGACTGGAGAACAGAGCGATGATCAAGATCAGAAATGCAAGCCGCAGCGATGCCATGGACCTGGCGCATCTTGTCAACATGG
>CAJQPW010000037.1 GCA_905480295.1 uncultured Rhizobiaceae group bacterium | reverse complement strand
CAACATTGTTCGGACCCTTTAAGCCATGGAAGCTGAAAAGCAAGTTGCTGCAGGCTGCAGATGATTCCACGCCGGCGCAATAAAGCGGCAGGCCTGATCCGCCCGGTTGAAAAACTTTGTCAGGGGTGATCATGATCGCAGACTCGCGGTAATTGCCTTTATGAGTGCGTCAGTGTAGTCGCTTGAGGCGGAGTGCCTGGGTTACTATACGGCCAACAACATTACTTGCCAGTATGCACAAGCTGGATTGGTCTGATTCAACAGAGGGTTGAGAAATGGTTGTCGACAAAGCGGAACGTCTGGATACATTCATGGAGGGTGTCATCGCCCGTAACCCGGGTGAGGTGGAATTCCATCAGGCGGTGCACGAAGTGGCAATGGATATCATCCCCTATATCGCCGACAAGCCGCACTACAAAGACCTGCGCATCCTGGAGCGGATGACCGAGCCAGACCGTGTCATCACTTTTCGCATTGTGTGGGAAGATGACAAAGGCGATCTGCGAGTCAACCGCGGTTTCCGCGTACAGCAGAACAATGCTATTGGTCCTTACAAGGGTGGGATTCGCTTCCACCCAACGGTGAATCAGAGCGTGCTCAAGTTTCTGGCGTTCGAGCAGGTCTTCAAGAACTCCCTTACCGGCTTGCCCATGGGCGGTGGCAAAGGGGGGGCAAATTTTGATCCCAAGGGACGCACCGATCGAGAGGTGATGCGTTTCTGCCAGGCTTTCATGACCGAGATGCATCGCCACATCGGGCCCGATACTGATGTGCCCGCAGGCGATATCGGTGTCGGTTCGCGCGAGGTGGGATACCTGTTCGGGCAGTACAAACGCCTGGTCAATCGCTTTGAAGGCGTGCTGACGGGCAAAGCGTTGGAGTTTGGTGGCAGCTACGTGAGAACCGAGGCGACCGGTTACGGGACTGTGTACATGATGCAGCAGATGCTGACCCATCATGGCGAACAGATTGAGGGAAGGAAATGCCTCATATCGGGCTCCGGAAACGTGGCGACCTACTGTGCCGAAAAACTGATTGCGCTGGGTGCAAAAGTTTTGACACTGTCAGACTCAGGGGGTTTTATTTATTGCAAGGGCGGCCTCACTCGGGACCAGTTGGACTGGATCATTGAACTCAAAAATGTTCGCCGCGGCCGCATTGAGGAGGCGGCTGAAGAATACGGTTTAAAGTTTTACAAAAACAAGCAGCCCTGGGGTATCAAGGGTGAACTTGCCTTCCCTTGCGCCACGCAGAATGAGCTCGACGCCGATGCTGCGGTGAAACTTGTGAAGAACGGTATTCGCGCCATTTCAGAGGGTTCGAATATGCCTACCACGCCGGAAGCCATCAAGGTTTTTGGTGATGCGAAGGATGTGCTGCATGCGCCGTCCAAGGCGGCTAACGCTGGCGGTGTCGCGGTATCCGGCCTGGAAATGAGTCAGAACAGCTTGCGTATGCAGTGGTCGGAGGCCGAAGTAGAAGAGCGATTGCAGAAAATAATGAAGGAGATTCATGACGAATGCGTGGAGTTTGGCATCCAGAAAGGTGGTTACGTGGATTATTTCAAGGGCGCCAATATCGCCGGCTTTACCAAGGTCGCGAATGCGATGATGGCATACGGCGTGATGTGATAAGAATGCATGGCAAGTTAACTGCACCAACAGTTCGACGAGTTTTCTTGGCAATACCCTTGCAGACTAGAGTTTTTTGACGATCGCCCTGGCCAATCGAGCACCATCCTTGTGTCGCTGTGGCGCGGTCTGGGCGGCCCATTGAGCAGCATTTTGTTGTGCTATCGATGCCATCTGCTTGAGATCAACTCCTGTTAAATCTACTGGAGGAGGCTTGTCGCCTTTATAGGCCGAAACCATAAACGTAAGGTTATCCACTCGAACATAGATAGTGCCTTGTTCGCTCACCCGCGCTTCATCTCCAAGGTCGGCAACATCTTTAAATTTGACGGCTTTGCTGCCGACCGAAGCCAACAAATTTTTTGCGGTGGACTTTTTCAAGTCGGAGTCCAACGCCTCACTTTTCTGCATCTGCGCCGAGACCTTTTCCATCTGCGCCTTCATTTCTTCCGCCGTTCTGCTCTTGGTTGCACTGGCAAACCACCCTGCGGCAGCCTTTTCGCTTTTGTGGCCACGAATCATCGATATTCCCGCCTCGAGTGTTTCCTCTTCATTTTCCCAGTCGTAACGGCAGCCTGCTACTTTCATTTGCCTCAAGGCATCAGCAGGGACATCAAATGTCGCACTGACAAGCTTGGCAGTTAAAAGCTCACAACCTTTTTCGCGCATTTCCCGGTCAAATCGTGCTGCATCTGGTAGCGATGCCACCGAGCTTGCCTGCGTGTTGTCGTTACCTGAATCCTGGCAGGCTGCAAGACCCAGCATCAGGAAAGTCAGGAAACCCAGTTGCAGGGTATTTAACATTGGATACGACCTCGTTTTCTTTTCAGGTGAACCCGCACGGTCTTATAATCCCAGCTGGCCAGCCACCGGCGAGCTGAAGGAGCGGGTGGATAGATATTATCGGCAACTCAACGATTTGTCGCTATGTTTGTCAGGTATGAAGACGCCGCTCAATGAGGATAATCGAAAACTCTTATCTGTCGGTATCGCTCGCCTCTTGGCTCAAGTAAACTTGTTGCCACTGCGAAAAAACTCACTGGATCAGCCATCACAGTAGAGCCTGGTGAAGAATATCAACTTGAGACCTCAGGTATACAGGTCCTTACGATCGCAGACAGCGTTGCAGCAAGGTTTTTTATGTCGGCGGACCTTGTCGACGCTACTTTTCTGGTAAATAACTATTGTAAAAAGGACAAGCTCCAATGTATTTAGATATGTTTTCGAATCGATCACCCAGGCTGCGGTCGCTGGCTATCATCTTTGGCTTCGCGGTCCTGACTCTGGCCGGTAACGGTTACAGCGCTGAGCGGGAAGGGAGCGGATCGGGGCCCAGGTACATACAGTTTAGCCAGGTCGGCGATCCTGCTGAAGTACTCGAGGTGAAGCTTGACGTATCGCGGCCAGTGGAACCTGGTGAAATTAGAGTGGACGTGCTGGCCTCACCTATACACCCCTCCAATCTGCTGCAGATTTCTGGCAGCTATGGCACGGCTGCCAAATTACCGTCTATTCCTGGCAGCGAAGGCATTGGTCGAGTCGTAGAAACTTCTGCCGAAGTGACTGGCGTGTCAGTGGGGCAGCTGGTACTCCTCACCGGCGGTGGCACATGGCGAGATGAAATGGTTGGCCCTGCAAACCAGTTTATTCCTTTGCCGAATTTCGGTGCTCAGACGCCGGAGTTGATTGAGCAGCTGTCAATGACTGCGGTTAATCCGCTGTCTGCCTTGCTCATGCTGACAACCTTCGTGAATCTCACGGAAGGCGACTGGATTGTTCACAGCGCAGCCAATTCTGCGGTTGGGGGTTATATAACCCAGCTCGCAAAACAGCGTGGAATAAAGACCATCAATGTTGTTCGCCGCGAAGGCCTCGTCGACGACCTGATGTCGAAGGGCGCGACTGTGGTGTTGATCGATGGCCCGGATCTTGCCGAACGGATTGCCAATGCAGCTGGTAAGCAGCCTGTTGCGCTTGCGATCGATGCTGTGGGCGGCGAAACATTTTCTCGTTTGGCGCAAAGTCTGGGAAATGGCGGTACGCTAGTCTCCTATGGAGTATTGTCTGGAAAACCCGCGAGCTTTAATCCGGCAGTGGCCGTTTTTAACGATATTCGCATACGTGGCTTTTGGCTTTCCAAGTGGTTTGAGCGCGCAGGAATGGAAGAAAAGCAAGCTGCGTTCGGTCAAATTATTCCGTTGATCGCCAGTGGGTCTCTTAAGGCCAACATTGACTCGCGTTTTACGGTTAGCGAAATCAAGCAAGCCGTCACGCGCGCGGCCCAGCGCGGCAGAAACGGTAAGGTGCTGATCGTACCCGATCATCAGTAGGAAGGTATCAGCGGGCTAGTGGGCCGCAATTGCCAGACGCGGCCCATGAGACTGCTTAAGGGCGTCTTTGATTCCGGCCAGGGGCCGATTTTTGAAACTAGAGGAAGTATCTTACTGCTACCCTAAGGGCTCTAAAACCCTTGCACGCCGTACATATCAGGTAACTTGTGGGCAATTCCCTTGTGGCAGTCAATGCATGTTTTTTCGCCACTGGCCAAAGCGGTAGAGTGTTGCTGCACTGCGCGGCTACTCTGCCAGGTAAAATCCATATGGTCGAATTCGTGACAGTTGCGGCACTCGAGTGAATTATTGGCCTTCAATCTATGCCATTCGTGCTCGGCCAATGCTCTGCGGCGCGCCTCAAACTTCTCCGGTGTGTCAATCGTTCCAGTAACCCATGCCCAGACTTCTTTAGAGGCCTGCATCTTTCTGGCTATTTTGTCAGTCCATTCATGTGGGACATGGCAACTTGAGCAAATGGCCCGTACCCCGGATCGATTGGTAAAATGAATAGTCGACTGCAACTCCTGATAGATGTTTTCGTGGCAGCTGATACAGAATGTTTCTGTATTGGTCAATTCCATAGCCGTATTGAACCCACCCCAAAAAATGATGCCCATTACAAATCCACCCAGGGAGAGAAACCCGAGGCTGAAATACTTGCTCGGTGTGGAGATTGTTCGCCAGTAACGCTTGAATAATTCAATCACGGCTACTTTTCCGCTGGATTCTTGATTGTAAGTAACTGATCAATATCGACAAAGTCGTTGGCAACCAGGGGTTTGGCATTTGATTGAATAACATGGCACTGCTCACAGAAATACCGCCGCGGAGACACGTCGGCAAGGAAATTCCCATCCCGATCCATGTAGTGGGTAACACTGACCATAGGTGCCTGGCTGTTCTCGGTTAACTTGCGGCTATGGCAGGAG
>CAJQPW010000036.1 GCA_905480295.1 uncultured Rhizobiaceae group bacterium | reverse complement strand
CTCATTTTGCACCGCATCACCCCGCCTATGTGGATCTGGTGAACCGCTATCCGATGGATCTGGATGGCGCGAAGAAATTGCTGGCCGATGCCGGTTATCCCAACGGCTTCAAAGCAACGCTGAAATTGCCCCCCCCCACCTACGCCCGCCGCGGCGGTGAAATTGTCGCTGCCCAGCTGCGCAAGATCGGCATCGATCTTGAAGTCATTCCTGTCGAATGGGGTGTGTGGGTGCCAGAAGTATTCAAGGCCAAAGACTATGATCTGACAATCGTCTCACACACCGAGCCGATGGATATCGGGATTTATGGTCGCAAGGATTATTACTTCAATTACACCAGCGATGCTTTCAACGCGACGATGGCCAAGCTCAATGAGACAACTGGCGAAGCCGATCGTTATGCCTTGATGGCGCAGGCGCAAAAGACAATTTCCGATGACGCCGTCAACGGCTTCATGTTCCAGCTGGCCAAGGCCGGTGTATGGAATGCCAAGATCGACGGTCTTTGGGAAAACTCACCCGTTCAGGCCAATGATCTGACCGGCGTCAGCTGGCGCGACTAAACCACGCAAGGAGGACGCGGGGCCTACCTGATCATGCTCGCCTTCTTCCTTCGAAAATTGATCTGGGCGATCGCCACTCTGGCGGTCGCCTCTGTACTGGTTTTTGCGGCACTGGAAATTGTGCCCGGCGACCCGGCCGAGGTGATGTTGGGCATCAATGCCACCGACGATGCCATTGCCGCACTGCGTGAATCCCTTGGTCTCAACAAACCCGTTCTGGAACGCTATATTTCCTGGCTGGGTGGCATGCTTGTCGGCGATTTTGGCCAGAGCTACACCTATTCGGTGTCGGTTCGTGAACTGGTTGCAGACCGCATAACCATCAGCCTGCCGCTGGCGCTGCTGTCCCTGTTGATTTCAACACTGATTGCTATCCCGGTCGGCCTTTATGCCGCGGCAAAACGGGGAAGTCTGGCCGATACCGGGATCATGGCCCTGACCCAGATTGGCATCGCCATTCCAAATTTCTGGTTCGCCCTGCTGCTTGTCTATTTTCTCGCCATCTGGCTACAACTGGTACCCGCAGGCGGGTTTCCCGGATGGGATGCCGGTTTCTGGGTTGCCTTAAAATCGCTTCTGCTTCCTTCCCTTTCACTGGCCCTGCCCCAGGCGGCCATCCTGTCCCGCGTCACCCGTTCAGCGCTGCTGGAGACAATGGGAGAAGATTATATCCGGACAGCCCGGGCGAAAGGATTGAGCCGTCGGGCAACCCTCTGGCACCACGCCCTGCGCAACGCCCTGATTCCCGTGTTGACCATTCTGGGCCTGCAATTTGCCTATCTGCTGGCCGGCACGATCATCATTGAAAATGTGTTTTACCTGCCCGGCCTTGGGCGGTTGGTCTTCCAGGCCATCTCGCTACGCGATCTGATTGTCGTTGAAAGCGTTGTTATGATGCTGGTCGCAACGATCATCATCATCAACCTTGTTGTCGATCTGGCCTATCTGTGGGTCGATCCGCGTTTGCGGAACCGAAGCCCATGATCAACTTCCTGCAAACCGCCCTCGGCAACCGCAGTTTTGCCACCGGATTCATCATCACCTGTATCGTTGTATTCATGGCGGCCCTGTCCTTCATCTGGACCCCTTACGATGTGACGGACCTGGACATTGCGGCAAAACTCAAACCCCCAAGCGCCAGTCACTGGCTGGGGACCGACCATTTTGGCCGCGACATATTTTCCATGATCATGGTCGGCGCGCGCAATTCCATTGCCGTGGCGCTGGTCGCCGTGGTCATTGGCGTGGGTTTTGGTGTTCCGCTCGGCTGTTGGGCCGCAGCACGGGGCGGACTGATTGATGAAGGTCTGATGCGGGGCAATGATGTGATATTCGCCTTCCCTGCCCTGCTTTCAGCGGTCATGATCACAGCGGTTTTCGGACCCGGCGCAATCAATGCGATCATCGCCATTGGCATTTTCAACATCCCGGTGTTTGCCCGTCTTTCCCGTGGTGCGGCTCTTTCGCTGTGGCCCCGCGATTTTATTCTCGCTGCCCGTGCAGCCGGCAAATCAAAGGCGCGCATTACGGTGGAACACATCGTACCGAACATGGCCAATCTGCTGATCGTCCAGTCTACGATTGCCTTTGCGCTGGGCATTATCCAGGAAGCCGGACTGGCCTATGTCGGACTCGGCACCCAACCACCACTCCCCAGTTGGGGTAAAATGCTGAACGAAGCCCAGACCATGATGAGTTTTGCACCACACATGGCCATTGTTCCCGGACTGGCGATTGTCATCACCGTGTTGGGGCTCAATCTTCTCGGCGACGGTTTGCGTGATGTCCTCGATCCGCGCCTGACCAGGAAACGCGACTGATGCTGGAAATCGAAGACCTCAGTCTGCAGATCGGCACAACCCCCATTCTCGACCGGGTAAGCCTGTCGGTTGAGCCCGGCCAGATTCTGGGAATCGTCGGCGAAAGCGGGTCCGGTAAATCCCTGACCGCCCTCAGCGCCATGCAATTGCTGCCCGAGGGATCAAGCGCTTCAGGCTCAATCCGGTTTGACGGACGCGAACTTCTCAACGCCGATGATGTGGAAATGCAAGCGCTGCGTGGTGATGACCTTGCGATGATCTTTCAGGAGCCGATGACCGCGCTCAATCCGGTGCATTCAATCGGCGACCAGATTGCAGAGGGCATCACGCTGCACACCGGGTCTGATCGGGGTCAGGCACGACAGCTTGCCGCCGACATGATGCAACGGGTCGGTCTTCCGGTGGATCAGTTTCCGCTTTCACGCTTCCCCCATGAATTGTCCGGCGGACAGCGCCAGCGGGTGATGATTGCGATGGCCTGTGCGCTGCGTCCAAAAGTCCTGATTGCTGACGAGCCGACCACCGCCCTTGATGTCACGCTGCAGGCCCAGATCCTGCATCTCCTGCGCGAGCTGGTTGAAGAAAACGACATGGGGCTGGTCCTGATCAGCCACGACCTCGCGGTGGTTGCCGAGATGACCGATGAACTGGTGGTGATGCGCGATGGCATCATTGTCGATCGCGGCCCGACCGGCACCGTGTTGCGGACCATCGAACACCCCTATACGGCCCGATTGGCCAAGGCCTCAACCCACATTCCGGTTCGAAACAAACCACCCGTTCTGTCTGAAACCAGCCGGCAACAGGGCACCGCTCCCCTGGTGTCCGGGCGCAGTCTGGTGCGGGAATATCGCACCCGGAGGCAAAGCCTGTTTCGGGCAGGAAAGCCCTTTCGCGCCGTCAACAATGTCAACATCGATATTTACCCCGGCCAGACCATGGGCCTGGTGGGCGAGTCAGGATGTGGCAAGTCTACGCTTGCCCGTCTGATCCTGGCTCTCGATGTGCCCACAGCCGGAACCATCGAATTTGACGGCACCAACCTGACGGCGGCCAGCGAGGAGCAGTTGCAAATCGCGCGCAAGAACATTCAGGTCGTCTTTCAGGATCCCTTTGCCAGCTTCAATCCCCGCCACAAGGTTGAGCGACTGGTCGCCGAACCGCTGTTTCTGGAACCGGATATCACCCCGGAGCAGAAACGGGATCGAGTTGTCGGATCTCTCGAGGAGGTGGGATTATCCGCATCGGCGCTGGAAAAATACCCGCATCAATTTTCGGGCGGACAAAGGCAGCGACTGGCCATCGCCCGGGCGTTGATCACCCGTCCGGCGCTGATCGTTGCCGATGAACCGGTATCAGCGCTGGATGTATCGATCCGCGCCCAGGTTCTCGACCTGTTGGCCGAATTGCGCGAACGCCTCGGACTGGCCTATCTGTTCATCAGTCACGACCTGTCGGTTGTTCGGGCCTTGTGTGACGAGGTTATGGTGATGGAAGCCGGTGAGATCGTTGAACGCGGCATCGTCAGCGAAATCTTTGACAATCCCCGCTCAGAAGCGGCAATTCAGCTGGTCAATGCAACACCGGACCTTGCGCGTGCGCTGGAAAATCGCCAAACAGAAAATTAACAGCCAGGAGGCCGATCATGAGCAAACGTATCGATTATGCAGCGGAATACGATAATTCGGCCCGTGTAGAGAACTCCGCGCAGCTGATCAATAAATTCATATCCGATGCCGCTCATTTTCGGGAACTGCACGGAAAAAGAGCACAAATGGACCTGACCTATGGTCCTGAAGAACGCAACATGATGGACCTGTACTGGCCGAACACCGAGGCCGGTCGGGAGCAGACAAGCCCGGTCGTGATGTTTATCCATGGCGGCTACTGGCAGCGCATGGATCGTTCTGTATTCAGCCACCTTGCATCCGGGTTGAACGCTCATGACATCGCGGTCGCCATGCCGTCCTACACCCTGTGCCCTGATATTTCGATTGAGGGCATTATCAACGAATTGCGACGGGCCTGTCTGGTTCTGTATCAAACCCACCGCAAACCCCTCACCGTGATCGGCCACTCGGCTGGAGGACATCTGGCCGCCTGTATGATGGCAACCGACTGGGAAGAGATTCACGCCGAACTGCCCCATGATCTGGTCACAAGCGGATTGGGCATTTCCGGCCTGTATGATCTGGAGCCGCTGCGCAAAACGCCAATTAATGACGCGGTCAAAATGACCGCCAAACAGGCCAAGGAAGGCAGTCCGATCCATTGGGTTCCGGAAGCCTCACACCGGTTCGATGCATGGGTTGGTGGTGATGAATCTGATGAGTTTCACCGGCAGAGCCGTGACGTGGCCCGGGCATGGACGATGATGGGCACACCGACAGAATACCAGTCCGTTGATGGAACCAACCATTTCACCATCGTTGAAGAATTGGTCAATCCCGACAGCGCCATGGTGCGTCGCATTGTTGAACTGCGCAAAAGTCCAGTTGTTGCGTTTGATCTGGATGCTGTTGACGACGACAAACTGGAGAGTTTGATCAAAACCTTTCATCCCGACGCTGACGAGTCAGACAATGAAAACAATGTCGAACCCGACCCCATGGACAGTGTCGCGCTGGATGTCCTGGCTGACGTAGAAAACATCATGCCGGCAAAGAGCGCGGACCAACATGCAGAAGATGAAATTGTAGCGGCCATGGAAGCTGAAGAGGCGGCAGAGGCGGCAGAATTGACCAAGGCATTGGAAGAATCGATACAAAATGAGTCGGAATTATCCGAAGAACAGCCAGCCAGCCCCACAGAAACCGATCAGACAGATGCAACTGCGCAAGAAAAGACTCAGTGATTTTTCAACGTCCGCCGGCTTTGCGATATCGCGCCCCTCTGAATACAGAAATTCAGCATCGATCAGGTCATCCTCATATTGACGCGGACCACCAAGCGACAGATTGAGGGCAGCGGCAAAACTGGTCTCTGGCCAGCCTGCGTTGGGAGACCGGTGATTGGATGCATCGCGCAGGGTTGCTTTCCAGACCGCTGATGCTGCCGATCCACCACGGGCAAGAGCAACGGAAACAACCACCAGCACGGTCGACAGCCGTGAGGCTGGCCAGTTCATCCAGTCATCAAGTCTGGCAGCCGGTTTGCCGAAATATTCAAACCGGTCATTGTGGTGACCAATCATCGAATCGGCTGTATTTACAGCCTTGTAAAACAGAATTCCCGGCAGCCCGGCAACCGCATACCACAGCACCGGGGCAACCACGCCATCTGAAAAATTCTCAGCCAGGCTTTCTATTGCAGCCTTGGAGATTCCCGATTCATTCAGCTTTGACACGTCCCGCCCGACGATCATCGAGACCTGCTTTCGTGCCGCCTGCAACCCCTGCCCTTTCAAGGCCACAACCACGCGACCAACATGATCATACAGGCTGCGCTGGGCGACCAGAATCGCGACCAGAATCAGTTCAATCAACCAGCCCAGACTGCCAAGCCCCATGATCAGCCTGCTGAACATCAGGCAAAGAACAAACATCGACAGCAACAGCACAATGCCGAAAAACTGCTCGACCACATGGCGACTTTCCAGACCAATCCGCCGGCACCATGCACCGGCGCCTTCATGATCACGGAGCCGGTCGAACAGATTGATCCATTTGCCGATGAGCACCACCGGATGCGGCAGACGTTTCCACAACCAATCGGGATCGCCGACAAACATATCGATAATCAAGGCAAGCGTAAGAAGGCCCATCTGCTGCTTATCTTTCTGCCATTCCTCGGTTGTGCCGATCAGTCCATCTTGTAGAAATCGGCCAGGGTCCGGTTCAGTTTGTTCAGCGCGGCCCGACCAGCCGGCAGGCCAAACCGCAACCAGTCGGGTTTTCCCGGAAACGATCGGGTCAGAATTTTCGCCTGCGCCAGATGCTGCCAGAGTTCGGTGGCCCCGCCATGACGGCTGAGAACGAACAGCGCCGTGCCACCAACGATTTCATGGCCGTTGGCGATCAGCACTTCTTCCAGTTTTTCCCGCTCATTGTTCAGCTTCTTGAGCATTTTGCGATGCCAGGCCGTATTCGACAGACAGTCGGTGGCGATTTCCAGCGCAGCACCGGAAACCGGCCAGGGCCCGAGCCTCTCATTGAGCCTGCTAATCAGCGCCTGCGAACCCAGACCAACCCCCAGACGAACTCCGGCGAGGCCAAAAAACTTACCCAGCGAACGCATGACAAACAAGCCGTCCCGCCCGGCCTCTTCGGCAACCGAACTGTGCGGGGAAACATCGGCAAAACTCTCATCGACAATCAGCATGCCGCCTTTGGCACCGAGACGGCGGGCCAGGCTGACCAGGTCGCTGCGGTCAAACACCCGACCGTCAGGATTGTTTGGATTAACCACGATCACAATGCGCGCAGTGGCTTCCGCGCTTCCCAATCCATCGGTTACATAGACTTCGTGCCCGGCGCGTCGCCAGCAAACACCATGCTCCTGATAGGTAAAGCCCACAATTGCGATCGGCTGGGGTTTAAACAGATAGGGCAGAACCTGGATATGCATCTGCGATCCCGCAGCCAGGGAAACCCCGACCAGCGCGTCGGCACCATAGGCCGCACGGGCGGCATCAGCAGCCCGACCGGTTGCCGCATCATCGGGAAGATCTGCCCAGGCGGCCGCAGATATTTCGGGAACCGGATAGGTGTGCGGGTTGATGCCGGTCGACAGGTCGACCCACGCATCGCGCGGTCCGCCAAATTGTTTTACCGCCTCATCCAGGCGGCCTCCATGAACGATTTCATTCATCTTTATGGTCCATCAGTCGGTCGATCCCGTGCCGCTTATCGCCGGTCGATCAAATGCAAATAGGAGCCTGCCACATTGCCCTGTCGCAATCCACACGCGCCCAGCGATTCTCCCCGTGCATCATGCGCCTCAAACAGCGGAATTTCACCCTCCTGTTTGACAATTGTGGAATAGTGGAATTCGTGGGCCGTCAGCACCACGCTATCATCGGCAAAGGGCAAACTTGTTGTCGGCCGCGCCAACCGGTAGCCCAAATGCAGTTTGCGGTGTTCAAAACTGGTGACCAACGGCAACAGGTCAGCCATCGGGTGGCTGGTACCGGAAGCATCCACAAGCGCCTCTCCCAGAACCATGTATCCACCACACTCACCGTAGACGAAGGCGCCATTCAACGCCGCCTGTCGCAGGCCGGCGAGAAATTTTTCGTTGGCCGCCAGACGACCGGCAAACAGTTCTGGATAGCCGCCAGGCAGATACACCGCATCTGCAGCTGGATCTGGTGTCTCATCCGCCAGCGGTGAAAACAGATGAATTTCAGCACCATGGCGGCGCCATCCATCCAGAAGGTGCGGATAGACAAAGGCAAAACTGTCGTCATGGGCCACCGCGACGCGCTGCCCGGGTGGGGCAAGGGGTGGAGCTTCAGGAACATCTATGGGGCCTGTTGCTTCAGCTTTCGCCAGTCGCATCAGCGCCTCAACATCCAGCCCTTCGCGCATGTGGCCCGCCGCCGCATCGAGAAATTCATCCAGCGCGCCATGTTCCCGCGCCTGAACCAGCCCCAGATGCCGGGAGGGCAGTTCGAGTGTTTCGTGGCGTCCGACACAGCCAAAAACGGGCATGTTGATGGCGTCCAGGGCTTCCCGCAACATCATCTCGTGGCGTGGACTGCCCACACGGTTCAGCACCACACCAGCGATAACAATGTCTGCGCGATGGTCCCGAAACCCGGCAACAAGGGCCGCGATCGAATGGGATTGCTTCGCCGCATCAACAACCAGTATGACCGGCAGTTGAAGCAAAACGGCAAGGTCGGCCGCTGAACCGCGCCCATCGGCACCTCCGTCAAACAAGCCCATCATCGCTTCAACGATCAGAGGAACACCATCGCCTGCCGCTAGCTGTTGCAACAGGTCAGGACGCATGGCCCAGGGATCCAGATTCACGCAATCGGCCCCCGTCGCGGCGGCATGAAATGCAGGGTCAATGAAATCCGGTCCGGCCTTTGCCGAGCGCACCGGTTCTCCAGCTAGCGTCAGCGCCCTCAACAATCCCAGCGTGAGTGTGGTTTTTCCGCTGCCGGACTGCGGCGCCGCTATGATAAACCCGTTGGCCATAACGGCTCAGGCGCTTTGGGAAGTCAGTCGGTTGCCCAGAGGGTTCTTTTCCAGAATTCGCCCCTCCATGGCGCCCAACCAATCCAGCGCCGAACGCATGCGCACCACTTCTCCCAGAACAACAATGGCCGGCGGAGAAAGGCCTTCGAGATCACCAATATTGCCCAGAGTTGTCTCATGCACACGCATTTCAGGGGTTGTGGCGTTGCAGACAAATGCAATCGGCTCATCCGGTGAACGCCCGGCATCCAGCAATTTGCGTGCAATCGAGTCCACATGTTTCATTGCCATATACATGACGATGACGGGCGAGCCCTTTGCGACACTTTCCCAGTCGATCGCATCGGGCACCACGCCACCGGCATCATGGCCCGTTAAAAACGTGACATTGTGATTGGTGTCGCGATGGGTGACGGGAATGCCGGCATAGGCCAGCCCACCGATTCCTGCCGAGATACCGGGCACAATGCGAAAGGGAATGTTGTTTTCCACCAGGGTCAGCGCTTCTTCACCACCGCGACCAAACACGAAGGGATCGCCTCCCTTAAGACGGCACACCTTCTTGCCGGCCCGGGCAAACTCCACCAGCTTCAGCGATATATCCCGTTGTTGCGGCGACGGCTTACCACCCCGTTTTCCGGCATATTCGCGAAGCGCGCCAGCTGGTGCCAATTGTAGGATCTCTTCGTTGACCAGGGCGTCATAAACCACCACATCGGCCTGCTGCAGGGCATTGACGGCGTGGACCGTCAGCAGTCCGGGATCACCCGGTCCCGCTCCGACCAACCATACCCAGCCGGAATGGAATTCCGGCATATTTGAAACGTTCAATTGCATAACCAAAATATGCGCCAAAGACGGGGATAAAACCAGCGCTTTTCCGCCTCCATAATGTCGCCTATAAGCCAATTATGGAAAGCAAGCGAGAAAACAGGCCGGAAGGGGAACTCCGCCGCGGCTGGACCACCGGCGCATGTGCGACGGCGGCCACCAAAGCCGCACTGACAGCGCTGGTAACCGGAGAATTTCCCGATCCGGTCAGCATATCCCTTCCCAAGGGCGAAACACCCCATTTCCCACTTTGCTTTGAATCGCTCAATGATTCCGGTGCATTCGCCGGTATCGTCAAAGATGCCGGAGACGATCCTGATTGCACCCATGGAGCAACCGTGATCGCCCATGTGGTTCCGTTGGAACCGGGTTCCGGCATCATATTTTCTGCCGGAGAGGGGGTGGGAATGGTGACCAAGGCCGGATTGCCGATCCCGCCTGGAGAACCCGCCATCAATCCCGTACCCCGCCAGATGATGCGCGATGTTGTGGCCGAAATCTGCGCCGAACACATGCTGCCACCGGACCTGCAGATCACCATCAGCATCCCCGGTGGTGAAACGCTTGCCCGCGAAACATGGAACCCAAGACTGGGTATTGTCGGCGGCCTGTCGATCTTAGGCACAACCGGTATTGTGCATCCCTTTTCATGCTCTGCATGGATCCATTCAATTCATCGCGGCATTGATGTTGCCCGCGCCGCCGGTTTTCAACGGGTCATTGCAGCAACGGGATCAACGTCTGAAAGCACCGCCCAGACGCTCTACGACCTGCCGGAAACCGCGCTGCTTGATATGGGCGATTTTGCCGGTGGCCTGCTGAAATATCTGCGTGTGCATCCCCTGCCTGCCATCACCATTGCTGGTGGCTTTGCCAAACTCACCAAGCTTGCCCAGGGGGCGCTCGACCTGCATTCCGGCCGAAGTCAGGTCGATTTCCAGTGGTTGTTTGAGCAAATTGAACTGCTTTCGCCCCAACAGTTGAATCAGGACTTCAAGAAGTCGATTCTGAATGCCAACACGGCTTCACAAGTCCTTCAACTTGTTGAAGAACTGGACATTGACCTGCCGAGACACGTTGCGGAAACGGCAAAATCTGTCGCCCGCACCGTGCTGCGCGATGCACCGGTCGATGTTGAAATAATGGTGGTCGATCGTCAGGGAAAGATGCTGGCGCGTGTCTGAGCGGATCCTGATATTGGGTGGCACAAAGGAAGCCGCCGAACTGGCTGAAGAATTGGTGGCCGAAGGAAGGTCGGTCATCACGTCCCTGGCCGGTCGCACAACAGAACCCCGCCCCGTCGCCGGTGCCGTTCGCAAGGGCGGATTTGGCGGCGCCGACAAACTCGCCAGATGGCTGATAGCCAACAAGATCACAAAGATCATTGACGCCACCCATCCCTTTGCCCGGCAGATTTCAAAAAATGCGGTTCGGGCCGCAGCGTTGTCGGATGTTGCGCTGGACATACGCAGGCGCCAACCCTGGATACGGCATGAAAAAGACATCTGGATCGAGGTCGGTGATCTGGAAACCGCCGCCAACACCATCGCGGCCGGTGAGACTGTTTTCCTCGCTATCGGATCGCAGTATCTGCAGCCGTTTGAACACCGAACCGACGTCCATTTCATCACCCGCATGATCAATCCCCCGGATAGCGGCATCGCGCTGGCGGATTACAAATTGATTTTGGCACGGCCCTCATCCGACTGGCGCGCCGAAGCTGAACTGTTTCAGGCAAACAGGGTCACAACCCTTGTATGCCGAAATTCAGGCGGGACAGGCGCCCATGCCAAGATAATTGCGGCCAGGGAGTTGGCAATTCCGGTGATCATCATCAAGATGCCAGCATGAATCCCGTACCCGTTCACACCATCGATCCGCAGTCCTTCTGGGAAGACCCCTATCCCGCGCTGGCAGAGATGAGGGCTCAGAACCCGATCTGCCACGTGCCCCAGCTGGGTGCCACGCTGATGGTCAAGCGGAACGATATTTTCACCTGCGAGAAAAACATTGCGGTGTTTTCGTCCGACCAACCCGGTGGACTGATGACCGAGCTGATGGGTGAAAACATGATGCGCAAGGACGGTGATCCGCACATGCTGGAACGCAAGCAGAGCTTCCCTGCCCTGTCTCCACGCACCGTGCGTGACGTGTGGCTGAACCATTTCCAACAGGATTGTGCAGCCGTTATTCAGCACCTGAAAGGGCGACAGGAATTCGACCTTGTGTATGATTACGCGATGCCGGTTTCAGCCAACGCCCTGCGCCGGATAACCGGTCTGACCTGCATGACCCCCAAACAGATGGATGATGCGTCCCAGGGCATGATTGATGGCATTGGCAATTATGGGGGCGACAGGGAAATCGAAAGGCGCTGCCATGCGGCCACCCGCCTGGTGGATGATGCCATCGACACCATGATGCCCGGTCTGCAGATCACGCCCGATACCAGTCTGTTGAGCATTTTATCGCAAAGCGAACAGGCTGAAGCGAGCATCCGCGCCAATGTCAAACTGGCGATCAGCGGGGGCCAGAACGAACCCCGCGATGCCATTGCCGGTGCCGCATGGGCCCTGATGACCCACCCCGACCAGCTCGAAGATATCCAGTCAGGCAGGGCCAGCTGGCTGCAGGCATTTGAGGAATATGCACGCTGGATGTCTCCGATTGGCATGTCGCCCCGCCGGATTGCCAAAGACCATGAGTGGCACGACGTGCAACTGAAAGCCGAAAGCCGCTTGTTTTTCATGTTTGGCTCGGGAAACCGCGACGAAGAGATGTTTGAAAACGCAGATCAGTTCAACATCCACCGGGATACCAGCAAGGCCATATCCTTTGGCGCGGGCCCACATTTCTGTGCCGGCGCCGCCGCATCACGCAGCCTGATTGCCGACGTGGCCCTGCCGGAGCTCTTTTCCAACTTTCCCAAAATGCGGTTGAATGGAGACGTGAAATTCGGTGGCTGGGCCTTTCGTGGCCCGCTTGGGGTTCCGGTCCGAACAGACTGACAGTGATTGTCGCAAACGGGCGGGCGGGCTTATGCCTGCAGCTTCTTTTTCTTCTTCCCCCGGTTTCGCAACACGTGGGAATAATCGGGATTGTACAAATCGCTGTCGCGGAATTCGGCATCACCAAAAACTGGGCCGACCATCACCAGCGCCGTGCGGGTAATTTTGGCCTCACGCACCGCGTCTTTCATACCGGCAAGCGTGGTGCGGATATATAATTCATCGGGCCATGTGGCACGGTAGGCAATCACCACGGGACAGTCGTCACCATAATAGGGCGCCAGAGCTTCGCGGATATAGACCAGATTTCGGATGGACAGGTGAATCGCCAGGGTGGCACCGGATTGACCCAGGATTTCCAGCTGTTCCCCATCGGGCATGGATGAGGCTTTCATACCGGTTCGGGTGACAATAACGGTCTGGGCAATTTCCGGAAGAGTGAGTTCGGTTTTCAAGCTCGCAGCGACGGCGGCAAAAGCCGGAACACCGGGAACAATGCTGTAGTCGATACCCAGATCATCAAGCCGCCGCATTTGCTCGGCTGTGGCCCCATAGATTGAAGGATCTCCGGAATGCACGCGGGCGACGTCGTGACCCGCCTCGTCCGCCACCTTCATTTCTTCAATGATCGCGTCCAGATGCATCGGGGCAGTATCCAGCACCCGCGCATCGGCCGGGGCTTCAGCGACAATTTCCTGCGGCACCAAAGAGCCGGCATAGAGGCAGACAGGACAGGATTTGATCAAGCCCAGTCCGCGCACCGTGATCAGGTCGGGAGCACCCGGCCCCGCACCAATGAAATAAACCGTCATTGCGAAGTTCCAATTCCTGAGCCCTGTTTGTCGGCATAACCGCGGGGCGTGTACATCCAGTTGCGGCCATCACCGGTTGCAACCGTTCGACTGTCCGATGAGCCAACAATCACCACCGTCAGCATATCGACATCATCAATATTCAATTCAGACAGCGGCACGATGCGAATGCGTTCCCCGTCGCGGCCCAGATTGCTGGCCAGCACCACCGGCGTATCCGCGGGACGATGCTGCAGCAGAACGTCTCTGGCATAGGCCAGCTGCGTGCGCCGCCGCTTTGAAACCGGGTTGTAAAAGGCAATAACGAAATCACCTTCTGCAGCGGCTTTAACCCGCATCTGAATGGCCTGCCACGGGGTCAAAAGATCCGACAGGGAAATCGTGCAGAAGTCGTGGCCGAGCGGTGCACCGACCCGCGCCGCTGCGGCCTGCAGCGCCGAAATACCGGGCGACACCTGCACCGCAATGCGCTGCGCGGCATCACTCAGCCCCCCAGAACTGAACAGTTCAAAAACCAGCGTCGCCATTGCATAAATCCCGGCATCACCGGAGCAGACGAGCGCAACATTGCGACCCTGCCCGGCCAGTTCCATGGCATGGCGCACCCTGTCTTCTTCTTTGCCCAGATCAAAATCGTGGCGCACGCGGCCTTCCGTGAGGTCTCCGAGCAGATCAAGATAAAGGGAATAGCCCACAACATCGGTAGCCAGCCCGACCAGTTTCGTCACCTCTGGCGAACGCCAGTCGTCTGATCCGGGGCCGATACCCAACACCGAAAGGTGCCCCCGGTCGCGACCAATCTGGTCTGAATCAACAGGTGTCGGGCTGCGACCAATGGCAAGGGTTGCCCGTTTTGATTTCTGTTTGGCCAGCAGAAGATCACCATCCTCGCCAACCGCCGCCAGTGCTGCTCCTTCGGCAACCCCGTGACAACCCACTTCTGCAAAAACCACGTCGGACGGGTTCTGCAATCGTGGCGTTTGCCGTTCCAGAACTTCAGCGCTGTAGAATCGTGCCGGGACGCCCAGATGGTCAGCCAGCTGATGAATTGCGCGCTCATCGCATTTCAGGTCAATGGAGGCGATACAGGAGATGGTAACGGGGTCGACGTCGGCCTGTTGCATCAGCGCCTGCAGTTCGGCTACATCTGCGCCCCTCTCACACCCAATTCCCAGAACCAGATTTTGCGGCGAATAGACGAGCTGCAAACCTTGTTTCTCAACGGGTTGGGTGCTGACAGTCAGGCGGATGTCGCCGGTATCACTGAATGGCAGATCAGAATTTCTCAACCATGACGCCTGCTCGACACAATCGCCGTCGAGACGCACATGAGCGCCCCCAAGCAGGGCTGCCATCACCGACTTGGCATCAGAAGGATTGCATAGTCGCCATCCCTTTGGCGGGTCATCAAGAGCGACACCAAATCGAATATCTCCGGCCGTTGTCACAGCCGCATGGCCACCCAGCTGGTCAGCCAGCACACGGGCGATCTGATTGCCGCCATGGTGTCCGCCCAGCAGCGGCACGACGGAAGATCCATCATCGGCCACCGCAATTACGACCGGGTCGGTGTGTTTATTGTCCAGATGCGCAGCAACCAGTCGGACCAGCGCCCCTGTTGCCATCACCCCAATCAGGGCGCGACCGGCCTGGAACAGCGATCCAATATGGGTGGCAGCATCGTCGAAACCGACATCAGCATTTTCCACCCGGCCCTGCAGGCCATGAATTTCACCACCAGAGATGGACTTGATTTCATCCGCAACCGCCATTGATGATGCCGAAAGCACGATTATTGCCGGGTTGTCGATATTTGCGCTCATAGGGTTTCTCCGGAGATCGGCAACTGAGCGATCCACTCTTCCGCCCCCTTGTAGATCAGGATCATTGAAAAATAAGGGGCCTGGGCATCACGAACATCGGCCAGGGGCATCAGCTTCTGATTGCCCAAAGTCACCCGTTCCAGATAGGCAGCCTGTTTGAGAAGTCCCACCTCTTCGATCAGCGCCTTGATGCGCCCCAGGTGACGGCCAACCTTGATAAATCCAACAGCATCGGCGACCTGCAGACGGGTTCGAATCTGCTCGTCCTCCAAGGGTGCCGGAATCACGCTCAACACATCATTTCGCGCTGCCAGGGGGCGACCCAGCACGGCACTGGATGCCATCAGCGATGAAATACCCGGCACGGTTTCGCACGGATAGTCATGGGCCAGCCGTTCATACAGATACATGAAAGAGCCGAAGAAAAACGGATCTCCCTCGCACAGCACCACCACATCTTTGCCTGAATCCAGATATGAAGCGATCGTCTTTGCGGCCTGATCATACACGGTTTTCGCTGGAAACCGCTCAACACGCATCGGCACGATAATCGGCACTTCGATCTTGTCATCATCGAGATAGCCAGCGACGATCGAGCGGGCAAAGCTTTCACCATTATCAGGCGCGGGATAGGCGATGACGTCCGCAGCCTTCAGCAGGCGAAAGGCCTTCAGGGTCAGCAGTTCGGGATCACCCGGGCCGACGCCGATACCATAAAGGGTTCCGCTCAAGACCGTCGCTCCCCGGATTTAACGATGCACCATTGAGTGACCGGCATGGCCGCATCCCAGCCGCGAAATGCCCCCACCGGCTTAGCCTTTTGCACGGCGAGCCGAACCAGTTCCCCACCATATTCCTTTTGAAGGTTCACCAGTCGCGCTTCGCTCTCAAGGGTGACGGCATTGGCAACCAGACGCCCCCCCGGTGGCAAGGCCGCATAAGCGGCGTCAAATACCCCGTCATGGGTCAATCCACCGCCAATGAAAACGGCATCGGGTTGCGGCAGATCAGTCAGAGCCGACGGTGCTTTGCCATCCATGATGACGATTTTTTCAGCGCCGAGGTTTCTGGCGTTGTTGCGCATCATGTCGCGTCGGGATGCCTTCGGTTCCACGGCAATGCTCAATGCACTGCGGGCAGCGCGCATCCACTCGATGCTCACCGAACCACAACCGGCACCAATGTCCCACAACACGGCGTCGGGAAAGGGAGCAAGCTTGGCAACCGTGACTGCCCGCACATCCTGTTTGGTCATCTGGCCGTCGGATTCAAAAGCCTGGTCCGGCAGCCCCCCCGTTCGTGGATACCATTCGGCATCCGCACCGGCATGGCATTCAATAGCAAGGATGTGGAAATCGGGGATGGTATGGTTCCACTCCCCTGCCCGCGCCTCAAACCGCTGTTCATCGTCACCCCCCAATGCTGCAAGGGCGATCATGGTACTGTCGGCAAATCCCCGATTGACCAGCAGATCGGCAATGGCCCCGGGAGTCTGCGCATTCTGGGTCAACACCAAAAGCCGTGCCCGGGGCGCCAAGTGGGGCAAAATCTGGCTGTTTGCACGGCCATGAACGGTGACCGTCTCACAATCTGCAAGACTCCAGCCGAGACGGGCACAGGCCCACTGGAATGCCGATAATTGCGGATGAAATGTAATTTCACCCGGCGCAATGGCGCGGGAAATTCTTGCACCCACGGAATACCAAAGGGGATCTCCGGTAACGAGGATTACCAGCTTCTTGCCCCGGTAGGACTTGATATCATCAATCAGGGCATCAAACGGTGAGGGCCATCGGATACGGGTGGCATCGCTGATATCGGCCAGCTTGTGATGGCGGTCTCCACCGATAATGATTTCCGCCCTGTGCAGAACATCCACCGCCTGCGCTGACAGCCCGTCAATTCCGTCTTCACCAATGCCAATAATGTCGAGCCAGGGTTGAGTCATGACGCGGACATTCCGGCAAGGGCATTGACCACTGAACTGGCCATGGCCGATCCACCACGCCGACCGTGAACGGCAATAAAGTTCAGTTCCGGTTCAAACGCAGCCAGCGCCTGTTTGGATTCCACCGCGCCGACAAACCCGACCGGCATGCCGACGATCAGCGCCGGTTTCCCGGCACCTTCTGCCATGTTTTCTAGCAGGCGAAACAGCGCCGTTGGCGCATTGCCGATCACCACGACTGCACCATCAAGATCGCTCCACAGATCAACAGCTGCTGCCGAGCGGGTATTGCCAATTGAAACGGCGCGGTCTGCGGTCGTTGGATCATTCAATGTACACAGCACATCATTCCCCGCAGGCAGCATCTTCTGGATGATTCCAGAACGCACCATTTCAACGTCGCAATAGATCGGACGCCCGTTTTGCAGGGCCGCAAGGCCAGCCTCGGCGGCACCTGTCGAAAAGGCCAGATCATCGACAACATCAATCATGCCGCAGGAATGGATCAGCCGTGTGGCCACCGGCTGCATTGCCGCTGGCAAATGCTGCAGGTTCGCTTCCGTTCGAACAATCTCAAACGACTGGCGATAAATTTCCTCAGGCTGATGAATATACGAGTAGCGCATTGAACTTGATGGGGAAAATCAGTCTTTTTTCATGGAATTGGGACCGTGAGGGTGGTCCGCATGGGGATAGGGGTGATGATGATGGTCATGGCCATGATCATGGTCGTGATGGTGGTGGTGACCATCGCCGTGATCATGGCTGTGGCTATGCGGTTCCAGCGAACCGGGGGAGTCGTGGCTGTGCAGGGGAGTCCAGGGCAATCCATGTTCCTTGCAGAACGCCTCTTCCCGACAGGACGCGTCACAATCGCCCTTGCAGGGACAGTTTTCCAGACCGCCACCAATGCCTTCCACGTGGTGATGATGACTTTCCTGAGCCAACCCGACCTGGTCTTCAAAACCCAGCACCTGCTCGCGATATTTACACATCTGGCAGTTCATCACGTTCTGACCGGCTTCAATCTCATTGACCCGATCTTCAAAGGTCGAAAGCACAAGTTCATGATCGTTAAGATAGCTTGCCTTGATGAACTCGATGTCTGGAAAACGCTCGGCAACGGAATCCGTATAGGCATAGATGCGCTTGATCAAAACGCCGGTGAACAGGAAATAGGGAAAGACGATAATGCGCTTATATCCGAGCCGGGCAGCGTGTTCGAGCCCTGGTTCGACCAGCGGGAATGTGACGCCGGAATAACAAACTTCTCCCCACCCAAAGCCAAAGCCTTCCCACAGCATGCGCATGATCTTGTTGATGTTGGAATTGGCATCGGGATCGGATGCTCCCCTGCCAACGACCATCAGCAAGGTATCATGCAAGGCGGTTTCGGTGTCGGCAGCATCAATTGCTTCCTGAATGCGGGCCGCCGCCGCGCGGATCATCTTCAAATCTACACCCAGTTCTCGGCCATAGATGATTTCCATACCGGGATTCTGAGCCTGATAGGTATTGAGCACCGAGGGAATATCGTTTTTGGCATGACCGGCAGCAAACAACATGCCCGGGACGGCCAGCACTTTGGTGCAGCCCTGCTCACGCAGTTTATCGAGACCGTGTGAAATGACCGGATTTGCAAATTCCAGATAACCATATTCGACAGGAGCGGACCCAAACCGCCCTTTCAGTCCCTCAGAGACCTTGGCAAATTCCTTCATGGCGTTTTGATTGCGGCTGCCGTGGCCGCACACCATAATTCCAAGTTTCTCGGTGCTGGTCATGCTGGTTCTCCTTCGCCTTCAACTTCAACTTCTTCTTCGTCGTCGCGGCTTTCAGCCTTGCCCCTGGCTGCAGCAAGGGCTGCGGCAAGTGCAGCAGCTGCAGCGAGCGCACCAATGGCAATGGCATGGCCGTGGCCCGCCAGATCGCCAACATGGCCCCAATGGGCAAAGGCAGGACTGCTGAGCAGACAAAACGATGACAATAGAAATGCGCGAAAGGTCATTTTGGTTCCTCGACGAATGCGTTGCGGTCGAGGCTCATCACAACAGGGCAAACCTGTTGGTCTCATGCGACGGTTTCGAACTTGGCCCCCTGTTTGGGTCAACCGCATCGAAATCGTTTTCAGCCCGTCTCGGGGCACCATCGATCCAGCGCCACCCTAGACAAGTGTCCACCAAAGAACAAACGCTTTCGCGGCTTATATGGTCATGTTTGCGACACCAGAATTATTGGGGTTCCAGTTTCAGCAGGGTTCGGACATGGTCCAGCATATCCCGCTCCAGAACGTGCAATTCACCGTCGGCCATCGCCAGGGTTGTCAGCTGATCCAGCACGTTTTGCCGCTCAGCCAGATCCATTTCGCGATTTAAAATCACCGTAAACGGAAACAGGCCGGCAGAATCCTCATCGCTGTCTTTGCCCTCGCGGGTCAGTGCCGCCAATTGGGTATCGTCGAGCTGATAACGCTGCCGAAGCAAGGCACGCAATCGTTCCAGCTCGTCCATCGTGACCACGCCATCAATGGCGATCATGTGATAAAACAAAGCGGCGACGCAGACCTGGGTATCGTGATCACCAAACCCCTCAACATGCCCATCGGGTTCGGCTTCCAGCCAGTCCATGACCCGGTTAAACATTGCCCTGCCCCGATCCCGTCAGCCCGATTTCACGATTTCAAGCACCTGTTCAGGCGTAAAACCCAGCACTTTGGAAACCCGTGCGATCAGATCAACTTCACTGTCATGCAGAACATCATCAGCCTGTGCCATCGTCACCATGTGTCGGATCAGCTGTATCTTGCGCTCATCGGGCATGTCGTTGAAAATCGCTGCAGCCTGCTCACCACTGGTTTCATAGCCATACTCACGCAGAAATTTAATGACGTCGGGCACATCTTCTTCAGGAATATCAAATGCGGTGTTGCAAAACTTTTTGAACAGATCCAGTTCAGCGCCCTGCAACTCACCATCGATATACATCATGCGCACCAGCAACATGATTTCCGATGCAAGATGAGGATCGTCAGCCACCATCTGCACCGACGATTTGTTGCTTATCGCCGCTTTAAGTGAGTCCAAAACACGCATTTTGCCTAACGCTCTCCTGTTGAAGGGACAAATGTTCCCTCAACTGAGCGATTCTGGCAAGTCTGCCAGGATTAATCCGCTGTTTCCTACCGGTGGAAAGCCTCAGAATTCAATGCCTACCTGCGCTTTCACACCATCGCGGAACGGGTGTTTTATCATCGTCATTTCGGTCACAAGATCGGCGAAATCCATCAGTTCGTCCTTGGCGTTGCGCCCGGTGATGATCACGTGTTTCATTTCCGGCTTGTTCTTCAAAACTTCGACAATCTCCTCGACCGGCAGGTAGTCATAGCGCAGCACGATGTTCAACTCGTCGCACAGAACCATATCGTGTTCATCATCCATGATCATGGTTTTGGCCCGCTCCCATGCCGCACGGGCAGCCTCGATGTCCCGCTGCCTGTCCTGGGTTTCCCAGGTGAACCCATCGCCCATGGCGGTCATCGTGACCTGATCACCAAGCTTCTCCAGCACCTGTCGCTCACCGGTCTGCCACTTGCCTTTGACAAACTGCACCACGCCAACTTTCATGCCATTGCCCAGAGCCCGGAAAACCATGCCGAACGCGGCCGTGCTCTTGCCCTTGCCTTTGCCGGTATGCACCATGACCAGGCCTTTTTCGCGGGTCTTGGTGGCAATGATCTTGTCCCTCGCCGCCTTCTTCTTTTTCATCTTGTCGGCGTGGCGGGCGTTCATTTCCTCTTCACTCAGGTGATCATATTTTCCAGGTTTGTCAGCCATGGTCAGTTTCTCCTCGTGTTCGCACCACTGTGCAGATTAATCTTTGACTTGAACAGGTTGCAGCCCCGCAAACCCCGTATGACGTTCGGTTGAGCTGGCAGCATCTCAGCCATTCCCCTGTCCTGCGGCAAGAGATTCAAGATCGAATTTTGCCGAGTTTGATTTGGCCTGCCAAAGCCCCCGTTCCATCGCCTCGAGCAACCGGTCGCACATTTCCTTCAACGCGTGGGGGTTTTTGTCTTCCATGAACTCACGAACGGACAAATCGGCAACGAATGCCTGATAGACCGCATCAAAATGGTGATCCCGCACCGCACCGGTGGTTGCGGAAAAAGCAAACAGATAATCGACCGTGGCGGCGATTTCAAAAGCGCCCTTATAGCCATGACGCATCACACCGGCGATCCATTTTGGGTTCACCACCCGCGCCCGAACCACCCGTCCGATTTCTTCTTCAAGGGTGCGGATCACCGGCTTTTCCGGCCTGGAATGGTCGTTGTGATAGGCCAGTGGCTGTTGTCCGGAAACATGGGTGACGGCGGCAACCATGCCCCCTTCAAACTGGTAATAATCATCGCTGTCGAGCAGATCGTGCTCGCGGTTGTCCTGATTGTGTACGACTGCTTCGATGCCGCGCAGACGGGTTTCAAATTGCTGACGTCGGGCCTCTCCCTGCCCATCTGCGCCATAGGCGTAACTGCCCCAGGTCAGATAGGCCTCTGCCAGATCGGCGGTATCGGACCAGCCCTTTTCATCGATCAGGGCCTGCAACCCGGCCCCATAGGCCCCGGGCTTTGCGCCAAAAATCCGAAACGCTGCATCGTGACGCGCTGATTCTTCATCCATCCCGGTTTTCACCAGTTGTGCAGCTTCTTTGGTCACGCGCGCCGAAATGGGATTGTCTTCTTCATCTTCATCCAGTGTGGCGACGGCCCGCACAGCATTGTCGAACAGGGCAATCTGGGCAGGAAACGCATCGCGAAAAAACCCCGATATGCGCAGGGTCACGTCAATACGGGGCCGCCCGAGTTGTGCCAGGGGAATGATCTCGGTGCCCGTCACCCTTCTGGAGCCGTGGTCCCAGACCGGACGCACACCGATCAGCGCCATGGCCTGGGCAATGTCGTCTCCCCCGGTCCGCATATTCGATGTGCCCCAGGCAGAAAGGCCCAGTGATGTTGGCCATTCCCCGTGGTCCTGCCGGTGCCGCATCAACAGCAGTTCGGCGGATTTCTGTCCCAGATGCCAGGCCGCCGGCGTCGGCACAGAGCGGGAATCGACAGAATAGAAATTGCGCCCTGTCGGCAGCACGTCACAGCGCCCGCGCGACGGGGCTCCGGATGGGCCGGGTTCGACAAAGCGCCCGTCAAAACCCTGAAGCAAGCCATTAATCTCGCTGCCGCCACAGGATTGGATCGACGGCAAAATTTCCTCAAACAACCCTTGCATGACCTGCAGGGTGTTGTCCCAGCCGGGGAAGCATTCCAGCTCCCCGCTGACCAGTCTGCTGGCCAGAATTTCAAGGCGTTCGACAGTATCCCCATTGGTGCGCCAGACACTGTCATCGCATTGAGCCAGAACATCGGGTTTCTCCCCCGTCCACGCACCGCCCATATCACAATCCAGCGGATCAAAATCGACCTTGAGAGCCAGATCATCAGCCAGTGCCCTTTGCAGGCTGGCATCCCTGCCCTTGCCCAGGCCCCGCGGCACCCGCACCAGCGCCACGGCCAGATCCGATTTCAAACGTCCCTGTGGCGAACATCCAAAGATGTGCAGACCGTCGCGGATCTGCATTTCCTTGAGTTCACACAAATAGGCATCAAGTTTCTCCAGCGCCTGCCCGGTTTCTTCCCCGGACTCGATGCCGGCATCGCGGTCAAGTCCGGTATCGCGCATCAAATCGAGTATTTCCGACTTCAGATAATTCAGTCGCCGCGGATCAACGCCTGCGGCTTCATAATATTCATCCACCAGGGCTTCGAGCTGTTTCAACGGGCCATAACTCTCCGCCCGGGTCAGCGGTGGGGTTAGGTGGTCAATAATCACTGCCGATGTGCGCCGCTTGGCCTGGGTGCCCTCACCCGGATCATTGACGATGAACGGATAGAGATGCGGCAGCGGCCCGAAAACGGCTTCCGGATAACAATGTGTCGACAGCGACAGCGCCTTCCCCGGCAGCCATTCCAAATTTCCATGCTTTCCCATGTGGCAGATCGCATGGGCGCCATACTGGTCCCGCAAAAAGAAATAGAATGCAAAATAACCATGCGGGGGCACCAGGTCCGGTGAGTGATAGGTATCCGTCGGGTTGATGTTGTAGCCCCTGGCGGGCTGAATGCCGACCATCACATCGCCGAACCGGCACAGCGGCAGCGCAAATTCCTGCTGCTCCTTCAAAAAGAACGGATCGGTTCCCGGCTCTCCCCAGCGGGCATTGACCTGATCCTGAATCGTTTTGGGAAGGGTCGCGAACAACGCCTTGTAACGACTCAAACTATAGGTTTCGCGTATCTCACGCCCATCGGTGGCGGCATTGGTTGGGCCGTCCTGCAAATGGGTGATCAGGTCATCCCCATTTTCGGGAATATCAGCCACCGGATAGGATGCAGACCGCATGGCGCGCAGCACCTCCACCGTGGCAGCAGGCGTATCCAGTCCGACACCATTGCCCAATCGTCCGTCGCGGTTTGGGTAATTGGCGAGAACCAGCGCAATCCGGCGTTGCCCGGCCGGGGTAGTCTTGAGCGCAATCCATGACTTCGCCAGTTGCGCAACAAAATCAATCCGGTCAGCCCGAGCTACATGGCGCACGATATTGGACTGTGTTGATGTGTCATATTGTTCCGCATTTTTGAAGGCGATGGCCCGTGACAGAACCCGCCCGTCAACCTCTGGCAGGGCGACATTCATGGCAAGGTCGCGGGATGACAATCCCTGATCAGACCCCAGCCAGTCCTCTTCTCCACTGCCCAACAATATGGCCTGCAGCACCACCGCGCCGCCCTCTTCAAGCACCGTTGGAACGCGTGTGCCATCGGGGGAGGAAACGGCAAACCCGGTCATGTTGATGACAACGCCCGGCTGCGCATTTTCAAACAGCACCCGCACGGTTGCCTGGGAAAGATCATCCTTGAGGGAAGAAATGAATATCGGCAGCGGATTGAGATCCAACCGGGTGAGCGCTGTGATCAGGTCTTCAACGGGTTGCGTATTACCCGACTGCAGCAATGCACGATAAAACGACAGTGCCACAACCGGGGCATCGGCCTGCCATTGCTCGCGTACCTGCTCAATCGAGGGTGCGGCAAGCCCCGGCCACCACAACCCGGCTTTCAAAAGCGGTTTTGGCGGAGGAATTTCAGCGTCTTCGGCACCCAACAGATGATTGCAATAGCGCAAAAGGTTGCGGGCGTTGTCATCACCGCCTTCACGCAGATAGTTCCAGATGGTCAGTCGGACATCATGGTCCAGCGTATTGAACCGTTCCAGCGATGGATCAGGTTTGTCATCACCGGGCAGGACAATCAGCGGAATTTTGGCCTGCACACAGGTCGCATGCAGCACTTCCAGACCGTAGGGCCAGTAACTTTCTCCACCCAACACCCGCACCACCACCATGCGCGAGCCTGCAACGGTCTGGTGCGCATAGACATCAATCGACATCGGATGGGACAGCGCCATCATATTGGCAAGCCGCAGATCCGGACCGCCAGACAATCCCGCCGCAGCAGCCGACAGGCTGGCGAGTTCTGAATCAGCAGCGGAAATAAAGACCAGATCAGCGGGGGTCTGGCCTAGATCAATTGCCTCATCAGCATCCGCCAAAGCCCCTTTTTGTGCCAGCAGCAGATGCATTATGCGCTAGCCCAATGCTGCCGTTACAGATGATCTGATGCCGGCTTCGTCGATGTCGTGCAGACCGATGACCACGAGGCGGGAAACCCGCTCTTCATCACCTGCCCAGTCGCGGTCGAAATAGGTATCAATGCGTTTGCCCACGGCCTGAATCACCAGCCGCATCGGCTTGCCCGAAACCGCAACAAACCCTTTCAGCCGCAGCACATCATGCTCTTCAATGATGTTGACCAGTGCTTCGGTCAAGGCCGTGACATCATCAATGCTCCCGCCTTCAACCACGAAACTTTCAAACTCGTCATGGTCATGTTCGTGACCATCTTCATGGTGCATTTCATGATGACTGCGCCGGTTGGCCATGTCGCTTTCGGTTCCGACACCAAGACCAAGCAGAACATCAGCGCCCGGTGCATTGCCAATGCCGGCACGGATCAGCTTGACCCGCCGTTCCGTTGCATCACGGACCTCGCCCTCGACAGCTTCCAGTGAATCCACCGGCAAAAGATCTGTCTTGTTGAGAACGATCATGTCGGCGCAGTTCACCTGATCTTCAAACAATTCTTCAAGCGAACTTTCGTGATCCAGGCTTTCATCCTGTTCGCGCTGCGCCTGAACCGCATCGTGATCATCGGCAAACCGGCCTTCAGCGACAGCGGCGGAGTCAACCACCGTAACCACGCCATCAACCGTGACCCGTTCGCGAATCTGCGGCCAGTTAAAGGCGTTGACCAGCGGTTGCGGCAGCGCGAGGCCTGACGTTTCAATAACGATATGGTCCGGGCGCCTGTCACTTTCCATCAATTTGGTAATGGTCGGAATGAAATCATCGGCCACCGTGCAACAGATGCAGCCATTGGTGAGTTCAACAATATCGTCTTCGGTGCAGGTTTCATCGCCGCAACCGGCCAGAACATCACCATCAACCCCCAGATCACCAAACTCGTTGATGATCAGGGCAATGCGCTTGCCATTGGCGGTTGCCAGCAAATTACGGATGAGTGTGGTCTTTCCCGATCCGAGAAAGCCGGTGATCACCGTTGCCGGAATTTTTTGAGTATCCATTGTTCAATCAATCCAATTATTTGAGCTTTTGCGGAAGACCAGCCGTGACAAACCAGACATGGGGTACAACCGCTGCAACTTCCTGATGTAAACGTCCTGCGTGGTCACGAAAGTCGCGGCCCATCTTGTGTACCGGCACGATGCCCTGCCCCACCTCGTTGGAAACCAGCAAGACCGAACACTCAGCCGGCAGGTCTCCCATGGCAGAGGCCAGTCGGGATATCTCCTGATCTATGTCGCCGTCAGCCAACATCAAATTGGTCAGCCAAAGGGTAAGACAATCCACCAGAATGCAGGTGCTGCTGTCGGCCAGCCGACTGATTGCATCCGCCACGGCAGTGGGTTCTTCAATCAATTGCCAGTCAGGCCCGCGTCGGGATTGATGCTGCTTGATGCGGTCTTTCATCTCGCCATCGCCGGGTTGGCCGGTGGCGAGATAGATTTTGGTGAGACCGCTTTCAGCCGCCAAACCTTCGGCGAACCTGCTTTTTCCTGACCGTGCACCGCCCAGAATGAGCGATGCGCCGGGGGAATAGCCCATTAGCCAGCGAGGCTGAGAGTGGCCAGCGCATGTTCAGAAACAAGCAAGGCTCCTGCACCGGCAACGACGCCGCCAGCAATGCGGGCGGGAAGGTTATCAACCCAATCCTGAGCTTTGCCGAGCATGACAGCAATTGCGGTACCCGCACCCACGGCGATGGCGTATTGGGTCAGACCAAATCCGGCCAGATAGGCGACCAATGGTGTGGCTTCCGCGCCGAAAATTGCCTCGCCATAGGCGAAACCGTGAAACAGGCCAGCAATGGCAAATATTCCAGCCAATGCAGCGACCGGCATTTTTTTGCCGATGAACACCACGGCACCCAAAACGACCAAAGACAGTGCGATCATCAGTTCAACAACCGGCAGGTTGAAGGCTGCAAGATGCAGACCGGTTCCAACGACGGTTGCGCCGACAAAAGCCAGGGGTGACAGGAAACGACTGCCCGCCAGTGTGGCCGCGATACCCACGGCGATCACGAATGCCAGATGGTCCACACCAATGATTGGATGGCCAATACCCGACAACAGGCCTTCAGACCAGGTTGCAGGTGTTGCGCCGCCCATCGGATGGTGCGCCAGTGCAGATGTGGTCAATGTGGAAGCCAGCGCTGCGATGCCGGCAAATGTAAATTTCTTCATGGTCAAACAACTCCCGTGTTTTGCCTGTTTGACGGAGAATGAATGTTTCATCGGGGATACTCCCTCGATCGAAACAACCGGACTCCCCGTCCGTTGAACGTGTGGGCACAATTGCCCGTGCATATGGCAGGTCTCCTGGCTACGGTTCCCTGGCTTCCATCCACCTTCCCGTTTCATCAAAGAAACAGTGGTATTTCGGACAGAGCCTCACCGATACAGTCGCGGGGTCGGCCGTGTTTCGAGCTCCCTGATTGGGTCAGCCCATCACATTCCCTTTTGCTCTCCAACTCCCCTCTTGGGGCTGGTTGAAAACCATTTGCACGGTTGACTAAATAGCGCGCAACAACGCGAGTCAATCGCGAATGCGACATGGTTTGACGGCCTAAACACGAATATCAAAAATCGCCGGATCAATCACCTGTTCCAACTGGTCGGCAAGGTCATCCAGCGCATGTTCTACCGCTTCACGGTAGTTGAGATCAGAACCGTCAATACCAATCCCGCCGAGATAGTGTCGGCGCCACCTGTCACTTGCGAACAATCCGTGCAGATAGCTGCCCCGCACCCGACCATCGGATGAAATCGCGCCATCGCCGCGGCCATCAAGATGGATCATCGGCCGCTCGGTATCCGGGCCGCTGGTGCGTCCCATATGGATTTCGTAACCGCTCAACGGGATTTGCGTTTCAGCGTCAACGGCCTGCCGGTTCAACACCGTTTTCTGCGGCACCAGCACCGTTTCAAGGTCCAGAATGCCGACCCCTTCCGCCTCCCGCTGGTTTCCTTCAATGCCATCGGGATCGCGCACACTGCGCCCCAACATCTGAAACCCGCCGCATATCCCAAGCACATGGCCACCCCGGCCCACGTGATTCAAAAGCTCAACATCCCACCCCAGAGCCTTGAATTGATTCAGATCGGCAATGGTGGACTTCGAACCGGGCAGCACCACCAATCTGGCATTTTGCGGCCAGACATCGCCCGGACGGACAAACACCAGTTCGATGCCCGGCTCCATCTTCAGCGGGTCGAGGTCATCGAAATTGGCAATCCGCGAAAGCACAGGAACCACCACGATGTGGCTGCCCTTTTGCTGATCTGCGGGCCGTTCAAGGGCGACAGAATCTTCAGCAGGAAGACGACCAACACCAGCCAGATAGGGGACAACCCCAAAGCTCGGCCATCCGGTGAATTGGGAAATATGCGCCAGTCCGTCATCGAACAGGCTCAGGTCGCCACGAAACTTGTTGATCAAATATCCTTTGATCATGGCGCGGTCTTCTGCTGGCAATATTGTATGCGTGCCAACCAGACTGGCGATCACCCCGCCCCGGTCGATGTCCCCTACCAGCACCACGGGCACTTTGGCGGCGGTGGCAAAACCCATATTGGCTATGTCACCGGCGCGCAGGTTGATTTCCCCCGGTGATCCGGCACCTTCGACGATCACCAGATCACACTGGCTCTTCAATCGCCCATAGCTTTCCAGAACAGCATCCATCAGTTGCGGTTTGATTTTTTGGTAATCGCGTCCCCTGGCGGCACCCCAGACTTTGCCTTGCACAACAATCTGACTGCCGGTCTCGGATTGCGGCTTCAACAGGACCGGGTTCATGTCGACGCTGGAGGGCACGCCGCAGGCCAGCGCCTGCAGCCATTGGGCCCGGCCAATTTCACCACCACTGCCGTCAGCAAGCGGGACTTCGGCAACGGCTGCATTGTTCGACATGTTTTGCGGTTTGAACGGACGCACCGTCAATCCTTTACGGCTTGCCAGTCGGCATAGCCCGGCCACAAGCACGGTCTTGCCCACATCCGAGCCAGTGCCCTGCAGCATAATCGACGATGATCGGGTGCGGTTTACCATTCAAGCGCCTTAGCGCAGGCGAAATGAAATGAACAGATACCAGTTGAAACTTGAAACCAGACGCAGAAAGCAAAACAGCGGTGACATGTTCCGAAAATCGAGGAACAGGTCACCGCCGTCTGTACTCAAAGACTCTACTGCACCGACAAATACGCATCGGTAAATTCTTGCCCGGTACGCAAAACCTGATCCGGGAAGCGGGCAGTGGTTTATTCCTGCCGTGCTTCTGAACCTAGAGCCTGTTTCCTAACAGGCCGCTAATGAGTGGTTAAGCAAATCGTAATCTGACCGGAAAAATTTGCCGCCTTTTCGGGCCTTTAGCGGCAAAATTAACCTATGGCCCCACGAAACAAGGGTTCGTGGTCGGCAATGGTTGACGAACGCCGTTAAAAAAAAGTCAGGCTTTTTTTGCCTGCTGCATAACTTTTATGATCCCGGAAAAATCCACACCGCCGTTACCATCATCGCAAAACTGTTTGTACAGCTCAAAGGCATGGCCACCCAACGGCGTGTAGGCCTGTGTCATGGCCGCGGCTTCCTGTGAAAGCCCGAGGTCCTTGACCATCAGGTCGGCGGCAAATCCAGGTTTATAATCATTGTTGGCCGGCGATGTGGGTACCGGTCCCGGAACGGGACAATAGGTCGTCGTTGACCAGCTCTGTCCTGAAGCCGTCGAGACAACATCGAACAAGGCCTGATCGGTCAGTCCCAGACGTTTGCCGAGTTCGAACGCTTCCGTGGTTCCGATCATGGTGATGGCAAGGATCATGTTGTTACAGACCTTCGCCGCCTGCCCCGCCGTGTTTCCTCCACAGCGAACAATTCGACCGGCCATCGGCTGCAAGATCGGCTCTGCAGCATCGAGCGCTGCATCCGTTCCACCGGCCATAAAGGTCAGCGTGCCGTTTATCGCTCCCATAATGCCGCCGGACACCGGCGCGTCCACGCTCTGAGCTCCCAGTTCGGAGGCAATCTCATGGGCAATGCGTGCAGATTCGATGTCGATGGTGGAACTGTCGATCATCAGGGTTCCCTGCGCCACCGCAGAGCGTATTTCATTATAGACCCCGACAACATGTTTTCCCGCCGGCAACATGGTCACCACAACATCCTTGTCAGCAGCAGCTTCAGATGCGGTCTCAGCGGTTGTGCAGCCCGCATCCAGCGCCGCCTGCAGCGATGTCTGGGATAAATCAAATCCACAAACCGCATGCCCCGCCTTGACGAGATTGGCCGCCATCGGCCCGCCCATATTGCCGAGCCCGATAAATCCGATATTTGCCATTCTGTTCCCTTACGCTTTAAGCGAGCGGGCAATGATCACCCGCATAATTTCATTGGTGCCTTCGAGGATCTGATGCACCCGAAGGTCGCGCACGATCTTTTCGATGCCATAATCGGCCAGATAGCCATAACCGCCATGGATCTGCAGCGCCTGATTGGCGACTTCAAAACCGGCATCGGTTGAAAACCGCTTGGCCATCGCGCAGGCCTTGGTTGCATCTGCCGTCTTCGCATCCAGCTTTGCCGCTGCGCTGTAAAGCATCAACTGTGCGGCTTCGAGCTCGGTGGCCATATCGGCAAGCTTGAACTGGATCGCCTGAAAATCGGCAATCGCCTTTCCAAAAGCCTTGCGCTCGGAAGAATAAGTAAGCGCCATTTGCAACGCTGCCTGGGCACCGCCCAGGGAACAGGCCCCGATGTTCAACCGGCCACCATCCAGCCCGGCCATCGCAATGCGAAAGCCCATCCCCTCTTCATTCAGACGGTTTTCAGCAGATATCCGGCAGTCATCAAATATGACCTGTGCAGTCGGCTGAATATGCCAACCCATCTTCTGTTCCTGTGGGCCGAAGGAAAGACCCGGCGCGTCCTTTTCGATCAGGAAAGTTGAAACACCGGCGGCGCCCCCTTCGCCTGTCCGCGCCATGACCACGTACAGATCATTGGTGCCTGCACCTGAAATAAACTGTTTGGTTCCGTTCAGCACATAATGATCACCATCCCGCTTTGCGGTGGTCTTCAACGCTGCCGCATCGGAGCCAGATCCCGGCTCCGTCAGACAGTAGCTGGCAATCATGTCCATGGATGTCAGCGCTGGCAGAAAACGAGTGCGCTGTTCCTCATTGCCAAAGCAGTCGATCATCCATGCCGCCATATTGTGGATGGAAATAAACGCTGACGTCGCCGGACAACCCGTAGCAAGAGCTTCAAATATCACAGCTGCATCGAGTCGCGACAGCGCAGAGCCGCCAACGTCTTCGCTGACATACAGTCCACCCATGCCCAAAGAGGCTGTTTCCTTGATGACATCGATCGGCAAATGCCGCTTCTGATCCCATTCAACGGCAAAAGGCGCAATCTTTTCCCGGGCACAGTCGAGCACCATGTCCTGCATCGATTTTTGATCATCATTGATATCAAAGGGGCGATTTATGTCGTCCAACGCGTCCATTTCATTCTCTCAATCTCGTTTGGGTCGCATCGACTAAGACACGCCTTATTCTTCGCTCGTCA
>CAJQPW010000035.1 GCA_905480295.1 uncultured Rhizobiaceae group bacterium | reverse complement strand
CCAATGGCACGACGCAGGCCGCAATTATGTACACCGACTGGAATCCGCCGACGGAACCCACCAACAAGGCAATGAGCGCAGCCAAAGCCAGCAATGCACATTGCTTCCCGCGTTCAATTTGACCGGTTCGTGATACGTATGCGGCAATCGCCAGCGGTGATCCGAGTGTTGCAAACAGGGCAATGTCCAGATGGCCAACCGATTGCTGTGCGGCTAAAGCGGCCGGAAACAGTGACAATCCCAAAATACCGGCAATGGCCGCCCTGCTGATAAAGGTTGCATGAGAGGAAAACGCGTCAGTGCCGGATGCCACGGAAGCATGAACCCAGCGCGATGCACTGTCTTGAATGGCAATTTTCGAACCTGAGAGACGCAACACAAATCCTCGACGCACCTGATTGGTGCAACAACATTGGGTCAATCTCGCACAGGGGTTTTAACGGAAAACTAAACATGAGCCGGGGAAGCCCGGTTTCGCAGATTTTTTCATGCTTTCACTGGGATGTTTTAAAGAAGTTGGTGAACAAATCCTTACCCGGCGATAGGGTATCGACCACTTCTGTCCGCAGCGCGGATAGCATTGAGCCAAAGCAAAATGCAGGATTAAGGCGATCAATTGAATTGTTTGAATATTGGTAATGCTGTTGAGACCAAATGACCTAATTGCAGTGCAACCGCATTCGCCCTAGATACGAGGAGCAGGTTCACAATAAACAATGGCACCCATGACACATCCTCTGAAAATCGACAGTGACATTGACGAGATTATTGAGAACTTTTCGTTCCTCGACGATTGGGAAGACCGATACGGATATCTCATCGAACTCGGTAATGCACTGGTTCCTCTGACCGAGGACGAGCACTCTGATTCCAACAAAGTTCAGGGTTGCGTCAGCCAGGTCTGGCTGGTGCATCAGACCATCGATGGAAAAATCCATTTTCGTGGCGCGTCTGATGCCCATATTGTGCGCGGGCTTGTGGCCATTGCGTTGACGATCTTTTCCGGCAAGACACCCGAGCAGATTACCGAGGCCGACGAACAACAGGTCTTCCGCGAGATCGGCCTCGCCGAGCATCTGACCCCACAACGGGCAAATGGATTGAAATCCATGGTGGGCCGGATCAAATCAATCGCCAATCTGGCCGCAGTCCAATCGTAGATTGCCGCCACCCCGTCAGCAGGATCGAATTTTACCCACACCGCCGGACTTCGCATCAAAGCCGTAAAACTGTGCCAACAGTCCCAGGCCCACCCGCAACAGCAGTTTTGCTGAACGCGGTGGCCAGCGTCGCTCCCGCTCGACGGTTTCCAGCCCCTTGAGATAACAGCACACATCGGTCAACACATTTGCCAGGTCCGGGCCGACATGGGCCAGCGCCTTGTTCATCCGATCTCGAGCATCAAGCGCAACATTCGACAGGTCTGCTTTCCCCCCTGCCCCCGAAGACCGGCTGGCCACACCCATTGCACCGTCCCAATTTACTGTCACCTTCTGCATCAGTCTGCCTTTGGTGAAATCCAGCCGCAGCTGTTCGCCCGCATAAAACGCCGCATCGCTGATCCATGGCGAACCATCAGCGCATTTTCGCGACTTCAACCGCATCAGAGGAGATTCGTTGCAATTGACGCGGACTGACTGCAGGTCCCCGTTGATCCGAATAGTTCGGTCGGTCAAGTCCCGGTGTTGCGATTGGAAGGCGACGTCTGCCCCTGCGCCATCCTGGATCACTTGTCGTTTCAGGCGATTACGACCCAATTTCGTGATCGTGCAGGAGCGAGCATCACGAACCAGCAGGGCGTCCGCGATCAACGCTTCGACAATTTCCGGCATACACAGGATTTTTCCCGCGCGACCATCAGAACCCTCTGCAGAGAGCAAAAGACGGGCCGTATCACCATCTGCAAAATCAGTGACTTTGGCACGGGCGCAGCCGTTCAGGAACCGCAGCACGCGCATCGTCTGCTTACAAGCTTTTTGCTGCATCAGGATCTGCGCCCCGCCATCAGCGCCTTCCGACCCTGTCTGGAAACGCGGACCGGCTCATCCTTTGGATCCTTTTGGTCCCAGTTGGAGTTAGCATTGTGCTCCACGCAAATGCTCATCGCTGTGCGTGCCTCAACCAATAAGGATTCCAACTGTTCCAACATGATATCAAAGGACATTTCATCCCGTTTATCTTCGACCAGAGAACAGGCATAGGCCACGGTTGTTCTGTCCCGGTGGAAATAGAGGCCTATTTCGGTCAGCAGCAGACTGAATATCGTGTGACACAGATACATGGCGATCTGTCTGGCCAGCGCCGCCTCGGCATGACAACGGCCGATTGCATGCACATTGTGCAAGGGAACGTCCAGCGCCATTGATACGGTCTTCACGCACAGCGCACACACCGCCTCTCGATAGGGAATCGTACAAGACGCATCCTCAATTTTCTCATATTGCAGATCGATCGACGTCTGCAATCGGAAAATATTATCCCCATCCCGTAATCGGCGGCCACGGGACGGAGTTTCAGCCAACTGCAGATGTTTGGTATTTGATTGTCCAGGATTGCATCGCGGTGACAGCATCCGGTCAGGCGCGGGGGCAACAGCGCCACCTTCCTTCAGGCAACAGGCTCCATTCCTCGTTTTCCGCATAGTCCTTCCGACTCCCTTACACAAATAAGATAATAGGACTTTATTCCTATTATCGGAAGGGGGGACAAATTTTTTTAGAATGCGATAATTATTTTTTTGCGGAGCAGATGACGCACATCTACTGCACGGCATGAATCACAAAAACTCCAATGACCTGCCTCAGCATGGTCATTGGAGTGCCTGAACTTCGTCAGGTCTATGTGGGATTAGTGAACGACTTTGCGCTGACCCAGCCCCATTTTTTTAGCAAGCACAGAACGGGTTTTGGAATAAGCGGGTGCGACCATCGGGTAGTCGCTCGGCAAATTCCAGCGCTCACGATATTCGTCAGGAGTGAGATGGTAGCTCGTTCGCAAATGTCGCTTGAGCGACTTGAAGCGCTTACCATCCTCAAGACATACGAGGTAATCGTCCTGAATGGATTCTTCAATCGGCACCGCCGGACGCCGTCCCTCCCCACTTGCAACGGAAAAGGAGGGCAAATCATCCATCGTGGACTTCACGTCTTTGATAATTGACGGCAAATTCCCTGCAGGCACTGCATTGTTACTTAGATATGCCGAAACAATTCGAGAGGTCATTTCAATAATAAACATATCTCTTTCGTTTTTTTCCGCCGCCATAGTCAAACTCACTTATCTTGCATTCCTATTTCACCCTATTAATAAATTGGATAATCAATTTATGCAAATCTTAATCATCAATTATTCAATTTAATGTAATATTGCATGGTTTTAAATTTGTATCTAATTAATATTTGATATCGCTTCCATATTTTATTGTTATCAATATTTCATCTGTGTTTGTGAAAATCTTCCAGAATTTTCATCGCGCTTGCGATGAAAAATGACCGTGTGCAAATCCGTCAATCGCATTGCAATCTATTGAACTTGCCTCTCAATTTCGTACATTGCGGAAACTGGTCGACACACATTCAAACGACGCTGAAACAACCAACCTCGGCGGAAGGGGAGCCACTAAATGCGAGCAGCTGTACTGACATTCGGTCTGTTCTGCTTGTGGCTGATTATGTCCGGCGTCTACCTGCCGCTGATTATCGGCTTTGGCGTAATATCGTCCGTTTTGTGCATCTGGATCATCTATCGTCTGGACCTGGTCGACAAGGAGAGCATTACGCAGCAACTGCGAACCGGATCATCAATCCGCTACCTGTTTTGGTTGACGGTGGAGATTGGCAAAGCAGACTGGGCCGTCGCCAAAGTAATCCTCGCCAAGCAGATGCCCAGTCAACAACGGCTGATCCTGGTACCAGCGCGGCAAAAGTCAGACCTCGCCAAAGTACTTTTTGCAAACTCGATCACCATCACACCGGGAACGGTAACCGTTGAAACCGAATCTGATCAGTTGATCGTTCATGCACTGACCGATGAGGCGGCCGATCACGCGGCTCTTGAAGATATGGGCAAGCGGGTTTGCCAGCTTGAACCCGGTTGGCAAGAAAGCGAAGCCAAATAATGTTCGCGGCGATATCTCTTCTCATATTTATCTGCATGGCCATGCTGATGGTGCGCCTCTTTGCCGGTCCCACCTTGTATGATCGTGTGTTGGCACTCAACGTATTCGGCAGTTGCACGGTGTTGCTGATCGGTACTGTGGGTTTTCTGTTCGGCCGACCCGACTTTCTTGATATTGCACTGCTCTACGCGCTTATAAATTTTGTAGGAACAATCGCTGTATTGAAGTTTTTTCGTTATCGCCGCCTTGGCGACGCCGCCGATGATACCGAATCCATCATGCCTCCTGAACCTGACAGCGAGGAGGCATAGTTTTGGACCTGCTGATCGATATCCTCACTGGTATCTGCTTCATAGTCGGCGGATTTTTCCTGTTTGTCGGCTCGCTGGGCATGATCCGTCTGGTTGATTTCTGGGCTCGCTTGCACGCCGCCTCCGTAATTGATTCAGCAGGCCTCGGCCTGATTCTGCTTGGCATGATCCTTCAGGCGGGCTTTACGCTGATTGCCGCCAAACTGGCGCTTATCGTGCTGTTTCTCTTCGTCACCGGTCCGACCGCGTCACACGCTGTCGCCAATGCTGCCTTCATGTCCGGGTCGCGCCCCAGGGAAATGGTGGAAGACGAAACCGCCATTGAGGAACCTAAGGCAAAGACTGCTAAAAAGACCAAAAAACGGGTTTCAAAAGCAAGGAAGAAGGCCTGATGGAACTGGCGCTCACGATCCTGCTGTTTGTCGCCCTGGTTGCCACAGCGCTGACCATTGCACTGGTGCGGCGCCTGTTCGCCGTTGTCATGTTGTCAGGGGTTTTCAGCCTGCTGTCAGCCCTGCTGTTTGTGTTGATGGATGCGGTTGATGTTGCCTTCACGGAAGCTGCTGTCGGTGCAGGGATTTCTTCCGTGCTGATGCTGGGAACCATTGCTCTTACAGCGCGCAGCGAAAAGCGACCGGAGCGCTATTCGCTTGTGCCTCTGGCCGTGGTGCTGCTGACGGGTGGTGTGTTGATCTATGGCACGCTGGATATGCCGAATTTTGGTGCGGCTGACGCACCTGTACAACTGCATGTCGGGCCGGATTACATTCGCAAAACCCCGGAAGACATCGATGTCCCCAATATCGTAACGGCAGTCTTAGCGAGCTATCGCGGCTTCGATACGCTCGGTGAGGTCACCGTTGTATTCACCGCGGGATTGGGTGTTGTCCTTCTGATAAGCGGACTGGGGAGACGTATCCGTCGACGCCGGGAGGGGGCGGACTGATGGACCATCACCTCATCTTGCGCGTGGTGACGAAACTGCTCGTCGCTCCCATCCTGCTCTACGGGCTTTATGTTCAATTCCACGGTGATTTCGGCCCCGGCGGCGGGTTTCAGGCCGGGGTGATCTTTGCCGTTGGTTTCATTCTTTATGGGATTGTTTTTGGATTGCGCCGCCTGCGCAAATCCTTCCCGGATTATTTTGTGCACCGCCTGGTGGCGCTGGGCGTGTTGATTTACGCCGGCACCGGAGTTGTGAACATGCTGCTGGGCGGTAATTTCCTCGACTACAATGTGCTGGCCGAGGAAGGCTACAAGGGCCAACACTGGGGGATTATCGCAGTCGAGTTGGGAGTTGGCGTCACGGTGTTCGGCGTCATGATGGCGATCTACTACTCTTTTGCCGGGCGTCCGCCGCGGCTGGACGATAAGGACTGGTAGCGGATGAACATGCAATTTGATGTCGAATTTTTGCTGGGCCACATGAACTACTGGTTGTTCGTCGTGTTGATGATGACCGGACTGTATATCGTCGTGGCCCGCGGCAATCTTCTGAAAAAGATCGTTGGCCTCAACATTTTCCAGGCCGCAGTCTTCATGCTGTATATTTCAATGGGTAAGATATCCGGCGGCACAGCACCCATCGCCACCGGCAATCCTGATGAGATTTACTCCAACCCCCTTCCCCATGTTCTGATACTCACGGCCATTGTTGTCGGCATCGCCACAACATCGTTGGGGCTCGCGTTGATCGTTCGTATCAATGAGTCCTATGGAACCATCGAAGAAGACGAAATTCTCGAACTGGACCGAATAAAGAGCGACGAAGAGATTGAGAAGCTGAAAACAGAGGCTTCGAATTCCAAATGATGTCGTCTGTGCTGTCCCATTCCCCAATACTGGTCGTCCTGTTGCCCCTGTTGGCGGGCCCGCTGTGCATGTTGTTCGGCAACCGGACAATAGCCTACTTCGTCAGCATTCTTGCTTCCCTATGTTCCTTCCTGCTGAGCGTTTATCTGCTGAGCCTGGTCAGCGACGGAACGGTTCTGTCCTATCATCTGGGTGGATGGGCACCTCCTCTGGGCATTGAATATCGCGTGGATGCCGCAAACGCGCTGGTTCTCGTCATTGTGTCGGTGATCAGCATCCTGACGCTGCCCTATGCGCGCAAGAGCATTGAAGGTGAAATCGCCGAAAAACATCACACGCTGTTTTATGCCTGTTTCATGATGTGTTTCACCGGTTTGATGGGCGTTACCATCACCGGAGATGCCTTTAACGTCTTCGTGTTTTTGGAAGTTTCATCACTCTCCACCTATGTGCTGGTGGCGCTTGGGGCAGAAAAAGACCGCCGCGCGCTGTCAGCCGCCTATGACTATCTGATCCTTGGCACAATCGGGGCCACTTTCTTCGTTATCGGGCTCGGGCTGATATATATGGCCACCGGCACGCTCAACATGGTGGATCTGGCGGAACGGATCACCAGCCTTGAAAACAACCGCACGGTGCGCTCAGGTTTTGCGTTCATCGTTGTGGGAATGGGCGTTAAGGTCGCGATCTTCCCACTTCATCGCTGGTTACCGGGGGCCTATACCTACGCGCCATCGGCGATTTCGGCCTTTCTTGCAGCCACGGCAACCAAAGTGGCCATCTACGTTGTCATGCGATTCATCTTCCTTGTCTTCTCGACAAAGTTCGGATTTGAAAAAGATACGCTCACCTTCATCTTCTTTCCGCTCGCCATTGTTGCGATGTTCGCTGCGTCGTTCACGGCGGTTTATCAGGTCAATCTGAAACGCCTGCTGGCCTTTTCCAGCGTTGCTCAGATCGGCTACATGCTGCTGGGGATTTCCCTGTTCACCGTAACCGGGTTGAGCGCGGCGATGGTACACCTGTTCAATCACGCCCTGACCAAGGGCGCCCTGTTTTTCGCCATTGGCGCCATCATCTATCGCATAGGGTCTCCAATGTTGCCGAACATGGCAGGACTGGGCCGAAAAATGCCCTGGACAAGTGCAGCGATCGTGATTGGTGGCCTGAGTCTCATTGGCGTGCCGGGAACCGTCGGGTTTGTGTCGAAGTGGGTATTGCTGAAAGCCGCCCTGGAACAGAATTATTGGCTTGTTTCCCTCGCCATCGTGCTTTCTTCACTGATCTCGATTGTCTATGTCTGGAAAATTATCGAACAACTCTATCTGCAGCCGGCTAAATCAGACGATGCCATAACCGAAGCACCGTTGAGCCTGCTTATCCCCACATGGATCTTGATCCTGGGTTCGGTCTGGTTCGGGGTGAATGCGGAGTTCACCGTTCAGGTGTCGACAACGGCTGCTGAATCCCTGTTCCACGGAAAGTTTCTTGAGCCCGCCACCATTATGGGATTGGAGGGCCGGCCATGACGCCTGAGAACCTTTTGATCACTGCAATGGTGCTGCCCCTGTTGGCTTGTATTGCCTGCGTATTGCTTCCCAAACAGGATAATCTGCGAGACGGACTGACACTGGTGGCTGCCATTGCCCTGTTTGTCACGGTGCTGGCGATCCTCGATGCCTACAACGCGGGACAAGTGGTTGAACTCAACCTGTGGTCGTTCCAGCCCGGCATCGAACTGGCGTTTTCGATTGAGCCCCTTGGCCTGGTTTTCGCCCTGGTTGCCTCCAGCCTGTGGATTCTCACCCATATTTATGGGGTGGGCTACATGCGCGGCAACAAGGAGATCAAGCACGCGCGGTTCTTTGCATGTTTCGCTTTCGCCATATTCGCAACCATGGGCATTGCGTTTTCTGCCAACCTGCTGACGCTGTTCCTGTTCTACGAATTCCTCACTGTTTCGACCTATCCACTGGTTGCCCACAAGGAAACACCCGAAGCCAAGGCTGGGGCACGTGTCTATCTCGGTATTTTGATGAGTACCAGCATTGTATTCCTGCTGACGGCGATCATCTGGACCTTTGTGCTGACCGGGCAGATGGATTTCACCGCCGGGGGAATACTGGCCGGCAAAATCGATGACGGCATGCTGGCAATTCTGCTGGCGCTGTTTGCCTTCGGCATCGGCAAGGCCGCGCTGATGCCGTTCCACCGCTGGCTCCCCGCCGCAATGGTCGCGCCGACACCTGTCAGTGCGCTGCTGCATGCGGTGGCAGTGGTAAAAGCCGGTGTCTTCTCCATGTTGAAGATTGGCGTCTATATTTTCGGCATCGATAATCTGGCAGCAACCGGGGCTTCAACCTGGCTGATGTGGCTCGCCGCTTTCTCAATTCTTGCCGCTTCGATCATCGCCATGCAGCAGGATAACCTGAAACGCCGGCTGGCCTATTCCACGGTCAGTCAGCTGTCTTATATCACGCTGGGCGTCGCCCTTGCCTCGTCGATGGGAGCGATCGGTGGCGGCATGCATATCGTCACCCATGCCTTTGGCAAAATCACCCTGTTCATGTGCGCTGGTGCCATTTATGTGGCGACCCACAAGACCGAAATCAGCCAGATGCGCGGCCTGGGTCGGGCCATGCCTTTCACGTTCATTGCCTTTGGGATTGGAGCGCTCAGCATCATTGGCCTGCCGCCGCTTGGTGGCTCCTGGAGCAAATGGCTGCTCATGGTCGGGGCCGCAGATGCCAACCAACAGATCATGATCGGTGTTTTAATGCTCAGTTCGATGCTGAATGTGGCCTATCTGCTGCCGATATTTGCCCGTGGATTTTTCCTCGCCCAACAGGATGACGACGGCGCAGGCTGGCGGGAACGACTGTCAGAAGCACCATTGTTGTGTGTACTGCCCCCCTGTATCACGGCTCTGAGCTGTCTCGTGCTGTTTTTCTACGCCGGTGAGATTCAGGCCTTTCTTGCCCCCATCGTATCAGGAGGGTCGTAACCATGCCCACCGGTCCAAACGACAAGATCACTGCCATTGGCAAGAAACTGACAGCGCTTGAAAAACCAGAAATCATCAAGCGCATGATTCAGGGATTGGCAATTTTCTGCGTGCTGCTTTTCATTGGTGATTTCTTTCACCTGCGGCATGGCAAATTTGAAAGCGAAGATCTGTTCGGATTTTATGGGTTTTTCGGCTTTGCCGCATTTGCCTTCATCATCTTCGCCACCAAGGTTCTGAAATCCATCATCGGACGGAAGGAAGATTACTACGCGCCCAACGTGGTTGATGCTGAAGATTATCCCGACGTCGAACTCGACGTGAAGGAGCATGGTGATGACTGAATTGCTCGCTCCTTATTTTGCTTCTCCGGTCTATCTGTTCGTTCTTGGCGCGTTGATTTTACCCTTGCTGCCGAAGGGCGAATTGCGGGCATTGGTCACGCTGATTGTCCCGATCCTGAGCGGCTATCTGATCTGGAACGCCGCACCGGGCCTGCACGGAATCACAACGCTTGGCGGGCTGGAAATCACCATGATGCGGGTCGACAAGCTGTCGACCATCTTCGGGCTCATTTTCTCGCTGGCCGCTTTCCTGTCAGGCATCTATGCGTGGCATGTGCGTGACTCTGTTCAGCAGATTGCCACACTGCTTTATGCTGGAACCGCAATTGGTGCCGTCTTTGCGGGGGACCTCCTCTCCCTGTTCGTCTACTGGGAGGGAACGGCTCTTGCATCGGTATTCCTGATCTGGGCGAGACGCACCACCGGGGCCTATGCGACCGGAATGCGTTACCTGTTGATCCAGATCGGTTCGGGCGTCATCCTGATTGCCGGAATTGCGCTGCATTATCGCGCCAGCGGTTCCATTGCCTTTGATCGCCTGACAGGCACCGGGCCTGAAAGCTGGGACCTCGGTGTCTGGCTGATTTTCATGGCTTTCGGCGTCAAATGCGCCTTTCCCTTAATGCATAACTGGCTGCAGGATTCCTATCCGGCCGCGACGGTGACAGGCACAGTCACCCTGTCCGCCTTCACCACCAAAATGGCCGTATACTGTTTGGCGCGGGCGTTTCCGGGCACCGAAATGCTGATCTATATCGGCGCGGTCATGACCCTGTTTCCGATATTCTTCGCCGAGATCGAAAACGACCTGCGTCGCGTGCTGGCCTATTCGCTGAACAACCAGCTTGGATTCATGGTGGTTGGTGTGGGTGTCGGCACGGAACTTGCGCTCAACGGCACCGCCGCCCATGCGTTTTGCCACATCCTCTACAAGTCCCTGCTTTTCATGTCCGTTGGTGCGGTTCTGTTCAGAACCGGTACGTCGAAGGCATCTGAATTGGGTGGCCTGTACCGAACCATGCCCTGGACCATGGTATTCTGTATCGTCGGCGCGTCGTCGATTTCGGCCTTCCCGCTGTTTTCCGGCTTCGTCTCGAAATCCCTGATCCTTGATGCTGCTGCTGAAAATCAATACCCGGTCGTCTGGGCCGTGCTGGTCTTTGCATCTGCCGGTGTGCTCAGTCATTCGGGTATTAAAATTCCCTATTTTGCTTTCTTCTCACACGACAGCGGCAAACGCCCAAAGGAAGCACCGACCCACATGCTGATTGCAATGGGACTTACTGCATTTGCCTGCATTTTCATCGGTGTCTTTCCATCAAGCCTGTACGCGCTGCTGCCATACGATGTGAATTACGTGCCCTATACGGCAGGCCATATACTAGCGCAGTTGCAATTGCTGGTGTTTGCGCTTCTCGCCTTCGCCCTGTTGATGAGATACGGATTTTTCCCTGCGGAAACGCGCACCATCAATCTCGATGTGGATTGGACCTACCGTAAACTGGCCCCTGCTTTCCTCGGTCTTGTTGTTGCTGTCGTGCGCACGGTTTGGGGAGAATTGGCGCGGGGTGCGTTGATCTCTGTTCAGGCCGGCCAGACAGCACTGGAGCGTCTGTATGGCCCCGGTGGACGTCTGGAACAGGTTCAAAGGACCGGTGCGATGGTCCTTTGGGTAGCGATTTTGTTGGGTGCCGCGCTTGCCATTAATCTGATCACGGTTTCCTGACGAAATTCGACAAAACAGCAGCTTGTCAATGATCGCAGCTGCACCTAAGTGATGCGGATACAGGGAGACACAATGATGCCAAAAGTCGATAAATCAAAAGACCAGTGGCAGCAGGAATTATCTGCTGAACAATTCTATGTCTTGAGGGAAGAAGGCACAGAGCGTGCCTTCACCAGCCCTCTGAACGACGAAAAACGAGAAGGTATATTCGTTTGTGCCGGATGCGGAAAACCGTTGTTTGAGTCGGCGACCAAATTTGATTCCGGCACTGGCTGGCCCAGCTTCTATGCACCGACAGACGAAGACAGCGTAACCGAACACACCGACCGCAAATTGTTCATGAAGCGGACCGAAGTACGTTGCGCAGATTGCGACGGTCATCTTGGCCATGTCTTTCCCGACGGACCGGCACCAACGGGATTGCGCTATTGCATGAACGGGGTGGCCATGCAGTTCGTTGACAATGGTTCCGACGACCAAGAAAACACCTGAACCAAGGACAAATAATTGGCTTTTGACCTCTCCAAGCTCAGCGCACCGGTTGCTGACAAAAAACCGGTGCGGGTGACCCATCACGGCATCGAGAAAACCGACAACTATGACTGGTTGCGGGCGGAAAACTGGCAGGAGGTGATGCGTGATCCATCGGCATTGCCGCAGGATATTCGCGATTACCTGGACGCTGAAAATTCCTATTACACAGCCCTGATGGACGATACGACCGGCCTGCAGGAAACTCTGTTTGAGGAACTCAAAGGGCGCATCAAGCAGGACGATTCCTCTGTTCCCTCCCCGGATGGTCCCTATGCCTATGCCAGCCGTTATGAAGAGGGCAAGGAATACCCTTTGTTTACCCGTTCAAATCGGGACGGTGGCGATGAGACCATTCTTTTCAACGGCCCGGCGGAAGCCGAGGGCACGGAGTATTTCGCCCTCGGGTTGATGAAACATTCTTCTGATCACCGCAAACTCGCCTGGAGTGTGGATACCAACGGATCAGAGTTTCACCACATGCGGATCCGCGACCTGGAAAGTGGCGAAGACAGCGCCGAACTGACCAGAGATGTCGGCAGTTTCCAGTGGTGCTCTGACAATGCCAGTTATGTCTATGTCAAGGTTGATGAAAACCATCGCCCCAATGCGGTTTATTACAAGGCCCCTGGCGCAGGTGCCGAGCTGATATACGAAGAAAACGACCCCCGGTTCTATGTCCATATTGGCAAGTCGCTGGATGGCAAATGGATGATCCTCCACACCGGTCAAAATGACGAAGACGAGGTGCGACTGTTTCCCGCTGATACAAACGGCGCTGATATGATCACCGTCTGTCCGCGCCGTGCGGGGCACGAATACGGTGTCGATATGCATGGAGACACGCTCTACATCACCACCAATTCAGATGGTGCGGAGAACTTTCGCATCGTCACCGCTGATATTTCGGCCCCCCACGAGGACAACTGGGTCGAATTGGTCGCCCATCGCCCATCGGTGCTGCTGGATTCCTCTTTCATCGTAAAAGACCACATGGTGCGTCTGGAGCGCGAAAACGCCCTGCCCCGCATCGTCATTCGCGAGTTGAAAAACGGTGAAGAACACTCGGTTTCATTCGACGAGGAAGCCTATTCCCTCGGGGTTGGTTCTGGTTATGAGTTCGATACGACCGACTTGCGGTTTTCCTATTCTTCACCGTCCACACCGGCCCAGGTATGGGACTATGACATGACGACGCGCGAACGTATTTTGCGCAAGGAACAGGAAATTCCATCCGGGCATCGAGCGGAAGATTATGTTGTGCGACGGCTGCAGGCCCCGACCGACGATGGCGACCATGTTCCGCTGACGGTGTTGCATCACAAGGACACGGCGCTGGATGGTTCCGCCCCCTGCCTGCTCTATGGGTATGGATCTTACGGCATGGGCATGCCGGCGAGTTTTTCACCCAATCGCCTGAGTCTGGTGGACCGGGGTTTTGTTTATTGCACCGCTCACATTCGCGGCGGTGATGAAAAGGGACGGCACTGGTACGAACAGACGAAGAAAGCTGGAAAACCGAAAACTTTCAAAGACTTCATTGCCAGTGGAAACTACCTGGCGGATAACAGATTTACCGGGCAAGGAAAAATTGTTGCCATGGGCGGTTCAGCCGGCGGGCTGCTGATGGGGGCCGTGACCAACATGGCGCCACACCTGTTCTCAGGAATCATTGCCCAGGTTCCCTTCGTGGATGTTTTGAACACCATGCTCGATGCATCGCTGCCGCTCACCCCCGGTGAGTGGAGCCAATGGGGCAACCCGATCGAAAGCGCGCAGGAATATCAGATTATCGCCGGCTACTCTCCCTACGATAACATCGTGGAACAGGCTTACCCGCCAATATTTGCCCTCTCAGGCCTCACAGATCCGAGGGTACAATATTGGGAGCCTTCAAAATGGGTTGCCAGGCTGCGCGAAGTCACATCGAGCACATCACCCATCCTGCTCAAGACAAACATGGGGTCCGGCCATTTCGGCAAAACAGGACGCTTTGCGTACCTGGAAGAAGTGGCGCTGGTTTATGCCTTTGCATTGAAAGCAGCGGAAAAAGTTTAGCCGGCATCACAAAAAAGCCCCGCCAATCGGCGGGGCTGATCAGAAATTCAACAGGTGTGGCGAGTGCGTTAAAACGCATTCGCGATCCGGTTATTTTGCAGCTGAATACAGCTCAGCAACATAATCCCAGTTGATCAGTTTATCGACAAAAGCCTCAAGATAAGCGGGGCGCGCATTGCGATAGTCGATGTAGTAGGAATGTTCCCAGACATCACAACCCAGGATTGGGCTGGCACCATGCACCAACGGGTTTTCACCATTTGGAGTTTTTGAAATCTCAAGCTTGCCGTCCTTGACCGAAAGCCAGCACCATCCGGACCCAAACTGAGTCATGCCAGCTGCGATAAAGTCGGCTTTGAACTTGTCATAGCCGCCAAGGTCGGAATCGATTGCCGCCTGCAGGTCACCGGGCAGTGAAGTGCCGCCACCATTTGGGGCCATCCAGTTCCAGAAATGCACGTGGTTATAGTGCTGAGCAGCGTTGTTGAACAGGCCGGCATTGGTGCCGTGGCTGGCAACAACAATCTCTTCAAGAGACTTGTCGGACATGCCGGCTTCATCGGCCAGTTTATTGCCGTTATCGACATAGGCCTTGTGGTGTTTGTCGTGATGATATTCCAGCGTTTCAGCCGACATATGTTCGCCCAAAGCGTCGTATGCATAGGGAAGGTCAGGAAGGGTAAAAGCCATTTTTGGTCTCCTCGTGGGTCAATATTTATCAGGCAAGTGCGTGTGCATATTGCCAGTATAGTTCTCGCGCCCTGGCCGCAATTGGCCCGGGCTGCAAATCTCGGTCTTTAAATTTCGTAATCGGCATCACCTTTGACATGTTGCCGGTTGCAAATATTTCGTCGGCTCCATCGAAGTCTGAAACCTTCAACGTTGTCTGTCGCACGTCATACCCAGCTTCGTCTAGAAGCGAAATGACGCGGTGGCGGGTTATTCCGGAAAGGAACGTGCCATTGGCAGCCGGTGTGTAGACCACACCGTCTTTCGCCATGAAAATATTGGCCGTTGCCAGTTCGGCCACATTGCCGAGAAAGTCGAGCAAAATCGCGTTGTCATAACCCCGCTCGCCCGCCTCGATCAGCGCCCGGGCATTGTTGGGATACAGACACCCGGCCTTGGCATCCAACGGCATGCATTCCTGGGTTGGTCGGCGGAACGGTGAAACTGTCACGCTGAAACCCGTCGGTTTGGACATCGGTGTGACGTAAACGGCGATGATGAACTTTGTTGATTCCGGCAGTGCGGCGACCGCCAGGGGGCCACCCTGACAGGCATAATACATCGGCCGGATGTACAGCGCCGCATCGGGTGCGAATTTTGCAACCCCTTCCCGGCACAGGCTGGTGATCTCCTCTGCGGTTTTGGTGGCCTTGAGGCGGAGCGCTTCTGCTGAGCGATTCAGACGCTCACAATGCAGATCAAGGTCGGGGGTTACGCCCTCGAAGGCGCGGGCTCCGTCAAATACGCTGGAGCCGAGCCAGAATGCATGTTCCCGGGCACCGACCACGGGAACATTGCCCTCGTGCCAGGCCTCATCTTTATAGGTCCAGGTCTCACTGAATTCAGTCATAGACAATTAGTATCCATCGTAAGAAATTTCCTCACTTTCGCGCGAATAGCAGCTTGACGCAATGATCAACCTGCTGTGCAGTAAAGCAAATCTGGAGAATTTGAAATGCACAGCGCCTACGTATTTGACGCCTATGGAACACTTTTTGATGTCCACGCTGCCGTCCGCAAACATGCAGACGCAGTGGGGGAAGATCACGCTCAACTTTCTGAAGTGTGGCGCCACAAGCAACTGGAATTCACCTGGACCCGCACCATGATGGGACGATATGTGGATTTCTGGGAACTGACCAAACAGGCGCTGGATTATGCCTTTGAAAAATTCCCCAACGCCGACAAGAGTTCCAAGAGCCTGTTGTTGGATGCCTATTGGGAACTTGATTGTTTTTCTGAAGTTCCAGCCGTTTTGAAAGCACTCAAAGACGCAGGCGCACGCACCGGCATCTTGTCCAACGGGTCTTCTGGCATGTTGGAGGCGGCGGTTAAATCAGCCGGACTGAGTGATTTGCTGGATAATGTAATTTCTGTCGACCGCATCAACCGCTTCAAGGCCATGCCGGAAGTCTATCAAATGGTCGTTGACGACTATCGCCTGTACCCCGACGCGGTCTCGTTTCAATCCTCAAACCGATGGGATGTCGCTGCGGCAACGGCGTTTGGATTTCGCACGGTCTGGTGCAACCGGGGCAACCAACCGGACGAATATCTCGATCTGTTGCCAGAACTGGTGCTTGCCGATCTGAATGGATTGATTGGCGCCGACGGAAAGCCGGTATAGCCAGCTAAAACCCGCGTTTCAGACTGCCAAGAATGCCGCGAACCAATGCCCTGCCAAGCGACGTTGCAATTGAGCGGGTCACCGATTTGATCGCCGCTTCACCAACAGACTGACGGCTGGACCGGCGTTTGCGACCCCGGGCCCGATTGTCGCGCAACCGTTTCTTTTCTTCATCCTCACGCTTGCGTTGTTCTTCCTCGGCGCGCGCCTTTTCTTTCGCCCGTTTGGTCAGAATTTCAAATGCGGATTCGCGGTCAACATCCTTGTCATACTGACCACTGACCGGGCTGGAATTCACGACATCGCGCCGTTCCGCCTTCGTCAACGGCCCCAGTCGCGACTGGGGTGGGCGAATCAAGGTACGCTGAACCATGGATGGAACCCCTTTGCGGGCAAGGGTAGATACCAAAGCCTCGCCGATACCCAGATTGGTGATTGTGTCGATGGCGTCAAAATCAGGGTTGGGGCGGAAGGTTTCAGCCGCCGTTTTCACGGCCTTTTGCTCACGCGGTGTATAGGTGCGCAGTGCATGCTGAATGCGATTGCCCAATTGGGCCAATACCCCATCGGGCACGTCCAGCGGATTTTGAGTGACAAAATAGATGCCAACCCCTTTGGAACGGATCAGTTTGACAACCTGTTCGACCCGTTTGACCAGGATTTTCGGCGCATCATCAAACAGCAGGTGGGCCTCATCAAAGAAAAACACCAGTTTTGGCTTGTCGGGGTTTCCAACCTCCGGCAATTCTTCAAACAATTCCGACAGCAACCACAGCAGGAATGTGGCGTAGAGGCGGGGTGACATCATCAGCTTGTCGGCCGCTAGCACATTGATCGAACCACGGCCATCGCGGGTTGTGCGCATCAAATCTGCGATTTCCAGTGCCGGTTCACCAAAGAAGTGATCACCGCCCTGCTGCTCCAACACAAGCAATGAGCGCTGGATTGCCGCAACCGACTGTTTCGACACATTGCCGAGACGCCTGGAGATCTCATTTGCCCGGTCTGCCAGATTGGTCAGCATCGCCTGCAGGTCTTTCATGTCGAGCAGCAGCAGCCCCTCTTCATCGGCAATGCGGAAAGCGATATTGAGCACACCTTCCTGGGCGTCCGTCAGATCCATCAGGCGCGAGAGCAGCAATGGTCCCATTTCCGAGACGGTGGTACGGATCGGATGGCCCTGTTCACCAAACAGATCCCAGAATATTGCGGGAAAATCCTGATATTCGTAATCTTCCAGTCCGATGTCCTGGGCGCGTTTTTCAAGAAAATCCTTGCCTTTGCCGGCCTTGGCCAGCCCCGACAGGTCGCCTTTTACATCGGCGCAGAAGACGGGCACACCCGCGTTGGAAAACCCTTCAGCCAGGATCTGCAAAGTAACGGTCTTACCGGTACCCGTTGCACCGGTAATCAATCCATGGCGGTTAGCCAGTTTGAGGTTCAGATATTCCGGTTTCTGCAGCTGGTCGTCCGGCGTGCGACTGGTGCCCAGGTATATTTTTCCGTCTTCCAGCATGGGGAACTCTCAAGTTGCTAATTTCGGTTGCTTATAAAGCCCCAGCCAAGCCGACGCAATTCGCTTCTCATTGCAACTCTGCAGGAATGGCACGCTGTGTGCATCGCTAACATGCATAACGTCATCCTGTTTCAAGTTGGCACATGAAAAGACGCACATTCCTCTCCGGCATCGCATCCACCGGCCTGATCCTGCCCACAATCGGGACGGTCGTCCCTGCCGTGGCCAGAACATCAGGGACAAATTCTGGATTCAGTGACCTTCGCGGGTCGCTGGATGTGACCGAATTTGGCGTCCGTCCAGATGCAACAGACGACCAGAGCCAATTGCTGCAACGGGTACTAGACCAGGCCAGCACACAGGACAAACCTGTATTCCTGCCGCCGGGAACCTACGTTGTTTCAAATATTGACCTTCCATCCAGAGCCCGTTTGATGGGCATTTCTGGCACTTCACGCATTTTGTATGGCGGCGGTGGCAATCTGCTTTCCGGACTGGGGTGTGAACGGGTGGAGCTCAGTGGTTTGGTGTTGGACGGGCTAAACCGACCACTGGGAGACGAAATGGCTGGCCTGCTGACCGTCCGGGCCTGTGCCAACGTGCAGATCGACGATTGCGAGTTCATGGGCAGCAAGGGAGCCGCCCTGTCACTAGATACATGCGGTGGGAGGATCGAACGCAATTCCATCTCTGGTGCTGATGGCGTTGCCGGAATTTACAGCGTCAACGCCACCGGTCTGTCGGTGACCAATAACCATGTTGCAGACTGTTCCAATGGCGGCATCCTGATACACCGCTGGCAGGCAGGCGATGACAATTCGATCATCACCGGCAACCGCGTCGAACGAATCGGCGCCCGCCTCGGAGGAACCGGACAACAGGGCAACGGTATTAACCTGTTCCGCAGCAATGGCGTCATTGTTTCCAATAATCATGTTTCGGACTGCGCCTTTTCATCGATCCGCGCCAACAGCGCCAGCAATGCACAGATAACCGGAAATACCTGCCTGCGTTCAGGGGAAACCGCCATCTATTCCGAATTTTCCTTCCAGGGCTCATTGATCGCCAACAACATTGTCGATGGCGGTACGACGGGCATCTCCATCGCCAATTTCAACGAAGGTGGTCGCCTGTCCGTCTGCGCCAATAATCTGGTCCGTAACCTCAGCACGGACGGCCCTTACAAGGCAGAGTTTTCCGGATTTGGCATTGGCATATTTGCCGAAGCCGATACCAGCGTGACAGGCAATGTCATCGAAGCCGCCCCGACATTCGGGATCGGCCTGGGTTGGGGACCATACCTGCGCAATGTAATTGCCTCAAACAACATTATCCGTGATGCCGGTGAAGGAATCGCCGTGTCTGTGGTCAAGGGAGCCGGTTCAACCTCGATTACAGGCAACATTATTGATCGGGCAAAAAACGGCGCCATTATTGGTCATGAATGGACAAAATCCGTCACCCGGGATCTGGCAATGGGCGAACGCAACCCCTTCCCCCACCTCACGATTGAACGCAATCTCGTGAGCTAGCCCGAATCCGGATCAATTCTGTCTGCGACATCAGGACAGGCCACATTTGCTCCGCAATTGATATACAGTCATGGATGTCTGAATTCTGGGCTGGTTCAATGCTGCGTCTGACTTTCAAAATTGCTGCACTTCTGTTTTTCACCTTCATTGCCCCGGCTTTGCTGCATTTTGGCGTCTGGGCAATGCAGGACCATCCTTCCAGCTGGAACCGGGCCAATTGGGACAGCGCATCCATTCTGCCCGATGCTGCGGCTGAACCGCGGGCTCAGATCTTTGTATTTTCAGCGCGAACCGGTGGATTGAAGGGGGCGTTTGCAACCCATTCCTGGCTGGTCCTGAAATCGAAGAACGCTGCCCGATATGACCGCTATGATGTGGTCGGATGGGGACGGCCGGTGCGCAAAAACGCCTACGCGGCCGATGCGCGCTGGTATTCCAACGATCCTGTCATCGAAAGGGTCATAGAGGGTGCACAGGCCGAACGCCTCATCCCCAAGATCGAACAATCAATAGCAGAATATAAATGGCAAAAACGCGGAGATTATACCCTGTGGCCGGGCCCCAACTCCAACACGTTCGTGGCCAGCATCATTCGTGCCGTACCCGGATTTGAGGCGGAAACACCAACCACGGCTGTGGGGCGTGATTATCCTGAAAGCGGACGGTGGATCGAATTTCATCCACGCGGGGAACTGCGCCTGTCGGCCGGCGGTTATGCCGGTTTGGTGATCGGTCTCCATTCCGGCATCGAATTTAATTTTCTCGGCCTGGTGGCGGGAATAAATCCAGCCAATCTTGGAATAACCATTCCGGCCTTTGGCAGCTTCAGCCTGCTTTCAGCTACTTGATGCGTTCGAGCACAGAAACGTAGTTCGCAACGGCTGCACCACCCATATTGAATATGCCGCCCAATTCAGGGTTGTCGAGCTGCATCCCCTTCGGCGCCGTGCCTGTAAGCTGCATTGCGGTCAATACATGCATGGATACGCCCGTTGCACCAATCGGATGGCCCTTGGATTTCAACCCACCGGACGGGTTGACCGGCAGGCGACCGGTTTTTTGCGTTTCACCATCCAGGATCACCCGTGCCCCCTGCCCCGGCTCGGCAAGGCCCATGGCCTCATATTCGATCAGTTCTGCAATCGTGAAACAGTCATGGGTTTCAACAAAGGACAGATCGTCCAGGCTCAAACGCGCATCAGCCAACGCCTTCGACCATGCGGTCGCACATCCTTCAAACTGGAGAATGTCCCGTTTGGACATGGGCAGGAAGTCCTGGGCATGCGCCGTGGCCCTGAAGGCAACAGCTTTGTCCATGCCGAGAGCCGATTGGGTATCGCTCAATACCAGGGCAGCGGCACCATCAGACACCAAAGAACAGTCCGTTCGTTTGAGTGGACCGGCAACAAACGGGTTCTTGTCGCTTTCGGCACGGCAAAAATCAAAACCCAGATCCTTTTGCATCTGGGCATAGGGATTGGCGGCGCCATTCATGTGATTCTTTGCCGCAATGGCAGCCAGGGCATCACTTTGATCGCCGTATTTCTGGAAATAGGCCTGGGCAATATTGCCAAATACGCCGGCAAATCCGGCAGGCGTATCGCCATCTTCCGGCAGATAGGAAGCCTTCAGCAGGTTAGCGCCGATCTCCGGCCCCGGTGTGGTCGTCATCTGCTCTGCCCCCACCACAAGCACGTGACGCGCCTGTTTGGCGGCTATCGACTTGATACCCTGATGCACCGCAGCTGATCCGGTGGCACAGGCGTTTTCCACCCGTGTGGCCGGTTTGAAGCGAAAATCGTCAGATGCCTGAAAAACAAGGCTGGCGGTAAAGTCCTGTGCTGAAAATCCAGCGTTGAAATGTCCAAGATAAACTTCATCAATGTCCGATGCCTGCAATCCGGCATTGTCGAGAGCCTCGGTCACAACCCCTGTGATCAGACTTTCAACGGTTTCGCTTTCTAGGCGGCCGAATTTTGAGTGGGCCCAGCCAGTGATGCATGCGGTCATGTTCAGATATCCAGATATGTCTTTCCGCCAAATCTAAGGTGTCACGATCATGTCGCCAAGATGATTCATCAAAATTATTTGCAACACAGGATTGATTCACTGCGTTGACCAGAGCGAGCGAAATGATTTAAAACGATTAAAATTCCTTCCAAATTGTCATCTGCGGAGAACCCCATGACCCTCAAAGTCGCCATCAATGGATTTGGTCGTATCGGACGTAACACCTTGCGTGCACTGATCGAAAGCGGCCGAACCGACATTGAAGTCGTTGCAATCAACGACCTGGCACCGGTGGCTACCAATGCTCACCTTCTGAAATATGACAGCGTTCACAACCGCTTTCCGGCCCCGGTGACGGTGGACGGCGATACGATCGATGTCGGCCGGGGGCCAATTCGGGTGACCGCGCTTCGTGATCCCCGTGAACTGCCCTGGGGCGACGTTGATATTGCTCTTGAGTGTACAGGCATCTTTACAGCGCGCGACAAGGCGGCGTTGCATCTGGAAAACGGATCCAAGCGGGTGTTGATCTCCGCGCCCGGTGCCGGAGCGGACAAAACCGTGGTTTACGGCGTCAACCATGATACGCTGACCGCCGATGACGTGGTTGTATCGAACGCATCCTGCACGACCAATTGCCTGTCACCGGTGGCAATGGTGCTGCATCAGGAATTCGGCATTGAAAAAGGCTATATGACCACGGTCCATTCCTACACCGGCGATCAACCGACGCTCGATACGGCGCATAAGGACCTTCACCGTGCCCGTGCCGCTGCCCTGTCCATGATCCCGACATCAACCGGTGCCGCAAAGGCGGTCGGGCTGGTTCTTCCTGAACTTGCGGGCAAGCTGAACGGCTCTTCAATCCGCGTTCCAACCCCTAACGTATCTTGTGTTGATCTGAAGTTTCTTGCCAAGCGCGACACGACCGCTGAGGAGGTGAACGCAGCTTTGAAGAGTGCATCCAATCAGGCGTTGAAGGGCATTTTGGACTATTGCGATGAACCGCTGGTGTCGTCGGATTTCAACCATGACGAACATTCATCCAATATCGCTGCGCTTGAGACCCAGGTGACCGAGGGCAACTTTGTGCGTGTCCTGGCATGGTATGACAATGAATGGGGCTTTTCCTGCCGCATGCTCGACACGGCCGTGGTGATGGGAAAACTTCTTTAGAAGAGATTGGCTGGGGCGGCAGGATTCGAACCTGCGAATGGCGCCACCAAAAGGCGCTGCCTTACCACTTGGCCACGCCCCAGCAGGCGCGTATTGCGAATGGCAACACTGAGTGCCATCGGCGATTTCTATAGGCCATGAATTCGCCGTCGGCAACAAGTTGATGCACCATCTGACGAGTTTTTCTAACTTCCTCGATATGTGGAGAAAGACCAGGGGCTGCACAACAGCGGAACATGGTAACCTTGGCTCGCGTCATAGATCGAGAACCGGACCGGCACAACATTCAAAAAGCCGGCGGATGACGAATCTCCGCTGATTCGGCGAAAATATTCACCCACATCAAACCGCAGTTCATACTCCCCCTCTGCCATTTCTGATTCAGAAAGAAGCAGTTCATCCGTGCGGCCATCGGAATTGGTGAGCAGGGTTTTCAGCACCGTTTCACCCGATCCCGGATTGCGCACGAATTCGATCGTCATGCCCTGCGCCGGATGACCATTGGCGGTGTCGAGTACGTGGGTAGAAAGCTTGGACATTGTGAACTTTATTCCTCGTGGGTGAGCAAGGCTTCAAGGCGGAAACGGGCGATCTTTCCGATCTGCTTCAGCGCTTCGATCTGCTCGCGTTCAACGTCGTTTTCGAGCCGGGTAGAGAAAGACTTCAGGATCGAGTGCTTGTCGTGCCCCTTGACCGCCAGAATGTAGGGAAAACCGAATTTTGCCTTGTAGCGGTCGTTGAGCGTGTGAAATTCGGAATATTCGTCATCGCTGAGGCTATCGAGACCGGCACCGGCCTGCTCCGATGTTGATGAATCGGTCAATCCACCGGCCCGGGCAGCCTTTCCGGCAAGGTCAGGGTGGGCGCAGATCAGGTCGATCTGTTCGCGTTGGGAAGCTTCTTCCACCGCATGCACCATTGCAACCTGCAGACTTCTCACCGATTTAAACGGCCGTAATGCTGCAACCCGCTCCGCCACCCAGGGGGAATGTTCAAAAATATCTTTCAGACAGGCGACAAACTCAGCGTCACTGAATTCGTTCAAACGGGACAGAGCAATCATAGCGACCCAGCCAATTCGGTTTCAAGTTCAACTTCAGCGCCACCATGCCTGCAAGCAATCAGGATCGCCAGTTTTTCAATAAGACATTCCATCATCCAAGTCTGTTGAAGCCATGGCAGTCGCCGCTGTTTCATGGCTTCTTTGTAGAAAAGCCGAACACCGGGCACCCGTTCGTCGCTTGCAGAAGATAGGAATGATCGTTTCATCATCTCAATGTGTCGTGTCCCACGGAATGGTCAAGCCTAAATTTTGGCCGGGTGGGTGTGCCGCCAGTGCCGTGCGATCTCTCCACGGGAGCAAATCCAGGCATCATCATGGGTTTGCACATAGTCGAGGAAGCGAGCCAG
>CAJQPW010000034.1 GCA_905480295.1 uncultured Rhizobiaceae group bacterium | reverse complement strand
GCCGACAGGATGGAATCCAGGGTCATCTTTGCGAACGGAACCTTTTTGTAGTTCGGGTTCGCATACAGAGAAGACCGTGCGCCAGGAGGAACATTTGCCCAACCTTCTTTTGACGCGACCAGTTCGATATATCCTGTACCGGTTGCCCACTCGATGAACTGCTTTGCAGCAGCTTCTTTTTGTGTACCGGCAGGAATGGCCAGAGCCCAGGCCCACAACCAGTTTGAACGGACACCCATGCCATTGTCTGGCGCCAGTGCAAATCCAACCTTATCGGCGACTGTCGAATCTTTCGGGTTTGTTACGAAAGAAGCAGCAACGGTCGCGTCGATCCACATGCCACACTTGCCTTGCTGGAAGAGCGACAGGTTTTCGTTAAATCCGTTGGTTGCGTATCCGGGAGGACCTGCGTCACCCATCATGTTGACGAAGAAATTAAGCGTATCGGACCATTCGCGTGTATCGAATTGAGCGTTCCACTTTTCGTCGAACCAACGTGCGCCGAATGAATTCGACATTGCAGTGATGAAAGCGCCGCCTTCACCCCAACCGGCCTTACCGCGCAGGCAAATACCGTTGATTTCCTTATCGCGATCGGTCATCGCACGTGCCGCTTTGGCAATGAATGACCAGGATGGAGCTTCTGGCATTTCCAGGCCAGCTGCTTTCATCAGATCGGTGCGGTACATGATCATTGAAGATTCACCGTAGAACGGTGCTGCATACATGGTGCCGTTGTAAGACAGGCCGCCGCTCATTGCCGGCAGGATGTCACCGGCATTGTAGTCTGCAGACAGATCGTTGAGAGAAACCAACCAGCCGTTTTTGCCCCAGATTGGAGTTTCGTACATGCCGATGGTCATGATGTCGAAAGCACCACCCTTGGTGGTGATGTCGGTCGTTACGCGCTGACGCAGAACGTTCTCTTCCAGAGTGACCCACTCGACAGTGTGGCCAGTCTTCTTTGTGAAATCGTCGGTCAGACCCTGCATACGGATCATGTCGCCGTTGTTCACGGTTGCGATGGTGAGTGTATCAGCCAGAGCACTTGTGGCCACTGTCATGGCTACGGCACTGGACAAACATAGTAGTTTCTTAGAAAGCATCCGGTTTTCCTCCCTTGGTATGCTGAACTGTGGAAGAGGTTAACCGAAATTATACGCGTGGTCAATATTTTTTTTACGCGCGCAAAGTTTTGTAAAATCAGGCGGATGAGCGCAGCAGCAGTTTTCCTTCAAAAAGTTTTTCCCGCCGGGAACCGGAACTGCTGTCATTTTCAATCATTGTAAACAGCGTTTCCACACTGCGTTCCGAAATGGCTTCATAGTCATGGGATACGGTGGTCAGCGACGGGCAGGTGTAGCTTGAGAAGGGGTGACCGTCCAAACCGGCCACACGCAGGTCGCAATCCTCGGTAATGCCGACCCGCAGCCCTTTCTGGTAGCAGGCGGCGAGAAATCCAATCGCCAATCGGTCGTTGCTGCACAGCACAGTCTTGGTCTGCATTTCACCGCTGTCGATAAATCGGATACCTTCCTGGTGACCGATTTCTTCCAGCGCCCAGCCCTCTCCCTGGGCTTCAAATATGTGCGGTTCGTGACCCTGTTTCTGCATTGCATCCAGATATCCGAGCCGACGCTTTCGTGCATTTGGATTGGGGGGAGTTTTCATTTCAAAAAAGCAGGGGGGTTCGCCAGTGCGACACAGATATTGCACCATCAAAGAGGTAAACTGAGGGTTATCAGACCCGATAAACACATCGCCAACACCGTCAATGTTACTGTCGAAAAGCACGGTGGGCACGTCCTGGCAAAACTGCGCTACAAATTCTCGATCCGAAGAGCGCCCCAGCGGCGCAAAAAGCACGCCGGCCGGTTTCATCGATCTCAGCGTGTCCAGATTGTCGTTTTCCAGTTCCGGCTTGCCGTGCGAACTGAACAGCGAAGGCGAGTATCCGGCTTCGATGCAGCGGGTTTCCAGATAGCGTGCGATTTCAGCAAAAAAGGGATCAGCCAGATAGGGGACAACAATGCCGATGGTCTTGGTCAGACGCCGGTTCTGGTTGATCGCATAAATATTGGGTCGGTAATTGTATCGCTCCAGTGCCGCCTCGATGCGAAGGCGGGTTTTGGGCCGCACGCTGTTCGGATCGTTGAAATATTTTGACGCTGTCGGACGGGAAACACCGCATTTGGCGGCGAACTCTTCCATGTTCTTTATTTTTTCAGCACTCATCTTCCGATCCACCTGCCATTCTGCAAATTCCGCCCCGTCCGCGCACGATCCAGTTGCAATTGATGCCGCAATCTATATTTAACGCGCGTAAACTATCGTGTAAGAAATTGAAGGCAATTTGTTGACGCTGTCAATTCCAAGCGGATCTTTGCGAAAGTTTTGGACAGATTGCGTGATCTCAGGACCAGCTGTTCCCGAGTGACATTCGGCAAAATTTTGAAGGCTGCAAGGGAATGGAACAGTGCTTATCCGACACCAAAAGGACATCGCATCGGGTGGCATTCAAATCCGTCGAAAATGGCCTGCTGAGGCACGCAATACATTTTAACACTGGACACTCAGCGGCAACCGGGTTTAGCAGTAGCGTTTGCTCAAAGCCGATAATTTTCGAATTTTCCGAGTCTTCACATTTAACTTAAAAGGTTGGAATCAAACATGATTTTATGCTGTGGCGAAGCGCTGATCGATATGTTGCCAGACGTCAATGCAAGTGGTGAACATGTGTTGCGTCCGGTCACCGGTGGCTCGGTATACAACACCGCAATTGCCCTGGGTCGGCTGAAAGAGCGCACTTCCTTTTTGTCGGG
>CAJQPW010000033.1 GCA_905480295.1 uncultured Rhizobiaceae group bacterium | reverse complement strand
TTCAACTCACCCTCAAACCGATTGCGGAAACTCAGCGGAACAAAGGCATGGTTAAACTCGATTGTGGAAAAAAGACACTCACCCGTCGGCACCGTTAACAGAGCTTCCAATCGTGACGCGACGGATGTGCCATTTGGTATTTCGAGGGTTACAAGTTTTTCCCGTGTGTCGGTACAAGTCAGATTGAATTTGAGTGGTTTCGGGGTTTTCAAATTGTTCATCGCAAACAAAAACTCCAAACGATAGGTGCCCGATGGCAATCTGATGGTCTGGTAAATATTTCGAAATTGCAGTGGGTTGCCAAGAAACCGCACGTTTAAATAATGCTGGCGTTCCCGCGGAACCTGATCATCTGGTTGAATCTCGACACGATTGATGGTCACACCAGTCTGTTTGCGAATTCTCCAATCGTAAACGCTGCCAGAGAACGGCAAGGCAAAGTCGGAGTTGAAGATATAACCGGCTGCATTCGATACAGATTCAGATCGCGTGCTGCTGAAAAATTCGTATGCCGCATTTGGCCTCTTTTGACGGATCAGAGCTTTCTCAACCGTCAAAATTTCGCTTTGTAAGGGAGCAACCCCACCAGCATGCCACTTTTGAACCAGGTCATAGGCGGCCGGCAAGTTTCCATTTTTGCCAGCGATCATGCCGACCAAACTCTGCCTGGCCTTCGGGAAATTGATGGCGAGTTTTTCCAGAGCAGTCAGACCATCTTTCTCCAGAGACATTTCAATCACGTATGTTCTTAAAATGCCAAAAAGTTGAGGCCAGCGTCTGACAAACAATTCAATTTTTCGGGCTGCTTCATCATATTGTCTTTCGTCCACATTCTGGACGAAAACACGCGCCAGTGCCTGGTATTCCGTTGGCAACAAATGTAGCGCCTGAGAATAATCTTCGCGGGCAGAGGCAGCGTTGCCCGCGGCCTCCTTGGCAATTCCAAGCATGCTGTGAAGTCTTGCATCAGCCGGCGCATAATCCTTGGCATGTCGGTACAGGTCGAAATTTTTCGACCTGCCCGCGGCGGGTTCACCAGAGAATTCCTTGATGCCTATATTAAGCACCGCTTGGCTATTTAGCGGGTTGGTCGTCAAAGCCGCTTCAGGAAAATCCTGTTCTAACCATCGGCTCGTTGCGTTAGCCAAAACGGCTAGAGAAACGATCAAACCAAGAAGAAGCAAGGGCAAGCGGGCCAGAGCTTGAGGCAGGCGTGTCATGGGAAGAAGGCTTCTCCAGCTTTGGTGTGTCGGCTTCATATGAATAGTAATTGTAACTCATATATCGGTAGGCGTAGTTGTAGTCCGTTTTGCTGATAGCAAACTTGCTTATCGTTGTGCCAACGACATTGGCCCCTGCTGCCCGCAAGCGTTTAAGTGCTTCCTGGGCCGCTTTCCGATGAACCTGTTTTGATGAAACCATGAACAGAACGGCGTCGGTGCTGCGGCTCAAAATAGCAGCATCAGACAACCCCATAACCGGTGACGAATCGATTATTACCAGATCGTACTTTTTTGAACACAAGCGCAGGAGCATCGACATCTTCTGTGATGCCAACAGATCGGCTGGATTTGGCGGAATGGTACCAGCGGCAAGAAAAGTGATGTTCGGGTTGTGGGTGGTGCGAAAGACATTGAGCACTGTTTGCGGTAGCACAACATTACTCAACACATTACTGAGTCCCACGGTGTTATCAGTCCGAAACATGCGGTGCAGTTTTGGCTTGCGCAAATCTGCATCGATCACAAGAACCGACTTGCCGAGCGCTGCAAACTCCACCGCTAACCGATAAGAGGTCGATGACTTAAACTCCGATGGTTCCGAACTCGTCACGAGCAGCGTTTTTATGTCCTGGTCCGCTCCGGTAAACTGAAGAGACGTTCGCAAAGTTCGATAGGATTCCGACAAGGAAGAAGCTTTGTCGTTTAACAACTCCTCGACTTTGTTTTCTGGGACATCTGGAATTATTCCAAGAACGGGTAATCCGAGGTCAGATTCGACTTGATCCGGAGTTGAAAAGGTATTGTTGAGCAGCTCCAATATTAAAATAATACCACCAGCCAAGGCCAAAAACCATGCCACGAATATTGCCACGTTACGAAGCAGTCTGGGATGATAGGGAGCTCCCGGGACAACGGCTTGGTCTACAACGTTGATGTTTGCGGTGTTCAATTCGGATCCAATTGCCAGATTGTTCAATTTATCAATCAGCGAATCATATTGTTTGCGATTGGAATCCACGTCGCGTTTGAGAATCGTATATTCAATATTCTTCTCTTGATACGCTGCGTATTTCGATTCCAAATTTGCCAGTTCTACGCGGAAGGATGCTTCCTTTTCCCTTACCTGCTTCAGCGAAATTTCAACGGCACGACTGGCCGCTGCAATCTCTCGATTTAACAACCGGTTCACTTCGTTGATCTGCGCCTGTAATCTGCGCATTTCGGGAAATTCTGGTTTTAAGGTTGCCCGTTTTTCCTGATATGTGGATCGCAATTCTACTAACTGTTGTCTGGCAGCCTGTACCGCTTTACTTTCTGTCACCTGCGGTATTGAAGCAGCGAATCCTTCATTGATTTGGGCTATGTAACTTTCAGCAAGAAGACGCTCTTCAATAGCTGCGCTGATTGCTCCATTAATTTTTTCGATGTTTTGCGACAATAAGCCGGCGGTGCCCGTTGTCGTCAATCCTTGATCTTTCGCGTAGTTGAGAAGAGCAACCTCAGATTTTTCCAATTTCTTTTTTGTTTCAATGACCTGTTCCTGAATGAACTGGCGGGCAAGATCAGAAGTCTGGCTTCTTGAATCGGTGTTCAGATCTACAAGGCTTTTCGCTATTTGGTTTGGAATTGTAGCTGCAAATTTTGGATCCGGATGACTGTAGCTGACACTGATTATGCTTGTGTTTCTTATAATCTGAGCTGATATTCCCCCCTGAACATAGCCAATAGCCCAGGCTTCTCTACGTTCAGGGGCAATGTCATTCAGATTGATCGTATTGGAAATGCCGAAGGCTTTTCTGAAGACATTCATCAAGGAAAAGCTGGCCCTTGGTTGCAAAAACGAAGAGTTTTCGCTCAAGTTCAATTGGTAGGCCACTCGCCTTGCCAGGTCTCTGGACCGAATTTTTTCTAGATAGGTTTGATATACTGTATAGCTGTTCGACTGAGAAAAAATCTCCAGTTCTTTGATAACTCGAGCCCCACTCGTTACGATTTCCAGCTTTGCTGAAGAACGATAGAGAGGCGTTTGGGACCAGGTGTACAGAACACCGAGAACCAGGCCGACGGCGAGAAAACCTGCGATCAACCAACGGTGATGAACAACCAACCAAAGCAATTTGATCGGATCAAAATTGAAGTCGTCTTCTGGCGGAACCGCACCCACTTGCTGCGGCGGATAAGGGTAATAGGCTTGCGGCACGCTTGCACTTTGCCCTGTAAGGGCGACTTGTCCGTTGGGTGGAGGAAGCCGTTCATGCAACATTGTAAGCCATTTCGCCGTGAATAAAAATCACAGCGCCCCCCCCGTTGCAACTCCCTTTGCAGCCAATCCGGCCAGTCCTAAAGCCTGTTTCAACGTCTGCGTGGCAATTTTGGTGTTTGATGCGAAAGCAACGATCACGTCTCCGCCATAAACCCGAGGATCAAGATTAACATTCTTTCTGATTTTTGTAATGGAGTATTGGGCCACCTTATTGCCGTCATCATACGTGCGATAGATAAATATCTTGTCGTTATCGCCGATGCTGGATAATCCACCCACCCGCGACACGACCTTCAAAAGGCTACTATTGTTGTTGACTTTGAGTGTTCCGGTTTTTCGGAACTCTCCGTCCATCGTTATCTGTTGGCCGGCGGATTCTTTCAAAAACACGGTCACATTCGGAGACTGCAGGTATTTTTCACCGTAACGACTTTCCAGCCTTCTCTCCAGTTCTGGTAAGGTAAGGCCAGCAGCATCGACGTCGCCGATTAGCGGCATTGATATTTTACCGTTAAACGCGACGCGCACTTCCCTATCAAGATCATTTACCTGAAACACATCAACCGACAGCAAATCATTTTCCGAGATCCGGAGCTCGTCAGTATTGCCAGCTGAACTCGGAGGCGGAAGATTCTTGACGACATTCAAATCGCCAGTCCCCCCCGCTTGTAAGGGGGTCGGACAATTCACTGTACAAGAGCTGTTAGCTGAACCAGCGGTATTTGCTGAACCAGACGTATTGCAGCCTGCCAGCACCAACATTGTGAGGCAAAAAATCACACATGCTGGCAACTTTAGAAGCGCCGGCAATTCTGTAATGAGATCCAGCCGGAGATTCATTTTCAACCCTAATTCGCTAATTTGTTTTCAAAACCTGCAATAGCCATTGCAAGTGATTATAATTGAAGTACAGGTTACACACTAGCCTATTTGCTAGATATCCGGTTGATCAAATTTAACCAACCGTGCTTTTGTGGCGCAACTGTGTTCCAATCTCGCGCTTTTTCCAAAAGTGGCTGATCCTGCAGTATACGCTGGGGATTTTCCAGCAACAACTGATTGGCACAAGCCGATCCAAACTGCTCTTCCACAAGAGTCCAGGCGTCGCTCAAACTCGTGGATCGATTTGTATTGTTGTGGGCGTCGCTTGCAATGATATCTACACGGTTTTCACCAAGCATGCGCATCGACCACTGTTGAACGCGTCTGCCAAATCCACCGGTTATGGAACTTGCGGTAATTTGCAGGGCAACACCCATTTCCTCAAGATGGCACACCAGGTCGTAGTGCCGTTCGATCCAAACCAACCGCTCCGGATGGGTCAACACTGGTATGAAACCGGCAGCCAGAATCGATGCGCAAAACCGCTCCATACCTGGGGGCAGTACGTTGTGGTCCGGCTCGAACAAAAAGTACCTAGATCCGTTTATCGTTGGCAATCTTCCAGTTTTCAATCCATCAAGCAGATCATGATTGATGTGAATGTCAGCTCCAACGACCAATTCTAGCGGAATATCAGCTAGTTCCAACTGCGACCTTAGAAAGTTTACTGCAGCGTCGATCGCTGGACCATTGTTCAAGTAGGTCGGCGGCTTGATATGAGGGGTGCAGGCCAAAACCGTGGTACCTGTCGCGACCGCCGTTTTGGCCATCAGCAAAGAATCATCCAAATTTCGGGCACCGTCGTCTATTCCAGGCAATATATGACTATGCAAGTCGATCATGAACGTTTCCTGCAGGTGCAACGAATTGACTCAACGAGCCATAACCATCACAAATTTCCTACGCGCCGGTTAACACCGCGTGAACTGCTTCACCAACTCATTGTGAGCAAAGCACCGCCAATAATGAATGAAGTGGTGGACAAAAACCCAATTAAATCTCTTTGAGATTTCGTCAACCTGCTCACATCACGTAGCTCGCCAATTGACGGCTCCAGTTCTGCTACACGAAGACATAAATTGCCATTGGTCAGTTCTGAGACAGTTACAATAGAACTTGGACCAACAGATGCCGTACAGCTTTGACCAACGGCAACTCCAAGACTGCCCGCAGGGCCCACGATGTAATCGACCCCAAGGCGCATTACAGTACCAGGCGCGGCAGCCCTTGTCCGCCTTGGACCAGCGTAGGAGACTCTGCCGCTGGTGCGCAAAATCTGCCCAACCCCTTCTTCATCGGCATTCGGCAACGGGGTGCAGGTGCAAGCCTGAGACTGTTGCGCTGCAACGAGCCCCGGCCATAAACACGCCGCTAGCGCTAACGATATATAAACGAGAATTGTTCTCATTCCGTTGCCCTCAAAATTCCATTCCACGCTCAATTCGTAAATCGATTTAGAAATCCCATCAAAGGGAGGCTGCCCAAAACACACTTGCTCCACAAACTACTCCCGGGTTTTGTAACCCGAACATCGTTTTTTCGTACCCGACTGCGGATGAATTAGCAAGGAATATTGCTTGAGTCTCCTTAATACAATGCACCCTTTCCCTCCGCTAGATTCACAAACCAAGTGCACCACCTTATCATGGTGGTACAATGGGAAGAAACTACAGCCAGCTCGATCTTGACGAGCGTATTGAATTGAACTGCCTGCGAGATGCGGGTTGTTCAAGACGGGAGATTGGCCGTTT
>CAJQPW010000032.1 GCA_905480295.1 uncultured Rhizobiaceae group bacterium | reverse complement strand
CGATTCCGACGTGGTGTTCTCAGATCCCAAGCATCCTTATACGCAGGCACTTTTAGAGGCCGTGCCAGTACCTGATCCGGACCTGGAGGCGCAGCGTGGTCATGACTTTGTAGCCGGAGAAGTCCCCAGCCCGAGAAACCCACCACCGGGCTGTGCATTCCACCCACGATGCTCCATGGCACAGGACAGCTGCCGTATTGAAACTCCGATAGCAAACACTCTTCCAGATGGGCGGCGTGTCGCCTGTCCACATGTCTGAATGACAGAAACCTCGAATGAATCACCAACAGGGAGTACTCCAATGACCAGTAAAAAAAATGACCCGCTGCAGGTTGCAAACCGGGCAATGCTTGAGCAGGAATTTGCCCAGGCCCATGATTTTGATCCAAAAGATCCGCTTTTCGGCCTTACAAGCGACGAGCTCTCCGGGCCCAACATGAAACGTAGAACAGTTCTGCGGTTGATGGCTGCGGCCGGTACACTGACTGCCGCCAGCATGATGCCGACAGGTGGTCTTATCCGTGATGCACAGGCAGCAGGCAAAGCCGGCGGAACGCTGACATGTGGCTGGTCTGGTGTTGGGCAAATTGTCACGCTGGACCCTGCTCAGATCAACCAGGTTGTTCAGTTCCAGATATCTTCAAACGTCCTCAGTGGTCTGATGCATATCAACCGCGATCTGGTTGGTGAAGGTGACCTGGCCGAAAGCTGGACCGTCTCGGACGACGGCAGGGAATATGTCTTTAAACTCCGTGAGGGCGTTACGTTCCACAACGGCGATGCGTTTACAGCTGAAGACGTGCTTTTCACCTTCAATCGTTCGAAAGATACAAATCAGTCGATCCACTCACGGGTTATCAAGAACGTCAAGGGCATTGAAAAGCTGAACGACTATGAGGTGAAGTTCATGCTTGAGAACCCTCAGGCATCGTTCCTCACAAAAACACTGGAGCGTTCAAGTGGTCGCGCCATGACAATCGTCAGCAGGGGTGGTCTTGAGAAGATGGGCGCATCGGCCTACGGCATGGCTCCTGTGGGAACCGGTCCCTTCAAGGTCGTTGAACATCAGCTTGGACAGGGCGTGGTCCTTGAGAAGTTCGACAACTACTACGACCCGGAACGTCCAAAACTGGACAAGGTTATCATCAAGCCAATCAGTGATGCCGAACCACTGGCAGCAGCGATTGAATCCGGTGACATTCAACTGATCGGTGGCAACCCCATCGCTCCTGAATTGATTGACCGGTTTGTATCCAACCCCGACCTAGTGGTTGATGAGGTCGCTGGCCCGGGCTTCCAGTCTGTTTGGATCAGCCCCTGGCACGAAGCCATGAAAGTATCCGACTTCAACAAGCCAGTATCCGAGTTGATGAAGGAGAGTGGATTTAAGGTACGCTTGGCCTTGGCCAAGGCCATGGATCGCGAGCGCTATCTGAAAATCGCCCGCTTCGGTCGTGGGACGGCTGCCTATGGCACAATTAATCCGGCCATGGGATTCTACTACGACGACAAGATTGGAGAAACCAGCAACCAGAGCTTCGATGTTAAGGAAGCCCAGAAACTTCTCGCGGAGGCAGGTTATCCCAACGGCGAAGGTTTCCCCAGGCTGACTCTTACTACAACTCCATCGGGAAGACGGGAAGCTCAGGTCGTGGCGAGCATCCTGAAGAAGAATCTCAATATTGATATCCAGCTTGTTACACAGGAATGGAGCGTCAATGTTGAACATTTCGACAAGATGGACTGGGATCTGCGTCGCTCGGGTAGTGGTGGGGATTTCGACCCTGATGATGGTCTGGTTGACTGGATGCAGACAGCTTCCAAGTTCAATGGTCGCAAACGCGACAAGGAAAAAATGCCATTCGGCTATTTTTCTGACAAGGAAGTCGATGCTCTGATCGAAGAGCAGAGCGTCGAAGCCGATCCGGACAAACGCAAAGCTCTGGTTCAGAAGGCCAACAAGATCACTTCTGACAAGGTTGCCTCGATCTTCCTGTTCCATCCAGCAAATATTCTGGTCCACAGCACCAAGATCGATTTCCCCAAACAGAGCAGGATACCTGGGTTGGTCGACCTGGATCGCGTGTCGTTCAAGGCCTGACCGACTTAGACCCAAACATCATCTCCGGGCAGTCTTCAGATTGCCCGGATTTATGCGACAACGATGGAGGCGATGGTGACTGGCTATCTTCTTAAACGCACATTTGGAGCCTTTCTGGTGATGTTTGCCGTCGCCACATTGGTTTTCTTCATGTTGCGTCTTGTACCGGGTGATCCCATCGCCGCCATGCTTTTTGATGTCGGCGATCCCGATGCCATCGAAGAGATTCGCAGCAAACTTGGCCTCGATCAACCAATGTATGTCCAATACGGAAAATGGTTGTGGTATGCAGTACAGGGGGACTTGGGAAATTCCATCTATGGCAGTCGTGCGCCGGTTGGCCAGCTGATTTCCGAGGCTCTGCCCCGAACGCTTTCCCTGGCCAGTCTGTCTTTCGTTGTGGCCACCGCAATTGCAATTCCGGCCGGCCTGATTGCCGCAACTCGCAAGAATACCGGGCTCGACTACACCGTGACTTTTGCTGCATTCCTAGGGCTTTCGATGCCAGATTTTTGGCTGGCCATACTGTTGATCATTGTATTTGCCGCCAATCTGCATTGGCTTCCGGCGATTGGTTACGTTCCCCTATCGGAAGGTTTCTGGCCTTGGTTCTCGCATCTGATATTACCGTCCATTGCTGTGGGAACGGCGTTTTCGGCGATTGTTGCCCGTATGATCCGCTCGTCAATGCTGGAAGTGCTTAACGCAGATTATATGCATGTTGCGCGTTCCAAAGGACTGAGTGAGCTTACGCTCATTTTGCGCCATGCGTTCCCCAATGCCCTAATTCCCGTCATCACGGTCATTGGCATCGCTTTTGCGTTACTGATGTCCGGGGCCGTTGTTGTTGAAAATGTATTTGCCATCAAGGGACTGGGACGTCTGTTGATCCAGAGCATTTTGAACCGTGACTACCCTGTAGTTCAGGGCTCGATCTTGATTGTATCAGCCATCTTCGTCTTCTCGAATATGCTGGTGGATATCCTTTACACCCTTGTTGACCCTCGTATCAGGTACCAATCGTGACAAAGTATGCAAATGCGTTCGGCAGGGACGACAACACTACAATCGTGCGCCGAAAATCAAATTTTCTGAAAGATATTTCCAGCGACAAGAAGGCTGTATTTGGCCTTGTTGTGCTCTCAATTTTTGCCTTCTTTGCCTTGTTCGCTCCCTGGGTAGCTCCTCATGATCCAAACGGTCTGGATTTTGACATGCTCATGCCGCCTTCACTGCAATTTCCACTTGGAACCGATGATCTGGGGCGCGATCTGTTGAGCCGGGTAATTCATGGTACTCAGATTTCACTTTTTGTTGGTGTATCTACGGTTTTGATTGCCCTGGTGTTTGGCGTGGCCCTGGGGTTGGTGGCCGGATATTATGGTGGATGGATCGACTACGTCATCATGCGCTATATCGATTTGCAGTGGGCGTTTCCCAACTTCATTATTGCCGTCTACCTGGTGGCCGTGTTCGGGGCTGGTCTGCTGAATATCATCATCGCAATTTCGCTCGCATTTCTCGACGACTTTGCGCGCATTGCCCGTAGTATGGTACTGACCATCAAGGAGGAGCAGTATATTGCTGCAGCCAAAGTTTCCGGTGCATCCAGCGCTAGGATATTGTGGCGGCACATCCTGCCAAATGCCACTGCTCCCATTATCGTTCAGGCGACGGTCAGTGTCTCCTACGCAATCTTAGGTGAAGCAAGCTTGTCGTTTCTCGGACTTGGGGTCGAGGCAGATACACCAACATGGGGATTAATCCTGGCTGACGGACGAAGCTTTATCTCTCGGGCCTGGTGGCTGGGTCTGTTTCCCGGGATTGCTATCATGCTCACCGTTTTAAGCATCAATTTTCTCGGAGATGGATTGAGAGATCACCTTGATGTACGTGAGGTGAAAGACGTTTAGACATGACCATGATTGATCTTGAAAAGGAGACAATTGCCAGCCTGGCTGAGAAGATGGCAAACGGCGACATAACGGCGCGCAGTTTGACCCGGCATTGTTTGGACCGAATTGAAGAATTCGATTCCAAAGTCAACACCATCATCGAGCTTAACCCTGATGCAATGAAGATCGCCGATGCACTGGATTCAGAGCGGGCAGGGGGCGCTGTGCGGGGCCCACTCCACGGACTGCCGATTCTGGTCAAGGACAATCTGGATACCGGCGACAGGATGATGACCACAGCAGGGTCACTGGCGCTGGTTGGGCCTTCAGCCGAGCAGGATTCATTTGTTGTTAGCCAGTTAAGACGTGCAGGTGCCGTCTTGTTGGGAAAGACCAACCTCAGCGAATGGGCAAATTTCCGTTCTACACGCTCTTCAAGCGGGTGGAGCAGTCGTGGAGGTCAAACACGTAACGTCTACGCTCAGGATCGTTCTCCGGGCGGGTCCAGCTCGGGGTCAGGCGTTGCCGTTGCGGCAGCTTTTTGCGTGGCGGCCATAGGTACAGAAACGGACGGTTCGATTGTCAGCCCATCTGCAATGAATTCGATTGTTGGCATCAAGCCAACAGTCGGCCTTGTCAGCCGCAGTGGAATCATCCCCATCTCCCACACGCAAGACACGGCTGGTCCAATGGCCCGATCGGTATCCGATGCGACTCTGATCCTTGCCAGCATTTGCGGCCCAGATGACGATGACGAGACAACCAAGGGAGGTGAAGCCCACTGCACTGCTATCAAGTCATTGGTTCTTGATAGCGATGCCCTGAAAGGCGCGCGCATTGGTGTTGCCAGAAATTATTGTGGATTCCACGAGGGTGTCGACCAACTGATGTTGAATGCTATTGACGATCTGCGTTCATGCGGTGCCGAAGTCATTGACGATCTCGAACTGACGCCAATGTCGGATATCCGCCCCGCTGAGAACGTGCTCATGGCGACTGAGTTCAAGGTGGGCCTCAACCGCTATCTGTCGATGCGGGATCAGCCAGGTGGGATTCAGTCATTGGAAGACGTAATCACATTCAACAAAGAGCATGCTGATGAGGTCATGCCGTGGTTTCAGCAAGAATTGTCGGAACGTTCTCAGGCAACTGAAGGTCTGGAAAGTGCCGAATATCTAGAAGCGCAGGAGACCTGCAGAAGACTAAGCCGTGATGAGGGTATTGATCAGTTGACTAGCGAACATGCACTTGATGCAATTATCGCTCCTACAACCTGCACACCGTGGCTCATAGACCTGGTTAATGGCGACAATCGGTCTGGAGGAAGCGCTTGCCCGGCGGCTGTTTCAGGTTATCCATGCGTGACCGTTCCTGCCGGCTACGTGCACGGTTTGCCTGTAGGAATTTCTTTTTTCTCTAAGGCATGGCGGGAAACAAGTCTGCTGAACATCGCCTATGCCTATGAGCAGAAATCGATGAATCGAATTCCACCGGTTCTGAAGTAAGCGGTCATTGAAGAAGGCTTTCGACGTTGCAAGGTCCTGCCGTGACAATAGTTATGAGATTTGTAGCTGAGACATTTACAGAATTTGGTGTCTCGGGCGCGCTGGATTAATCAAAAGAGACACATTCATGACCACCCATTATCTTGATGACACCGTAACCCAACCTTTCTGGGACAATTCCGCTGAACCGCGTTTGACGATCGAACCGGGCGACACGGTTGTGTTTGAATGTCTGGAGGCGACCGGACAACTGACGCCGGATTCGACCGTCGAAGATTATGCCACGACCGACCGCAGCCTTGTCCACGCGTTGAACGGAGCCGTCTATGTTGATGGGGCTGCGCCGGGGGATGCATTGCAGGTTGAGATCATCGACATGCAACACAAGGGTTGGGGCTGGACCGGTCATAAACCCGGCTTTGGTCTGCTGGATGGCGATTTTGATGGCCATTATCTGCATCACTGGCGCTTGGAAGGTGATCAATGTCATTTTGGAATTGCCGATATCGTTGTGCCGTTTGAGCCGATGCCCGGTTGTGTCGGGGTTGCTCCACTGGAACCAGGGCGCCTTGATACAATTCCACCGCGGATGAACGGGGGCAATGTTGATATTCGCGATCTTACCACCGGGACCACGTTCTGGTTGCCGGTTTTCGTCCCCGGCGCGTTATTTTCGACAGGCGACTGTCATGCAAACCAAGGGCAGGGCGAAGT
>CAJQPW010000031.1 GCA_905480295.1 uncultured Rhizobiaceae group bacterium | reverse complement strand
AATGAACTCTATCCGCACGAACAGGAAATCGAGCGATCTGGTGTTCTGGAGCCCGACCTGATCCGGTAACTGCAACAAAAATCCATGCAGGCCGGACTATACGGCGCCAACATTCCCGAAGAATTTGGTGGTGGCGGCCTCGATACCCTGACCTGGCTTTTGTATGAAAAGGAGCTTGGCCGGACCAATTATGCGTTGCATTGGACCTGTGTTGCGCGGCCGTCTAATATCCTTTGTGCGGGATCAGCGGCGCAGCGGGAAAAATATCTCGAACCCTGTTTGCGGGGTGAAACCTGGGATTGCCTTGCCATGACTGAACCCGGTGCCGGTTCGGATCTGCGTGGCATGAAAGCAAGCGCCCGGCAGGATGGCGACGACTGGATACTCAACGGCACCAAACATTTCATCTCGCATGCCGACATTGCCGGTTTCGCAATTTGCTTCATGAAAACCGGTGAAGAGGAAACCCCGCGCGGTCCAAAAGCGCAGATAACGGCGTTTTTTGTCGATAAGGGCACGCCGGGATTTGCCGTGCGTGATGGCTATAACAATGTTTCCCATCGCGGTTATACCAATGCGGTTCTGGAATTCGATGAATGTCGGGTTCCGAATGAAAACGTCCTCGGCGAGGTTGGCAAAGGGTTTGAAGTTGCCAATGACTGGCTCGGGGCAACCCGCTTGCAGGTTGCTGCCACCTGTCTGGGCCGGGCGGACAGGGCCTTTGCCCATGCCTTACAATTCGCCACGGAACGCAAGCAGTTTGGCCAGCAGATCGGAAAATTTCAGGGAGTGAGTTTTAAACTCGCCGACATGGCAACCGAGATGAAGGCGGCAGAATTGTTGACCTGGGAAGCTGGATCAAAATTTGACAGCGGCCAGTGTACGGACAGCGACATGGCGATGGCCAAATTGAAAGCATCCGAAGTGCTGGCGATGGTCGCTGATGAGGCGATCCAGATTCATGGCGGTATGGGCCTGATGGACGAACTGCCGCTGGAACGGATCTGGCGCGATGCCCGTATTGAACGGATATGGGAAGGAACATCGGAAATTCAGCGCCATATCATCAGCCGCGCGCTGTTGCGCCCCCTCGGCGGATGAGTCCGAATGTGTCCGGTCTGGAACGGTTGCTCAACCCGCGCTCGATTGCCGTCATTGGTGGCAAGGAGGCGGAACGGGTCGTCGAGCAATGCGACAAACTGGGGTTTTCTGGCACGATCTGGCCCATTCATCCGACACGGCAATCCATGCTGGGGCGTCCCTGCCTGCGCTCGATCGATGCCCTGCCGCAGGCGCCGGACGCGGCTTATGTGGCCGTCAACCGGGAACTGTCTATTCGCATGGTGGAAGATCTGGCAGCGATCGGGGCCGGTGGTGCCGTTTGTTATGCTGCCGGATTTGCCGAGGCAGATCAGGAAAACAAGGGGTCCCAGGACCTGCAGCAACGTTTGATTAGCGCTGCCGGAGACATGCCGATCATCGGTCCCAATTGTTATGGTTTCGTCAACAGTCTTGAGCGCGTGGCGCTCTGGCCCGATCAGCATGGCGCGAAACCCTGTGAGCGGGGTGTCGCGATCCTCACCCAGTCCTCAAACATTGCCATTAACCTGACGATGCAACGCCGCGGATTGCCGTTGGCCATGGTGATGACGGTTGGCAATCAGGCACAGTTGGGGCTGTCTCGCCTTGGCATGGCCTTGTTGCAGGACGAGCGGGTGACGGCCCTCGGCCTGCACATTGAAGGACTGGATGATCTGCAAGAGTTTGAACAATTGGCAGTTATGGCGGCCAAGCTCAGAAAGCCGATCGTTGCGATCAAGGTTGGAAGGTCTGAACAGGCGCGGGCGGCGGCACTAACCCACACGGCGTCGCTGGCCGGATCAGACGCGGCGCATGATGCATTGTTTGAACGTCTTGGCATTGCAAGGGTATCGACACTGGACAGTTTTCTGGAAACGTTGAAGTTGTTGCATGTCGGTGGGCCGCTATCAGGTGCCGACCTGCTTTCTCTATCCTGCTCGGGGGGTGAAGCTTCGCTGATGGCAGACGCGACACAGGGATACGCGGTCAGTTACCGTGCCTACACCGCCGATCAGGCGGCCAGACTGAAATCCGAACTCGGGGATATCGTCACCGTCGCCAATCCGCTGGACTACAACACGTTCATCTGGGGCGACTGGTCCGCTATGACCCGGATGTATGTCCGGGCGCTGGAACCCAAATTTGATCTGGCATTATTGGTCAATGACTATCCCCGTGGAGACCGATGCGATGATGCGGATTGGCAAAGCGCGCTGGACAGTTTTGTCGACGCTGTGCGCCAGACCGGGGTTCGGGCGGCCAATGTTGCCAGTCTTGTCGAAACCATGCCTGAGGCCGTTGCGGAACGGTTGATTGCGGAGGGCATTGCCCCTCTCTGCGGACTGGAAAATGCTGTGATTGCTGCCGAAGCTGCGGCACAGATCGGTCATGCCTGGGCAAATTCCGCGCAAGCGCCCCTGTTGGACCCAACCCCTGCAATCGGTGAACCGCACCTCCTCGATGAAGCACAGTCGAAGGCTGAATTGGCTGCATTCGGCGTGAATTGTGCGAAAGGGGTTGTCTTCAGCACCATGGCCGAACTGGAGCCTGCACTGCGGGCACTGCAACGGCCGGTCGCACTGAAAGCATTAGGTCTCGCCCATAAAACCGAAAACGGCGCAGTGGCGCTTAACCTGCAAACGAATGAGGAAATCATTCTTGCCCTGCAGCAGATGAGCGGGCTTGGTGTTCGGTTTCTGATTGAGGAAATGGCAGCTCCTGCTCTGGCCGAATTGATTGTGGGAGTTTCTCGGGATCCGGTCTGTGGACTGACGATGACCATTGGTGCCGGTGGTGTGTTGGCAGAGCTGCTGGCCGATACCGCGACCCTGCTGTTGCCTTGCGGAGAGGCAGAAATCAGAAACGCCCTGTCGCAGTTAAAGATAGGCCGTCTGCTTGAAGGTTTTCGTGAAACCGATGCTGCTGACATTGATGCGCTGGTTGCCAATATTATGTGCATTGCTAACTATGCGCAAAGACATGCACACAGCCTTGAAGAACTGGATGTAAACCCGCTTTTCGCCTCTCAATTCGGCAGCGTTGCCGTTGATGCGCTCATAGTGAAAAGGACGACCGATGACTGATAAACCGATCAAGACCCGTAAACTTGGTGGCATTCTGGAGGTGACCATTGATCGCCCCAAGGCCAACGCCATTGATCTGGCAACCAGCCGCATCATGGGTGATGTCTTTGCCGAGTTCCGTGATGATCCCGAGATGCGTGTGGCCATACTGACCGCTTCGTCGGAAAAGTTTTTCTGCCCCGGCTGGGATCTGAAAGCAGCGTCAAATGCTGACGGTTCTGATGGAGATGCCGTTGACGGCGACTATGGGGTTGGCGGCTTCGGCGGATTGCAGGAAATGCGGGACATGAACAAGCCAGTGATCGCTGCGATTAACGGCATTTGCTGTGGTGGTGGTCTGGAAATCGCCCTGTCCTGCGACATTATTCTGGCTGCTGACCACGCCACGTTTGCCCTGCCGGAAATCCGTTCCGGGACCGTTGCAGATGCCGCCTCGGTGAAATTACCCAAACGTATTCCCTATCATATCGCCATGGAACTGTTATTGACCGGGCGCTGGTTGGATGCGCAGGAGGCGCATCGCTGGGGCTTCGTCAACCACATCTATCCGATGGATGACCTGATGGACCAGGCCTGGGAAATGGCCCGTCTTTTGGAAAGCGGACCACCACTGGTATACGCGGCGATAAAAGAAGTTGTGCGAACGGCGGAGGATTCGCGCTTTCAGGATGCGATGAACCGGATCACCACGCGCCAGTTGCCCACGGTTGATCGCCTCTATGGCAGTGAGGATATGATGGAAGGGTTCAACGCATTTGCAGAAAAGCGCAACCCTGTCTGGAAGGGCAAATAGGCCGCGATCTCAGCTTGAATTTCTTAGTCGACGGAAAATTCCCGTAATTTTTGTTGTGCCTTGCGGGTCACGATCACGGTCACCAGTATTGTAGCGAGCAGTCCGAGCCCCAGCCCGATGTAGCGCGCCAGGCTGGTATCTGTTCCCAATTGTCCGGCTGCTGCTTCTCCGCCCAGGCTGCTGATCCAGATGTAAAGCAGTGTTCCTGGCATGATCCCAAAAAATGTGGCGATCTGCGACGGCCAGAAACCGACGGGGGTCAGCCCCAGAAACCAGTTCTGCAGTGAGAATGGCAGGGCAGGTGACAAACGCAGCAGGATGACAACTTTCCAGCCCTCATCGCGAATCGCTTCATTGACCGCACGGAAGCGGGGATAATGGCTGATCTTCTCCTGGACCCGGTCGTGGAACACATAACGCGCGGCGAGAAAGGAAAGTGCTGAACCCAATGTGGCGCCGAGGATGACGAGAGGAAAACCCCAAAGGCCATAAGCAACGCCGGCCCCAATCGACAAAATTGAGCCCGGTATCAGGAAAAAAGCGGTCAGGGCATAGACCACGATAAAGATGACCCACCCAAGCGGACCAAAAGCCTGCACCCAGCTTTGAAAGCCCACCAGCCACTCGCTGATTGGCAAAAAAACATAGGCCGATGCAAACACCGCCACAGCCGCGGTGACCATAATCCATTTCATATGACCACGTGGGCTTTCGCGTTGCATTTCAGGCATGACGACATTGCTCATATTGGGCACCTTGCGTGACAAACTATCACAGTTGACACCACATAGGAGCGAATGTTGTTCGCAATCCACCCCCCTTAACGGCGATGTGATCAATTGTCATGGCAGTGGCGCTGAAGTTTGGCAGCTAGCTGATCGTTGCACCGCCATCAATGACGATCTGCTGACCTGTCAGGTAGGCGCCTGCTGGTGAAGCAAGGAACACCGCCGCACCGGCGATCTCGTCCGGTTCGCCGATGCGCTCCATCGGTGTACGCGACAGGGCAGATTTCAGGTTATCGGGGTTTTCCCAAAGAGCGCGGGCAAAATCGGTCTTAATCAAGCCCGGCGCTATGCAGTTCACCCGGACATTGTGGCGGCCATATTCGACGGCGAGATTGCGGGCAAGCTGAAAGTCAGCCGCTTTGGAAATGCAATAGGCGCCGATGACCGGCGAGCCTTTTAATCCTCCAATTGAAGAGATGATGATGATTGCCCCGTCCCGGCGTTCAATCATGGAGGGAGAAACCATGCCAATCAGCCAGTTGTTGGCAATAATGTTGTTGTTGAGGATCTTTTCAAACTGACCGTCTTCAATTTCGGCCAGTGGCCCATAATAAGGGTTGGAAGCAGCGTTGCAGACGACAATATCAATCTGGCCAAAGGTATTTTCCGTCACGGTGACAAGGTTCTGCAATTCTTGCTTTGATGAAATATTGGCGGCGACCGCAAGGGCCGTGCCATCACCATGTTCGGCATTGATCGCATCGGCCACTTGTTTGCAGGCCTCTTCCTTGCGCGAAGAAATCACTACTCTTGCCCCATGGGCCGCCATCTGCTCGGCAATGGACCTGCCAATTCCACGCGACGAACCGGTGATGATCGCCGTTTTTCCCGTCAGATCAAACAAAGTGCCCATCAATTGTCCCGATCATAATCGTTGAAGTCTTTGCCCTCAGCGGCAAGTGACATCAGCAGGTCGGACGGTGTCCAGTGAACGCCTCCGCTGCCTTCAGCCCAGGAGGTGATCTTATCAGCGATTTTTGGCAGACCCACGGTGCTTGCATAGAACATCGGGCCGCCGCGCCAACGGGGATACCCGTAACCGTGATTGTAGACGACGTCGATATCACTGGCCCGCTGGGCAACCCCTTCACCCAAGACATGAGCCCCTTCGTTTGCCAGGGCAAACATCGTGCGTTCGACAATCTCTTCATCGCTGATTTCGCGTGTGTTTATGCCAAATTCGGCGCGGGTGGCTTCGATGATTTTTGTCGCTTCCGGATTTTCAGACCGGGCTCGGGTCTGCGGGTCGTAGCTGTAGAAGCCAGAACCGGATTTCTGTCCCAGATGTCCCGCTTCCACCAATCGGTCAGCGATGAGATAAATTCGGCTTTCATCCTCACTCAGGTCCTGATCTTTGCGGGACTTGTAGCCGATGTCGAGACCGGCCAGATCGCTGACTGAAATGGGTCCCATGGCCCATCCAAAATCGGTCAAAGCCTTATCAACCTGCGCCGGTGATGCCCCTTCCAGGATCAGTAAATTGGCCTGACGCAGGTAGGGGGTGAGCATGCGATTGCCGATGAAGCCATGACCCACCCGGGCGATGACCGGCGTCTTGCGCGTTTTGCGGGCAACCGTCAGTGCTGTCATCAGTACATCGTCGTCGGTTGCGTCGGCGCGCACGATTTCCAGCAGTGGCATGATATTGGCTGGCGAAAAGTAATGCATGCCCAGCACATCTGCCGGGCGCGAGGTTTCAGCCGCGATCAGGTTGATGTCGAGATAAGATGTATTGGTGGCCAGCACCGTGCCGGGTTTTGCGACTTTGTCGAGCTTGGCAAAAACCTCGCGTTTGACATCCAGCGTTTCAAACACCGCTTCAATGATCAGGTCGCAATCACCCAGATCTTCAAATCGTGTGGTGCGGGTGAGACGGGCCATGCGTTCGGCAACCCCATCGGCCGTAATACGACCGGACTTTATTCCCCTCGACCAGTTGCTTTCCATAACCGCCAGTCCGCGGTCGAGGGCAGCATCGCTCATTTCCAGCATGGTGACGGGATACCCGGCCTCAGCATAGGTCATGGCAATGCCACCACCCATCGTGCCAGCGCCCAAAATGCCAACTTTCTTGACGTCGCGTGCGGTGCCGTTGACGTCCTTTGGTGGCTTGGCGGCTAGGCGTTCGGCAAAAAAGATGTGGCGCATTGATTTCGACTGATCGGTTGAAACCAATTCAAAAAAGGTCTGCCTTTCCAGTTTCATCCCGGAATCAAAATCAAGATGATACGCCTGCCTGACACAATCCAGCGCCCGCAACGGCGCGTTTGCTCCTTTGGCACGCTTTTTTACATCAATCTCGGCCTGCTCGAACACAGCTTCGATGTCAGGTGTCATTGTCAGATCTTGCCGGGATAGCCGACGGTGCTCAAAATCTTCGCTTGCGCGTTCGGAAGCAAAGCTGAGTGCAGATTCAAACGGGTTGTCATCGACCGCGTCGACCAGACCGATCGACAAGGCTTTGCTCGCACCAATCGGTTTTCCTGATGATGCAATCGTCAATGCTTCCAACGGGTTATTGAGCAGACGGGGCAGGCGTTGTGTACCACCGGAGCCGGGCAAAAGGCCAAGATTGACTTCTGGCAGACCGAGTTTTGCCCTGGAACCGGCTACTCGGTAATGGCAGGCCAGAGAAACTTCGAGGCCTCCACCCAGCGTGTTGCCTTCAATCACGGCAATCACGGGAATCGCGCTGGCTTCCAGTTCGGCGCATACTTCCGGCAGCGCCGGTTCAATCAGCGGTTTACCGAATTCGCGAATGTCGGCACCGGCAATGAATGTATTGGACCTACCGGCCAGAACGACTGCTTTGGCCTTGTCCTGAGCCTTTTTGAGTTCTTCAACGATGCCACCGCGAACATGATAGGACAGGGCATTGACCGGTGGATTGTCGATCCACAGCACAGCGATGTCGCCCCGCATTGCGGTTGAAACAGACTGGCTCATCTTATTTTCCTTCAAATTTGGGGGTTCGTTTTTCTATAAATGCCCGCGCGGCCTCGGCATGGTCTGCGGTGCGGAAAGAACGCGCCATGTTTTGCGCTTCCTGATCCAGGACATCCTGCAGGGATGCATGTTCGGCAAGATTAAAGTTTGACTTCATATACCCATGGGCCACCGAAGGGCCCTCGGCCAACTGCCGGGCCCATTGGCTTGCGACAGAGTCCAGTTCGTCGGCGGTCACTGCGCGATTGACGACCCCCATGGATTCTGCCTGCTCGCCGGTAAAGCCCGTGGCAAAGTAATACAGTTCCCGTGCTTTGGCCGTGCCGACGATTTTGGACAGGAACCAGGATCCACCAAAGTCTCCGGAACCAGCAACGCGGGCAAAAGCCGTCGTAAATTTTGCGGTTCGGCTGGCGAGGCGAAGATCGCAGGCCATGGCCAGCGAAAACCCGGCGCCGGCGCAGGCACCATTGATCACGGCCAGTGTTGGCTTTGCCATTTCGTGCAGCAATCGGGATGCCTCCATGTAGCCCCGAATTAGATCGGTTTCCTCCTGCAAGGAAGGCATGTGTTTCCCGTCGAGACGATCGACCATCGCCTTGACATCTCCTCCCGCACAGAACGCGGGATCGGCCCCGGTCAGCACCAGACAGCGGACCTTGTTGTTGCTGGCTGTTTCCTGCAGAAGCGCAACAAGGTCACCCCACATGGCGCGGGTCATGGCATTTCGGGCTTCCGGTCGATTGATCGTCAACCGGGCGACACCGTCCTGTATCTGCAGGTCCAACATGCTCATCGAACGGGCTGGGATCAGTACACTTCAAACAGACCGGCTGCACCCATGCCGCCGCCAACGCACATGGTGCAAACCACGTATTTGGCGTTTCTGCGACGGCCTTCAATCAATGCATGACCAACCATACGGGCGCCGCTCATGCCATAGGGATGGCCGATCGATACCGCTCCGCCGTTCACGTTGAGAAGCTCGTCAGGAATGCCCAGGTGATCCCGGCAATGCAGAACCTGCACTGCGAATGCTTCGTTCAGTTCCCACAGGTCAATATCTTCAACCTTCAGATCGAAGCGCTTCAACAGTTTTGGTACGGCGTGAATCGGGCCGATACCCATTTCGTCCGGTTCCAATCCTGCAACCGCCATGCCGCGATAGGCTCCCAACGGGTTGAGCCCACGCTTTTCGGCATCCTTGGCTTCCATGACGACGGCCGCAGACGCACCGTCCGACAATTGCGATGCATTGCCCGCGGTAATGGTTTTGTCTGGACCCAGAACTGCATTGAGCCCCTGAAGCCCTTCCAGGGTTGTGGACGGTCTGTTGCCCTCATCCTTGTCCAATGTCACCTGATGTTCTGTTTGTTCTTTTGTTTCCTTGTTGATCATCACCATTGTGGAGGACAGGGGAACGATTTCATCGTCAAATTTTCCAGCCTCCTGTGCAGCGGCCGTGCGCATCTGAGATTGCAGGCCGTAGGCGTCCATTGCATCGCGCGAAATATTATATCGATCAGCAACCACTTCAGCCGTTTCAAGCATCGACATGTGAATATGAGGATGCATGGAAACCAGGGAAGGATCGACACCCATCCGCAGTTCCGGCGTCTGAACCATTGAGATGCTTTCCAGACCACCACCAATGCAAACCGGCATGTGGTCCTGTACAACCTGTTTGGCGGCTGTGGCGATGGCCATCATGCCAGAGGCACATTGGCGATCCAGTGACATTCCGGAGACGGTTACAGGGAGCCCCCCGCGCAAAGCGGCCTGGCGGGCAATATTGGCGCCCTGCACACCCTGTTGCATCGCAGCACCCATGATCACGTCATCCACTTCCGCAGGATCAATGCCCGCCCGGGCAACGGCATGTTCGATGGCATGACCGCCAAGGGTCTGCGACGGGGTGTTGTTGAAAGCGCCGCGATAGGCTTTGCCAATTGGCGTTCGGGCAGTGGAAACGATAACAGCTTCACGCATGGAGTGTCCTTTGCATGGATTGGGGCTTGAAAGGGGTATCAAACATACCCACGGGTATGTTGACTATGACGCTTGTTCTATGAGAGGGCAAGACAATGATAATTGTGGGCCAATATGGCTTTGGACAAATGCGAGGACGTTATGACTCTGGACGAAATTACAACGGAAATGGCTGCGCGGGTTGCTGAAAAAGGGGCCATTGATGGCCGGGTTGTTAAATTTGATTTCGGTGACGATGGGCAACTGACGATTGATGGTTCTGTCGACCCGGCTTCGGTAAGCAATGAAAATGGAGAGGCGGATTGCACTGTTGTGGTTGACCTTGACGTCTTTCAGGCGATTGCGTCGGGCGAAGAAAATGCCCAGATGGCCTTTATGAGTGGCAAGCTGAAGGTCGAAGGCGACATGGGCATTGCCATGCAACTGGGTTCCCTGCTCGGCTGATTTTTGCGGTACGGACCGACGTCGGTGTTTCTTTGGAAAAGGAGACGACCGATCGTTTTTACATATCCGGGCGACGCGAAGCTCTCTTCGTGCTGCCCCTTCCTCCACGATTGGACAGCGCTCTCATGGCGATTTCGAAGCAACAAATTTTTGACGCTCTTTCGACGATAAAGTCGCCAGTAGGGGATTCCGACCTGGTCGCTGCCGGGATGGTTTCCGAACCTTTCGTCACTGAAGGCAAGGATGGGATTAAGGTGATGTTTTCACTGACGGTCCCAGCAGATCTTGCCGAAAAACTGGAGCCCCTGCGGGAGCAGGCACAAAAGGTTGTGACTTCGATTGACGGTGTCGAGAGTGCGATGGTCGCTTTGACCGCTGAACGCAAAGCCGGGTCTGCCGCTTCGCCTCAGCGCCCTAAACCAGCATCCGCACCGGGGCCATCCGGCGGTGCACCAGCAGGTAAAAACCCAGACATACCCGGCGTAAAACACATTATTGCGGTTGCCTCCGGCAAAGGCGGGGTCGGCAAGTCCACCACAGCCATAAACCTGGCGCTGGGTTTGCAAAATCAGGGCCTGAAAGTCGGGGTTCTCGACGCGGATATCTATGGCCCTTCACTGCCACGGCTGGTGGGTCTCAGCGGCAAACCGGAAGCGGACGGACGAACATTAAAGCCGATGATGGCCTACGGGCTGAAGGTGATGTCGATCGGATTTCTGGTGGCGGAAGACACGCCGATGATCTGGCGCGGACCAATGGTGATTTCTGCTCTGACCCAATTGCTGCGGGAAGTGGATTGGGCTCCGCTTGATGTGCTCGTGGTTGACATGCCACCGGGTACCGGTGACGCTCAGTTGACGATGGCACAGCAGGTGCCGCTGGCAGGGGCGGTGATTGTTTCAACACCGCAGGACCTGTCCTTGATTGATGCGCGCAAGGGCTTAAACATGTTCCGCAAGGTCAACGTTCCCATACTTGGCATTGTCGAAAACATGAGCACGTTTGTGTGCCCCAAATGCGGTGAACGGTCAGATATCTTCGGCCACGGGGGTGCGCAGGATGAGGCCCGGCGTCTGGGCGTGCAATTCCTTGGCGGCGTGCCGCTACACATGGATATCCGGGTGAAATCGGATGCCGGCACACCGGTTGTGGCCGACGCGCCAAACGGTCCTCATGCCCAGGTCTACAACGACATCGCCAAACATGTGGCAACCGCACTGGCAACGGAGCAGCCCAGTGGGCCAGCGATTGTGATTGATTGATGAACGTTGTTACACTCAGTTCAGCGGATGTGCGCAAAGTGGCCAACTGGCCGTTGGTGATCGAAGCCATTCGTGAAGGACATCGACTGCCCAAGGCCGATATTGGCGATACTTTTGTCCATGCCGGCAACAAGACCATGTTGGTGCGCAGCGCGTATATCGAGGGGCTTGCTGCAGGCGTTAAGGCCGCAACCGTTGTGCCGGACAATCCCAACCGCGGTGAACCCTTGCCGAGCATTCATGCTCAGATCATGCTGTTTGATTCCGCAACCGGAGAGTTGAGCGCATTGGTTGACGGCACCGAAGTGACCGCGTGGAAAACAGCCGGCGACAGTGCATTGGGCAGCGCGCTGCTGTCTCGTCCGGATGCCCGATCACTGTTAATGGTTGGGGCCGGATCAATGGCGGAGCCCCTGGTGCGTGCGCATCTGTCTGTGCGACCAGAGCTTGCTGAAATTGTATTATACAACCGTTCTACACCCCGTGTTGAAAGGCTTGCTGACGCGCTTTCAGATTTGAAGCAGTCGGTCAGGATTGCATCTGATCTGGACGATGCTGTCGGTGAAGCGGACATTATCTGTTGCGCGACGATGACAAGTGAACCGGTGCTGAAAGGGGCTTTGGTTCGTCCCGGGGCGCATGTTGATCTGGTCGGAGCCTACCGGGCGGACATGCGCGAAGCCGATGATGATTTGCACCACAGAGCCAGCTGGTTTGTCGATAGTTTCGACACCACGTTGGATCATATCGGCGAATTAAAGACGCCGCTTTTGGAAGGAATCATTGAGCGCGATGCGGTTCTCGGCGATCTCCATGACCTTGTTTCCGGTTCCGCACATCGAACGGATGCGGATCAGATTACCGTGTTTAAAAACGGTGGTGGTGCCCATCTGGATATCATGGTCAGCGCAGCACTGGTTGCCGCGCAAACGTTTGAAACTTCCTGACGCTTCAACCGTTACCGCGGGCTTTTTCCCGCATCGGCCCGACGGCATTGGCATGGGCGTCGAACCCTTCATAAGTGGCGAAGATTTCGGTTTTGGGTGCCATTTCCTGCAGTCCCAAACGGGTCAGTTCACCAATAGAGCAGGATTTCATGAAATTCATGACACCCAGCGGCGAGCGGGTTTTTGCTGCCCCTGATGTTGGCAACACACAGTTTGGCCCCATCATGTAATTGGCAATTGAACCGGGTGTATCCTGACCCAACAGGATTTCAGACGCATTTCTTATGTGGCTAACATGCTGATGCGGATCTTCCGACAGCACCTGCAGGTGCTCCGGTGCATATTCATTGATGAAATCGTAAGCCTGCTGGTTGGATTGGCACAGCACGATGCCTCCGCGTTTGCTGTTTAAGACGGCGGCGGAATAGTCGACCCGCTCCTCGCTCATCTCTTCCCAGTAACGGGGGATCTGTTGCTGGGCCTGTTGTGCCAGTTCGACAGAGGTGGTGACGAGAAATACTGAAGAGTCATCACCATGTTCGGATTCGATGATCGTATCCAGGGCAGCAATGTCCGGATTGGCGCTGTCATCGGCAAACACAATGGCTTCGGAAGGGCCAGCCGGCATGCCCGGATCGATCCGATTGGACAGCATCGCTTTTGCCGCGGCCAGCCAGGGGCTGCCGGGACCTTCAATCTTGACGCATCTGGGAATTGTCTGCGTGCCATAGGCCGCCGCTGCTACAGCCTGGGCACCGCCGGCCTTGAAAACCTGACGCGTGCCGGCGATATCGGCCGCAACGAGCGTTGCCGGATCAAGTGTGCCATCGGGCCCCGGCGGGGTTAACACGATGACCTGTTTGACACCCGCGACAACGGCCGGGATGACGCTCATCAACGTTACTGAGGGAAATGATCCTTTCCCGCGTGGCGAATAGCAGGCCACAGAGTCGATTGGCGTGAATCGCTCACCAACATGAGCCCCGGGTCGAATTTCCACCATCCACTGGGGTTCGGGCAATTGATGTTCGTGAAACCGCTTGATGTTATCTGCGGCATAGCGAAGCACCTCGATAAAGTCGGAGCTCAGCGCTGCATAGGCTGCATCGAAATCTGCATCACTGGCGGCAAGCGTTGATTTGTCGAAATCTGCACCGTCGAACTGGTGGGCGAAACGAACCAATGCCGCGTCCCCCTCGTCGCGAACCGCCGCCACGATGGGAGCAATCTTTTCCATGAAAGGGGCAAGGTCGTCTTCCGCGCGGATCATCAGTTCAGCACGATCTTGATGGGAAAGACTGGTCAAATTGTGCAGCGCCACTGTGGGCATATTGATTACCACCTGGGTTGTTTGCTTCTGAAATTCTCCGGACTGCTATCGCATTGCAGTTCGATAAAATCCAGACGCATCTTGCGCTGGGCCATATTGAGAGAGTAGCAAGGTTTCCAACAGGACAGGCAATTGTGGGTTCAACCGAACTGCATGAGGTCTGCAACACATCTTCAGGGCTTCTTTCATGCGTGATCTACAACTTCCCGGACGTTCAACCGTCATGGCTCCCAATGGCATGGCGGCAACGTCACATCCCCTTTCCACACAGGTTGCGGTCGAGGTGTTGAAGGCTGGTGGCAATGCCATGGACGGGGCCATTGCCGCATGTGCGGTGCAATGTGTCGTGGAGCCGGAATCGACCGGTATCGGTGGTGATTGTTTTGCCCTCTACGCCCCTGAGGGCAAGAACAAAGTCATAGCGTTCAATGGTTCCGGGCGTGCACCGGCTGCAGCTACGGTTGAAAAATTGGCAGAACTCGGGGTGACACAATTGGAGCGGACATCCCCCCACTCAGTCATAATTCCTGGTGCCGTCGATGCCTGGGCTCAGCTCAACGCGGATCATGGCAAAATGCCCCTTGCCGAATTGCTGCAGCCTGCAATTGGTTATGCACGGTCCGGGTATCCCCTGTCGCAGCGCGTGTGGTCTGACTTTACCCGGTTGTTTGGTCATTTGCAGACTGATGACAATCTGGCGGCGGTATTCCTGCCTGACGGGAAAGTACCTGCGCTGGGCAGCATGCACCACAATCCGGGACTGGCCGACGCGTTGACCCTCATCGCAGCCGAGGGACGCGACGGGTTTTACCACGGTGAACTGGCCGCTGAAATGGTTGAAACGCTGCAGGCCAAAGGTGGATTGCACACGCTGCAAGATTTTGCCGAAGCCAAGGGTACGTATGAAAATACGATCACGACCGAATTTCGGGGCAACATAATTCATGAATGCCCACCACAAGGGCAGGGCGTGATAGCCCTGTTGATGTTGAACATGATGCAGGATGCGGATCAGCACCCCGAATTGTTGAGCGTTGAACGCATTCATGCCGAGTTGGAAACCTGCCGCCGTGGATATGCAGCACGGAGCCGTTATCTGGCCGACCCGGCGCAGGCTGAAATCGCAGTTGAGCAATTGTTGTCACAAGAATATGCAGACCAGTTGCGGCAGGATATTGACCCTGACCGGGCGCGCCATCCCGAAGGCGCTCTCGACCTGCCACCCCATCGCGACACGGTTTACATTTCCGTGGTCGATAAGGATCGCAATGCCTGTTCTTTCATCAACACGGTGTTTGATTTCTGGGGAAGCGGCATAACCACGCCCAAACATTCTGTCGTCTTTACCAATCGCGGACAGGGATTTGTTCTGGAACCAGGACACATCAATTGTATCGCTCCCCGCAAACGTCCGCTTCATACGATCATTCCCGGCATGATCGAACGTGACGGCAAAATTGTCATGAGTTTCGGTGTGATGGGTGGCCAGTATCAGGCGATGGGCCATCTGCAGTTCCTGACCCGGGTGTTTGACTATGGTCTGGATATTCAACAGGCAATGGATGCCCCCCGGTTCATGGTCGATCCGTTTACCGGACAGGTCGAGATCGAACGCGTCGTGCCGCAATCGGTCGTTGATGAGCTTAAAGCCAAGGGTCATGATATCGAATATGCCGAGACGCCAATCGGTGGTTCTCAGGCGGTCGCAATTGATTGGGAGAACGGTGTTTTGACTGGAGCCAGTGATCCGCGCAAAGACGGCTGTGCCATCGGCTATTGAGCGTAAGTCTGATCTTGAACGCTGATCGCTGCTATCCGGGTGGATGAGAATTGCCCGTAAAGTAAGAGCGGCGTGTTCTCGGGCACTGTTTAACTAAATCCAATTATCTTCCTGATTTGCGGGCGTTTGCTGTTGCAAGTGTGCTCAGATTCTGGGAAGGTCAAAGACCTAAATTTCTGGGAGGAAAGCAAATGAAACTGACAAGTATTACCCTCGCCGTGGGCGCAATGATGGCATCGACAGCCATTGCCTCTGCAGCAGATTGTGAAACCATTACATTGGGTTCGGCAATTTCGTTGACAGGTAAATATGCAACCAACGGTGTTCACGCTAAGAATGGCTACGAATTTGCCATCAAAAAAATCGACGAAGCCGGCGGCATTAAATTCGGTGGCAAATGCTACAATTTCAACGTCATCTACTATGATGATGAGTCCAAAGGCGACCGTGGTGCCACATTGGCAGAGCGACTGATCAGCCAGGACAAAGTGCAATATATGCTTGGGCCATATTCTTCCGGTCTGACCAAGGCGATTGCCCCGGTTACCGAAAAATACGGCATTCCGATGGTTGAAGCTGAGGGCGCATCCCGCTCCCTGTTTAACAAGGGCTACAAGTACCTGTTTGCTGTGCTGTCTACGTCGGAGCAGTATCTGGCTTCCGCTGTGACTCTTGCCGGTGAAAAAGCTGTTGAAGGCGGCAAGACCGCTGGCGACGTTAAAGTGGCTATCGCTGTTGAAAACGATCCGTTCTCACTCGATATCCGTGCTGGTGTTATGGAAGATGCCGCTAAACTGGGCATGAAGATCGTCATCGACGAAAAGCTGCCACGCGACCTTTCTGACATGACCGCTATCCTGACAAAGGTGAAGCTGGTCAAGCCTGATCTGTTGGTTGTATCTGGACACTCCAAAGGCGCCGCCACTGCGGTTCGTCAAATTGGTGAACAGAAAATATCAACACCAATGATCGCTTTGACACACTGTGAAGCAGCAGATGTGACCGGTAACTTTGGTGCCGCTGCAAACGACATTCTGTGTGCTACCCAGTGGTCTGAAACGCTGAGCTATTCCGATCCGATCTTCGGTACCGCTGCTGAATATGAAGTTCAATTTAAAGCAGCCTATCCAGAATATGCCAGCAAGAAAGTGCCTTATCAGACCGCTCAGGCAAGTGCTGCAGTGTATGTTTTCAAAGACGCTTTCGAGCGTGCTGCGTCACTGGACAAGGAAAAAGTTCGCGATGCAATCGCTGCAACGGACATGAAGACTTTCTATGGCGGCATTAAGTTTTCCGAAGCTGGAAACAACATCGCCAAGCCAATGGTTCTGCGTCAGATCCAGGACGGTGCTTACAATGTTGTGGCTCCATCAGCCTTTGCTTCGCATAAGGTCAACTGGCCTCGCAAGACGAACTAAGCCAACGATATAACTGGAAGGCCGGGGTTTCCCCGGCCTTTCTGTTTTGGGGCTGAATTTATCAAAAATAAAAAATTGGGTGCAAAACCCGCGCGATGGCATGATATCGATCAACATCCCATTCGCTTGCTGTATGGTATAAGCACAAGACGACAACTGATATCGGGCGTCAGTCGCAGCTAAAATGCGAATGCCCAAAGGGGAGGAAGCTGATCTCATGGATCAGATTGCATCTAATATTGGACTGCTCATCGATTATCCGGTGGTCAATCTGAAAATCATCATCGACGGTGTCATGATCGGCGCATTATTTGCGCTGGCCGCCTATGGCCTGGCCCTGGTCTGGGGCGTGATGAACGTCAAAAACCTTGCCCAGGGCGATTTTGTTATCGGCGGCGGATACGTTTCGTGGTGGCTCGTCAAGAATGTCGGCCTTCACCCGCTGTTGGGTGTTCCTGCAGCCTTCGTGGTGATGGCTTTGCTGGGTGGAGCCTTGCATGGCACACCGGTTCACCAATGGGCGCGTAGCCAAAAGAAACCGATGATCATCGTTTCGCTGGTGACTGGTTTTGTATTTATTGTGGCCACCTATCTTGGTGACAGTGCTGGCAGCATTGCCGGTTATGCCGGAATGGTGCTGACCATATTGCTGATCATTAATGGTGGGATTTACAATCTGGTGATTTCCCGCGTGATTGAGCGCGACCTGTTTACGTCTCTTTTGGCGACTTTTGGTCTTGCCATTATGGGCGCGCAGATCATGAATCTGCTGTTTGGTTCTGATACCCAGAGCCTCGATCTTGGATACGACACGCTGTATTTTGCTGATGGTCTGATTGATATTCCCATTGCCAAGCTGATCGGCGTCATCATGGCAGCCGCGCTGGCCACGGTTGTCATTATCTTTATGAAACGAAGCCGTATGGGGCAGGCGATCCGGGCAACGGCTCAGGATGCCCGGGCGGCCCGAGTGCTGGGAATTGATACGGAAAAGGTCTACGCCTTCACGTTCTCCCTTAACGCCGCCATTTGTGGTGCGGCCGGAGCCATCATCGTGATGGTCTGGGTCATCCAGCCGTTTTATGGGATTACCTATTCCGTGCGGGCATTTGTTATTGTGACCGCTGCGGGGCTCGGCAACTTGCCTGGCGTTATCGCTGCCGGACTGGGCATCGGTGCTGCGGAACAATATGGCAGTCATGTTTTCGGTATTGGCTATCAACAGGCGATTGCCGTCATGCTGCTTCTCGCGGTGCTGGTATTCCGCTTGATGCAACAAAAACGCAACCGCCAAGTGTTGCAGTAAGGGAGCCGGATCATGTCTGTTCAAAAAACCGGCCTCTATGCCGCACTGCTTATTTTCATCGTTGCTTCACCGTTTGTTTTCCCAACCTTTGGGGTGCAGTTGGGCACCCTTTGGCTGATGATCATTGTCGCCATGACCTGGGACATGACCGGCGGACAGATGGGCTACAATTCGCTCGGCAACATTTTCTTTTATGGTACCGGCATGTATGTGGCGGCGCTGATTTCCATCGCTCTCGTCTACGACGTGGGAGAATATACCGGGGCTTCTGGTGGGGGGCGCTACGACTTCACTGACGCCCAGTATTTCACCGGGTTTGTGCTTGGAACGATCGGTGCAGGGATATTCTGTGCCCTTTCAGCCTTTGTAATTGGCTATGTCACATTTGGCCTGCGCGGCCCCTATTTTGCCATTGGTACACTCGGTGTTGCGATTGCAGCCGGTGAACTCGTGTCCAACTGGGACTGGGTTGGCGGTGGCCAGGGTATCACCCTGCCGGTTTACCCGGGAGACCTGGATGAGGGCAAAATATTTATCTACTTTGCCTACGCGATCACTGGTGTCCTGTTGTTCATTTTTCTCAATTGGCTCTACAAGACCCGATTTGGCGCGGCAATAAACGCCATTCGTGATGATGAGGAAAAGGCCGAGGCCATGGGTGTTCATACCATGCGCTACAAACTGGTGACCTGGGCCATGTCTGCCTTTTTCATCGGTGTGGCCGGCGGCATTTCCGCTTTCCAGTTGATCTCGTTCGAACCGTTGGAATCAGCCTATCAGACCATCAACCTGGGCATATTCATGGTTGTCTGTGTATTGCTCGGCGGCAAGGGAACCCTGTGGGGGCCGATCATTGGCGCCATCCTGTTCCAGATATTCAAAGAAGTGACGTGGAACTATTTCCTTGGCTGGCAATGGGTTGCGCTCGGCGCACTGATTGTGGTCACGGTGGTTTACTTCCAGGATGGATTGATGGGTTGGCTCCGCACAACGCGACCTGAATGGTTTGGTCTTACAGTCGACGAGCGTGACGACGATGCACCTCAAACAGCGGCAGCAGCCGGGGAGGGTGCAAAATGAGCATCATCGATGTCAGCAACGTCTCCAAGAGCTACGGCGGCGTAAAGGCGAATTCCGATGTATCCATTTCGGTTGAGAAGGGCGGTATTACCGGCCTGATCGGACCCAATGGCTCGGGCAAGACAACGCTTTTCAATTCGATCGTCGGATATCATCCCATCGATTCCGGATCGATCAAATATGAAGGCCAGGAAATTTCTCAAATGCAGGTTCCGGAAATTGCCCGGTTGGGCTTGCTTCGGACGTTTCAGCAAACCCGTATTTATGGTGCCATGAACTGCGTGGAAAACATGCTGATCTCATTGCCCCACCGTAAAATGAGCCTGTTGGATACGCTGAAACGAAACACCGCTGAAGACCGGGAAAGAGCTGAGCACCTGCTCGAGTTTGTTGGTCTTTACGAGAAGCGCAACCTGCGTTCGGGGTCGTTGTCATTTGGTCAGCAAAAACTGTTGGAATTCGCCATGGCACTGATGAATGAACCAACCGTTTTGCTGCTGGATGAACCCACTGCGGGGATCAACCCGACCTTGATCAATGGATTGATCGATCGTTTGAAGCGGGCAAATTCCGAATTCGGAATTACCCTTTTCATTATCGAGCACAACATGCGGGTTATCATGAATATGGCTGATACGATCTATTGCCTGGCCCATGGTGAGTTGCTGGCTGCAGGTTCGTCAGAAGAAATTCAAAATGACCAACGTGTGATAGATGCCTATCTGGGAGCGCACTGATGGCTAAAGAAACAAGAAAGACGCCGGCCAAAAAAACGCCTGCAAAAAAGGCTGCTGCCAAAAAAGCACCTGCGAAGAAAGCTGCTGCCAAAAAGAGCAGCAAAAAAGTCGAAGATGCCAAGGCCGTCAGCGGTTATGGTTCGGGTGGCGTTGAAACGGTCATTTCTGTCGACGAGGTCACACGCCAGGTTGCAGCAATTGCGGAAGAAGTGTCGCTGGAAAAACTCGACTCGCTTGTTGGTGGTGATCCCTATGTGATCATCGAAAACCTGCATGCCGGATATGGGAAAATGGAGATCCTGCACGACGTCAATTTGCGCGTTGGCCGCAAACAGTCATTGTGTCTCATCGGTCCAAACGGTGCGGGTAAGTCCACCATTCTTCATGCCATATTTGGCTTCAACAATATTTTTTCGGGATCGATCAAGATTGGCGATGGTGACAACAAAAAGGATGTCACCAAACTGTCGCCCAATGAAAAGCTGAGCGAAGCGGGTATAGCTTATATCCTGCAAGACAAGTCGGTTTTTCCTGGCATGACCGTTGAAGAAAACCTTTGGATGGGCGGCTTTTTGAAAGATCAGCCGGCAGAGGCGAAACGGGCTGCCGAGATGATTTTTGACAAGTATCCACGGCTTGCCGCTCGTCGGCGACACCAGGCCAAGGTGTTGTCCGGTGGCGAAAGGCGTTTGTTGGAAATTTCCCGTGCGCTGGTGATGGACCCGGAAGTGCTGCTGGTTGACGAGCCTTCGATTGGTTTGGAACCCCGCTTTATCGATATGGTTTTCGAGATCCTGCACGGGCTTCAGCATGACGATGGCAAAAC
>CAJQPW010000030.1 GCA_905480295.1 uncultured Rhizobiaceae group bacterium | reverse complement strand
CAAAGACGGTCAGATCGTCCTGCTGGTTTATGAAGTCAACAATACGTTCGGCCAGCGCCACACCTATGTCTTGCCCGCCAAGGGTGCGGAGGGAGAAGTTGTTGCGCAGTCCTGCGACAAGGAACTTTATGTCTCACCCTTCAATACCGATCGGGGAACCTACAGTTTTCGGGTCACCCCACCGCTGGAAGAAATGACACTGGGCATTGCCTTGAGGGATCAGAGCGGCCCGTTGTTGCGGGCTAATTTTCGTGGCAAGCGGCAACCGCTGACAGATCGCAAATTACTGCTAGCGCTAGGCCGCACCGGGTGGATGACATTGAAAGTGACAGTGGCCATCCATTACGAGGCAGCCATATTGTGGCTGAAAGGGCTGAGACTGGTTGACCGTCCGGCTCACCCGACGCATCAGACGACCTATGTGCAAGAGCAGAAAGCCAAGGGTTAAACGACGCGGAACGGGTTATTTTTTGCCAGTCAGTCGCCGCATCAACCAGAAAAACACCGTGTCTGGCAGGATTCTCAGCAATTTCATCATCAGCGTAAACCGATAGGGGAAATTGATCTCGAATTTTTGTTTCTTTAGCCCCTCAAGCATTCTTGTTGCTGCTTGCTTGCTAGTGATGATCTGAGGCATTGGGAACGGGTTGTCCTGCGTCATCGGCGTATCGACAAACCCGGGGTTGACCAGGGAGATTGTGATGCCCTGGGGAGACAATTCTGCGTGCAGTATTTCTGCCAGATTGATCAGCGCCGCTTTGGTCGGGCTGTAGGCGATGGCGCCGGGTAACCCGCGATAGCCAGCCACGGATGCCGTGATCGCGATATGACCTTTCTTTCTGGCCAACATGCCCGGAAGCACCGCGTGCAGTGCGTTCATCACACCCATATAGTTGACTTCAAACCCGCGTCGTATGGTTTCCAGATCAAAATCCCTGGCTGATATCATCGACCACGTGCCTGCATTTAGGACGGCAAGATCAATCGGACCATGGCGCTGTTCAATGTTATCGACGCTGTCCGCGACCGCCTTCGCGTCACTTACATCCACCGGATAAGCCACGAAACCGTCGGACTGACTTTCAAGTTCAGCCAGTTTGTCCTTGCTGCGCGCAGACACGGCAACGGTCATGTTCGGTGCGCTGATCTGTTGCGCCAGGGCATAACCAATGCCCGTGCTGGCACCGGTTATCCACACGGTCTTCCAGTCGCCTGATGCGTCACTCATTGCGGTCAGATACCCACAAGAGGTTGCAGCATCCGGCTGAACACGCCCTTAAACCGAGTTGGCGCTTCAGTGGCAACAAGGCAGATGCATGGAGCATCTGGCTCAACGACCGGCTGATGCTCGATATGCTCATCGAGGTCTTCAATATCGCCCGGTCCAAATACACCAAGGGAATCCCGGTATTTTCCCGACAGCACAAGGGTTACTTCCGAACCATTATGGCCGTGTTCCGGCACAGCTTTGCCAGCCGCAATTTTCAAAAGATACAGCGAAGAACCTGATTGCTCATCAAGACTAATCATATGTCGACGCAAACCCGGAGCAACGAAGGACCAGGTAATTTTATCCAGGGAACTGCCGATAAAGCGGCGTAAGGGTTTGGGCACGTCGCTTGCGGAATCTTCGGAAGGCATATGGGGATTGACCGCAGTCTTGGTTGCTGAATCTAACTTATCCAACAATGCATCAAATGAGCCATCGGACATGGCTTCAATTCCGGTATCTTCAAGCACCTGGCCTCCAATGGCCTCGGCGTCTTCCACCGCCCGGCGGCATGTCGGACACATGTCCAGGTGAGCGGCAACAACGACGGCAAATGCCTCGTCCATGTCACCACTGGCAAACCGAACGATTGTTGTCTGATCGAGATGGTGTTGTACGGTCATTTCACGTCCTCCAGGTTTACTCTCAGTTTTTGATAGGCCAGTCGCATGCGGGATTTTATAGTGCCCAGCGGCAGCGACAGGCGACCGGCTATTTCCGATTGAGTCATATTTTGCTGAAAGGCCATTTCGATAATCTGTTTTTGTTCATTGGGAAGTGTTGCTAACGCCCGATTGACGTGTTTTGCCTGCTGCATCGCGAGCACTTCGGCCTCGGCACCGGCGTCGTCGGATGCCACTTCTATCTCGTCTATATCCTCATAGGGCCGCGATGAACCGCGCCTCAATCGATCGATGCGCACATTTCTGGCAATCGTATAAACCCACGTGCTGACGGCACCTTTGGCATTCGAGTATTGAATGCTCTTCAGCCAGACACGCATCATCACATCCTGCGCAATGTCTTCCGCTTCGCCGCTTGCCGCTCCGGATTTGATCATCAGCGCTTTCACCCGTGGTGCAAAGTGTTGAAAGAGGCTCTTGAACGCCTCACGATCTCGAAATTCGGCGACCTGCTGCATGAGTTGCTTGTGCACGTCACCGACGGGCACGACTTCTGGCCTAGGTGGAGATTGCTTCAATTGAGGTAACACCCGGATTCTCGATTCTGTCTGGTCAAACTTTATAGGCCGAATTATTCCCTTAGCGCCACTTCCAGTGCTGATCGTTTCTCATTTTGTTCGAATTAACGGAAACGAGCGGTCACAATGTTTCATGTGTTGCTAAGGGGTCTACGCAACCAGATCAGGGGTGGATCATCGGACTCAAACTTTTTTTGATACATCGCAGACAAACGGCGGCAACCGGCGGGCCGACCGTGTGCTCGACATCAAAACGGTTAATCGTGCTGGGCACGCTTACATGTAGGATGGAAGAAGCAGAGCGATCGAGGGCACCAGCGCCAACAGAATGAGACGGAAGATGTCTGCGACCCAGAAAGGTGTCACGCCCTTGAATATGGTGCTGACAGGAACATCTTTCAGCACGCCTTTCAGGACAAACACATTCAATCCGATTGGCGGGGTGATGAGGCTGATTTCTGTTGCCACTACAACCAGAATGCCGAACCAGATCAGATCAAATCCCAAGGCCTCAACAACCGGGGCGAATATTGGCACCGTGAGCAGGATCATGGAAAGTGATTCAAAAACACAGCCCAGGATCAGGTAGATCGCCAGGATAATGAAGATCACACCCAGTGGTGATGCATCAATGGAATTGACGATGCTGATCAGGCCATCGGGCAGGCCAGCGCGGTTGACAAAATTGGAAAAGATCAATGCGCCGAACAACACCATGAACAATTTTGCAGACGTCATCGTGGTTTCCCGGGTGACCTCCAGCAAGACATTTATGTTGAGTGCACCGCGCCACCAGGCAATCAGGATTGAGCCCGCGGCACCCATGCCGGCAGCTTCGGTGGGGGTGAATGCGCCCACATAGATGCCGCCAATGACGAAGATAAACAGGCCCAGGGTCGCCCACACATCGCGCAGGGCAATCAGCCGATCCCCCCAGCCTGTGCGTTCTCCCGCAGGACCAGCTTCGGGGTTACGGCTGACAACGAACATCACGGCGGTGAGATAGAACAGCACGCCGACAATGCCGGGCAGCACGCCTGCTATGAACAGTTTGCCGACGGAGGCTTCGGTCAACAGGCCATAGATGACCAGAATGACGCTTGGGGGAATGAGAATGCCCAGCGTGCCACCTGCCGCAATCGATGCGGTTGCCAGTGAGTCGGCATATTTGTATCGACGCATTTCCGGCATGGAAACTTTGGACATCGTGGCAGCGGTCGCCAGCGATGAGCCGCAGATTGCGGAAAACATGCCACATGCACAGATCGTCGACATGGCCAGACCACCCCTGCGGTGGCCAAGGAAAACGTAGGCGGCGCGGTACAGCTCCTTCGCCATGCCCCCGCGCTCGACCATCAGTCCCATCAAAATGAACAGGGGGACCACGGAAAGGCCATAGGACTGGCCGGCGTCAATCACCAGCCGCGCGGCGCTGGATATTGCAGCCCGGTAGCTGGACAGATGCGCAAAGCCGACGACGCCAACCAGGCCCAGAGCCACGCCCAGCGGCATGCGCATGAAAGCCAACACCAAAACGGCGGTGAATCCAATCAGGGCTTCAATCATGAGTCAGCGCTGCCTTCTTCATATTCTGCGTTGTATTGCGCGCTCTTGTCCGCACGGCTCAGCAAAACCAATGCCCGCAACAGGCTTACGGCAGCGGCGCTGAAAATTGCTATCGTTATCAGCCCGACAACCGGAAAGCGGGGAATGCGCAGATATTCGGTAATGTCGCCGTCTTCCCAGGCACGGGTCGCATAGTCATAGACCCGGTCTCCGAGCGCCAATGCAACGCCAACCGTAACGAAAAGAAATACGATTGCCACCAGCCAACCAAGACGGCCCCGGCCAAATTGCGGCACCAGATCAACGACGACATGGTCGCTGCGCAGGAACATCATGGGGAAAGATAAAAAGATGATCAGACCCATGCAGATCTGAACCAGTTCAACAGCGCCGACCAGGGGGTTGTTGAAAAAATATCGCCCGATCACGTCAATGCAGGTCAACACGACCAGCACCAACAGCACGGCTGCGGCCAGGTTGGCCGCAAAAAGGCTGGCGGAATCCACCAGCCTTTCTGTTTTTGTCAGGAATTTTCGCATTTTAAGCGTGCAGTATTGTTAGAGCTGCGATTTCATAAATGCGAGTGCCGCATTGGCATCAACGCCCCGGCTTTCGACTTCCTTAAGCACTTCAGCCTGAATGTTGGCCGTCTTTTCCTTGAAATAGGCGCGTTCTTCAGCGCTGGCTTCAATCACAACGGATCCGGTTTTGGCTGATTCATTTTTACCGATGGTATCGGCTTCGTCCCAGAAACGACCGATCGTTCTGGCCAGATCTACACCGCGAATCTTGTCGATGCAGGCACGGTGCGCATCTTCCAGATCATTGTAGGAATCGCTGTTCATGATAAAGCCGAAGGATGTGGTGTACATGCCATCAGGGTTCTTGAACGAGAATTTGGTCAGCTCGTTGATCTTGAACGAGTAGAGGGTTTCCAGCGGGAAAAACACACCTTCTGCAACGCCGGATGAAATAGCTTCATAGACTGCTGGGGCCGGCATGTTTACACCAGCGACACCAAGCGCCTTACCCACTGCGTTTGCAACACCACCGCCGACTCGAACCTTTAATCCTTCGAGTTGCTTGTAGCTTGTGACTTTCTTGGCTGTGTTTACCACACCCGGGCCATGCACAAAATTCGTCAGAACTTCCACGCCTTTGGCTTCTTTGGCCGCGGCGAAGAATTTTTCGTGGGTCATCTGAAAGGCCACTGACATGGATTCCGCATTACCAGGCAGGCCGGGCAGCTCGATCATTTTGGTGGTCAGGAATTTACCCTTTGTATAACCGTGCACGATCCAGCCGATATCAGCAACGCCGTCTCGGATCGTGTCATACTGCGCCGGAGGCGAAGCAAGGCCGTTTTCAAGTTTCAGGCTGAGCGAACCACCTGAGCACTCTTTCAGGGCGTTATTCATCCATGGATGCACCTTGGTGGCCATCGCGTGTTTCGGGCCAGCCCAATGCGACATTGTCAGCACCTTGTCGGCTGCAACGGCGCCCGTAGTGAAGGTGGCGGCAAGGGTGCTCGCCATCAAAAGTTTAACCGATTTCTTCATTTTTTCCTCCCAGTGAAAAAATTAGTTGAGTTCTCGGCCACTTTGATCAGGGTTTGATCAAATTGCAACATTTCAAATGGTTCAGACGGCCATGAAATTGGACCTACCGTTAATGTTGCAGGGATCCAAAACGGATATTGCCTCTTCGACGGTGGCAAACTGATGGCCATCGGCCTGTAGCAGTGCATCATCAAAGGCGAATCTGATTGTTCCGGGACCCAGGCCCAACCCCCTTGAGCCATTGTTTGGCATAATCCGTGCGGGTGCGCAGATCACCATTCATCAACCACAAGCGCCACAGCAGCCGCTTCTTTGAAGGGTCGGGATGGTCCTGATAGGCGGAGCGGGTATGAAGGCATACATAATTGTTCAAGAACTGCATGTCCCCTGGTTCCAGAACCATGTCGAACCGATTTGCATCGGCAATCTCCTCAGCAACACGTATCGCGTCGCGTTGAAGGTCTAACAGGGGTGGTGCGTCGGCAAGATCGTGCCCCTTGATGATGTGCTTGGGACCAAATGAAGTCGATAGTTTGCCATCGAAGAAGTTGAATACAGGGCTGTTGTAATAGGGTTGTTCACCGGGTGAAAATTCGCCGTGCTTGGTCCAGTAGAAAGGTTGAGCGAGAATTGCTGCGTATTCAGGATGCTTTTGAACCAGGGCATTATACATCGCCACCGAGCTGGCAACTTTTGATACTCCGCCGGATTTTGAAGCCCGGATGCAGATCAATCCAACGATATCACATTGGTCACAATGATAGTCCATGGCTTCCCGGGTCTGGTAACCCCGGCTGTTGGGGTCAGACTGGGTTTTGCCAAGATCCGTAATGTGGCCAATCATATCTCCATCAGGATTGTTGGGCGTGGCTTCACCCAGATGCAAACCGATGCCCCAGTAGATGATAGCGATATCCAGCGGCTCCATTTGTTCAACCGGTAGCCCTTTGATCAGGGACAGACCTTGTCCCTGTTTGAGTTCTTCAAACACAACTCGCAATTTTGGTTCAAATGTACCCAGATCAAAATCTTGCTTCGTAAGGGACAACAGGCGATTGGGGTTATCGTCCAGGGTTGGACGAATGGTGGCCGCCATCTTCTGCAAATCGGTGATTTCGATTGAATCCAACCTTTGCAACCAGCCTCGCCCGGATGCGATGTCCGCACCCGTCCAGTTTGCCGGATCAGCGGTCGTATTCAGCGGAGGATGATTTGCCATGATTCCAGCTTCCTTCGTCAAATTCGCAGACACATCCAGTTATTGAATGAATCCGTTGGATGTCAAACAATCTGACACCGCAGGAAACAGCTGTCCCTAACCCGTTTCACCTATCTCTATGTCTGCAGTGATCGAATGGACCAGTACCGTTTTAGCGTTGGGAATGTCATTCATGTGAGCGCGGTTTTCCGCTCCCGCTTGATCGAAGCCATTGTCGATCCACCGCTGGACCAGCCGGTTTTCCAGTTCCGGCAATCCGGGGTTGACAAAAATGGTCAAATCAAACATGTCGGCAAGCCGATACCAGGGGTCAGATTTCAGCAGCAGATAATTGCCTTCGATCAACAGGATTTTGTGTCGGAATAGAATTTCATCCTGGTCGGGAACAACCGCGTCAGACGCCCGGTCGAATCCGGGTATGGATACGGGGCTTTCACCCTTATCCAATCGTGTCACCAGATCGACAAACCCATTGCCGTCAAATGTTTCTGGAGCACCTTTACGTTGCCGCAATCCGCGCTCGTCGAGAACCTTGTTGTCCAGATGAAATCCATCCATTGGCACCACCCGGGAGGTCAGGCCGAGCCGGGCGATTTCTTCGTGCAGTGTTTGCGCAAGCGTTGATTTTCCAGCACCAGGGGGACCCGCAATCCCAACTAGAAAGCGGTCGTGACCTTCGGAAAGCTCGGCGATTTTGGTAGTGATCATCGTGGTGTTCAAGCGGGAACAGCCTCCGCAGGAGGTTCCTTGGCACCGGTCATGTAGGCCACGGCATCCGACATTGTTGAGTCCTTGGGGTCGATCACACACAGGCGACTGCCAAGGCGATGCACATGGATCCGGTCGGCGACCTCAAACACGTGAGGCATGTTGTGAGAGATCAAAATGATGGGAATGCCGCGAGAGCGGACGTCCTGGATCAAATCCAGGACTCTTCTTGATTCTTTCACGCCCAGTGCGGCGGTGGGTTCATCCATGATGATGACCTTTGAACCAAATGTTGCAGCCCGGGCCACGGCCACACCCTGGCGTTGTCCGCCGGAAAGAGTTTCAACGGGTTGGCCGATATTTTGAATGGTCAGCAAGCCGAGCTCTGAAAGCTTGTCCCGGGCCAGCTGTTCCATTTTCTGGTGGTCAAGCTTTCGGAACACGTTACCCAATATTCCCGGTTTGCGAATCTCCCGGCCCAGGAACATGTTGTCGGAAATTGACAGGGCGGGAGACAGGGCGAGATTTTGATAAACCGTTTCGATGCCCGCATTGCGCGCATCATCCGGTGATTGGAAATGAATTTCGTTGCCGTCCAGTTCAATTGTGCCGTGGTCCGGAATGATCGCGCCGGAAAGGGCTTTGATCAGCGTGGATTTGCCTGCGCCATTATCTCCGATAATGCCGAGCACTTCCCCCGGATACAGGTCAAAGTCAGCGCCGTTCATGGCAACAACCGTACCGTAGCGTTTCATCAATCCCCGGGTTCTCAATACGGGCTGAGGGGCTGGGCTTGTTCTATTTTCTGAAGCGCTCATCGTGTCGCCCTCCGCAGCCATTGATCAAGCGCAACTGCAATCAAGACAAGATTGCCTGCTGCAAACATTTGCCAATAATCATCGACCCCGGCCAGTGCCAGTCCGGTATTGAAGACGCCAACGATCATGGCGCCAAGTACCGAACCTGGTATCGAACCGCGACCACCAAACAGGGATGTTCCTCCGATCACAACCGCTGTGATGCTACCCAGATTGATGTCATCAAAGGAAATAGGTGAGACGGATCCGACCCGCCCAATCGAAATCCATGCTCCG
>CAJQPW010000029.1 GCA_905480295.1 uncultured Rhizobiaceae group bacterium | reverse complement strand
TCCACCAGGCGATATTTGAGTGCGCTGATTCAGGGCACACCCACCGTAAAGAAGGGCGCGCTGTCGCGATTTCTGGGCGAGATCGCTTACCCGGTATACTACTTCGATTATGAGACATCGCAGAGCTTGCTGCCGCCATGGGATAGCACGCGTCCCTATCAACAAGTGCCATTCCAGTATTCGTTGCATATTCAACACGAGCCAGACGGTGAAATTGAACACCGGGAATACTTGCACAGAGATAAAAGCAACCCGATGCCAGCTCTTCTCGAAAGGCTGCGAGAGGACGTCGGTGATGTGGGTTCCATTTTGGTGTGGTATGAGCCCTTTGAAAAGTCGCGGAACAATGAAATGGCTGACGCCTTTCCAGAATACGCAACTTTTTTGCAGGATTTGAATGCACGAGTGATCGACTTGATGAAGCCGTTTTCGGACGAGACCATCAACGATCCGGCTTTCATGGGAAGCGCTTCGATCAAAGCGGTGTTGCCAGCACTTATCCCGGAGTTGTCATATGATGACCTCGATATCCAAGAAGGTTTGAGCGCATCACGTCTTTGGAAAGATGTAACGCTAACCAATCCAGAAGCGTCTGAACGAGAGAAAATCTACGCTGACCTGGTTGCGTACTGCACACGCGACACGTGGGCGATGGTTGCTATACACAGGGCGCTGAAGGCGATGTGAACAATATTCTAACCACTTCATCCACCTGCATTCCGCATCGGGCCATTTCCTGCTAACCTACCGGTTCCCTAGGGCTTAACCCCCGGGGCATCGCGATGCTCCTCATCCAGAGGAGTTTCGTGATGAAAAGAATGTTGAGCAAGCGTCAGGTGAAGGAGTTGGTCTTGTACTCTCCCCAACACATTGCGCGTCTGGAAGCCGCAGGCCAATTCCCAAAGCGGGTAAAGCTGGGCGTCAACCGGGTGGGCTGGTTAGAGGAAGAAGTGCTGGATTGGCTGCAAAGCCGTATCGACGAACGTGATCAGCAGATCTGACTCTCCTTAGCTGAGAGCGAGGAGGACCGGCGGCAACGCTGGTCCTCTTTTTTTGTCTATTTCCTATGGGGATAGGCTGGGGGATACGGTATCCCCCAAAGGTAAATGCAGGTTCCCCTAACAATTCCTCTCTGAACGGCACATGAACAATTATCATTGAGCGAGTATGCAGCATGGAACGCTGCCCAGCAGAGTTAATCCAAATGAGGCATACAATTCCGCACTGAGTTTGCATCGATAATCCAATGCTTCAGTGCTTTTCCATATCTCAGTCTTGGCAACACCGCCTGACATTCGATTTCAACTTTCATGCGCGGGTCAAGCTCCCTATCGGACGCTCAAGGAAACTGTTTGCGCCTGACCAATTGAATCAACAATGGCGATGGTGGTTGTACCTTTGCTTTCAGGTTCCCAGAGTATCTCGCGCGTACGAAATATCTGCTCGACAAGTTTTTTATCTTCAATCAAGCGGAACGGCGGCACTCCACCCTGGAGCTTTACGACGATAGGTGCCTTTGTCCCGTCAGCAAAATGTGGCATCTCCAATTCGTGGCCATTGATTGGAAAAGCAACTCTTAGTTTATTCGAATCCGAGGTGTCGGTCAGCCGTGCAACTGATCCAATACCGACAAACTGCCTTAGAGATATTGGAAGTTCGGATGTATTTTGGCGTATGGCACCCTCGGGCGGACGGGGAAATGGCTCCAGTTTCAAGCCTGACTTCTCAAATGCCTCAAAGAGTATAGGGGCCGCTGTCTTGATCCCGGTGATACCTGGAACTGGCCCATTGTCAGCTCGTCCCACCCAGACACCAATCACATGCTTCCCATCAAACCCGATCGACCAGGCGTCCCTGAATCCATAGCTTGTCCCTGTCTTGTATGCGATCGCCAGTGGTCTTGATCCTGTGGGTTCACGAACACCCGATAGCATGTCCATAACGTGCCAGGTGGCCACGCGAGATAGTAACTTTCGCCCAGCTAGTGGGCCTGGCAAGTTTCGGATGCCATCTCCGAGAGCGACTGGAACTTCGCTATTGCTGATAAGGTTTGCGTAGAGCTGCACAAGTTCAGTAAGGCTTACACCTGTGCCGCCCAGAACCAGTCCCAATCCTGGATATTCGCCCTGAGGAAACTGAAGTTTGACCCCTGTTCTCTCTAGCCGTGACACCAGTCTGGCTGGTGAGACGGCCTCAAGCAGTTTCACTGATGGAACATTGAGCGACATCTGTAAGGCTCGTCGAACAGTAATGTCGCCTTGGTATGTCCGGTCAAAATTAGTTGGACGATAACCACCGAAATCAGAAGGGCGATCAGAAATCATTGACGATGGCAGAACGAGACCATCTTCAATAGCAAGTCCATAGACAAATGGTTTTAGCGTCGAACCCGGAGAGCGGCGCGCCCAGGTCATGTCAATCCAGCCTTTCCGAGCGCTCTCTTCCAGCCCAGCAGAACCTGCGCTGGCCAATATATCGCCGGTTACCGAATCGGCAACCACAATAGCTGCAGATGTTCGACTGCCCAAACGGCGGGCAGAGGATCGGGTCAATTTTTCCATGCGGCTCTGTAGTTTTGCATCAACAGTCGATTTGTGGGCGAGAGCCTTCGGGTTTCTGTCACGAGCGGCATGCGTCAGGTGAATCGCCAGCATCGGCATGTTAATTCGGGTCTGAGGGACCGCAAGTGCTGCAACACGGTTCACCTCCCCTGGAATTACAGCCTTTGATTCAGCAATCCGCTTGAGAACCAGGTCGCGCGCCGACTGGGCGATGTCTGGGTGCTTGTCGGGTCTCCTGCGCTCAGGCGATTGTGGGAGTGCCACCAAAAGCGCTGCTTCTCTCAACTCCAGCTTGCGCGGCTCTTTTCCAAACCAGGACAACGAGCCAGCTCGAATTCCTTCGATATTGCCTCCATATGGAGCAAGCGTAAGGTACAGCTCGAGGATCTGTTCTTTGCTCAATCGACGTTCTATCTGCAGCGCCCGCAGCATTTGTCTGAGCTTGCCGGAAATTGATCGCTTTTGTCTTGGTTCCAGCAAACGCGCTAGTTGCATGGTAAGCGTGGAGCCTCCAGAGACGATTCTGCCGTTAGAAAGTAATTGAGCCGCAGACCTCAAAAGAGCAAGGGGATCGACACCAAAGTGGCCGTAGAAGCGTTTATCTTCATACGAGATCAGCATCCGGATGAACTTATCATCCACCTCGTCCAGATGCGTCTTAAGACGAAAACGTCCACTGGAGTTGGTAAATATTCGAAGGTGTTTTCCGTTTCGATCAAAAACTTCGGCGGAATAATTATTTGACTGATCCAGCGGCGGTGGAAACGCATCGTCGAGACGGCCAAGAGCGATCCACGCTGCAAAGCCAAACAGGACGGACACAATCGTTCCAGTCACAAGCATCCGAATAGCTCGTGGTTTCATCACTCTTTTTTTAGATGCAACGAAGTCATTCATTGATCAGTTGGCCGATAGGATCTCTACAAAACCTGTAGCTGTTCGCGCTGATCGTTCCGGGCTGTACATGTTCTCCACGGTCGCAGCAGGATGAGAATATCGCCCAGGCGTAACAGCGCGAACCATATATGCCAGATTGAAGGTGCGTGGATCGTCCCACTTCCTCTCATAGGCAGCCAAGAAACGATCGTTACGGGCTTCGGTATGAGCAACTTTCACACTGTCGAGCCAGTCGAAGTTATCAAGTTGAGCACTCTTGACCAAATTTGGATTGTCTATCTCGAAACCTCCTGCCAGCAGATCGGTCACCAGTATCTGTGTTGCCCGCTTGTCAAACTCAGAGACGGTTAAAACAACAATGAAACGCTCGTTTTGTCTGACTTCATTTAATGACGTCTCCACACCGTCCAATCGATAGTATTTGCGTGTTATCTGATAACCGTTCGAGGACGCTGGTAGCGGCGTCAACGGGGAAGCAAACCGTGTAACCACAGCGGTGACTGCACGGTCTCCCTTGTTTTCAATAGTGACTGGAGATGTAATCAAATCTGCGCCAGTAATTTTCTCGTTTATTGCCCCCTGCACGGGCATGCCATCTATAACCAATGCAAGATCTCGATTTGCTTTTCCAACGGCTCGAGCTGCCAGCACTAACCAGGCATCTTCCTGTGTAGATGTGAGCCGACCCTGAATAATTTCGCTGCTCACAAACTTCACAATTTCTGGGATCATAGATTGCACGGAAGATGTCTCACCAGCCAGCGCAAGCATTGCAGCGCCATCTCGCAACAACGATCCATAGTAGTCATTGGAGTAATTTACACTCAGGCTCTTGTTAGCCATCTGTACCGAGGATGAAAAAGTTCGCTTGGATCGAACTTGCTCGTTATATAAATACAATGCCGCCGCCAGATGTGCTCTGGCCAATGGGGTCTTGAACTCGTTCAGGCGGGTATCGGCATAGTAGCGAAGGTCTGCTGCTGAGGCCATTCGATTGCGGGCCAGAACATATAATCCATAGGCTACTGCATCACCACGGCTGAGCGTTTTTCCCTGCTCTGCCACCCTATTTTGAAGGTTCTGGATGGCCAGACGCATGGCTTGTTTGGGAACCTTGTATTCTTTTTCCCGGGCACGGGTAAGAAAATCGCTGACATAGGCATCAAGCCATAGGTTCCCGCTGCCTGGACCCCACATGCCAAAACTGCCGCTTGCAGACTGGAAGGAAATCACTCGGCTGATGGCGCTATTAATTCGATCATCTAGATTTTTGGTCTCAATCAAGTTTTCAGGCGCATTGAGTTCTGAAAGATATAAGAGTGGCAAAGCTCTGCTAACTGTCTGCTCGGCACAGCCATATGGATAACGGTCCAAACGCATGAGAAGGGACGCCAGATCGAAACTTTTGTAACGGCTAACACTTACACCTACTTCCGAGCCGTGGACAAAACTGTCACCAAGCAGATTGCCATCCAGCCGGATACTCCCAACATTGGAAGCCAACGGAAATTCAGAACGAAGAGCAACAGGTAGCGTTGCGGGGCGTATTTCCACTTTTTGTGATACCTGGCTGACATTGTATCCATCAAGACTGATCTCAATTCCCAACTCGGCAGTGCCTGGTTCCAGCGCCTCCATCGAAAGTTTCACAACCCGCCGTTCGTTCTGGTCTAACTTGATTGTTGAGGGAGTTTCTCCCAGTTCGACATTGGCACTGGCTTCAATGGAGAGATCGTAAGTACCTGCAACACCATCAGTGTTATGGATTTCCACGACAGTTGATATGCTGTCTCCAGGTGCAAGCACTTTCGGCAGACTTGCTGTTGTAATTATTGGATCGCGAATAATGAGGTCGTGGCTTGCCTGTCCAACAGCGCGCTTCGACCAGACCACTGCCATGATCCTCGCAGTTCCATTGAATTGAGGCAGATAAAATGAAATCTCTGCTTGACCAGATTCGTCGAGCTTCACCACACCAGAATACAGTGAAAGCAATTCCTGGGTTGGGGGACTTCCCTGCGCGGTCATACCCGGACCATCCCCCCCAGATCTGACACGGCCAAACTGCCCCTGAGAGCCATCAATCAATTTGCCATACAAGTCACGCAATTCCAGACCCAATTGACGTTGGCCAAAATACCACTTGGAAGGGCTTGGAGGAGAGTAGCGAGTTAAATTCAGAATACCCACATCAACCGCAGCAACAGTGACATAAGCCTCTTCAGACGCCTGAAGGCCTTCCACTTTAACAGGAATGGTCAGCAGGCCTTCTGGTTTGGTTTTTTCTGGCAAGTCCAAGGACACAGAGAGTGCCCTGTCTTCAGGATCAACCGAAAGCCAGGTCGTTCCAATCGAACGTGCAGGAAGGCGCGAATTAACGACACTTCCCGGCTTGAATGCAGTCGCCGTAACGTAGACGCCAGTTCCCCACTCCGAGTTGACCTCAAGTTCAACTTCATTGTCACCAGCAGTTATGCCAACCCTGACAGCATCGACAATTCTATCCGCCCCGATGGCAACAAGAAGCTCGCCAGGATATTGCGCTGTTACCTTGAGCGTTGCAGTTTCTCCCACCCGATAGAATGGTTTGTCGAGCGCAATCTCAAGCGCATCTGGAGTTTCGGTAGATGAAGACTCTACATACCATCCTGCATTGAAATGGACACTCGTTGCAGGACTGTTCGGACCGTTCCCAACTACATCAAGACGATAGCGACCCCATTCCACTGGAAATGCGATATCAGTCGCAATCTTCGCACGTGCGTCCAGGCGACCATTCTCGATCATCCGCGGAATTTCCACCGCTTCGTAACGCCAATTCGAACCCGATCTGTACCACTGATAATTCCGTTCGATGCGGTACAGAGACCAATTCAGTCCGTTCATGTCAGCTCGACTTCCAGATTGATCG
>CAJQPW010000028.1 GCA_905480295.1 uncultured Rhizobiaceae group bacterium | reverse complement strand
TTATTTAGGACATAAAAAAAACAAAACCTAGTACATAGACCTAGTACATAAGTCAAAATCTCGAATCGGATAAACCCAATATTTTCAGTAATTTATGGAGTTATATGATTTGTGGCGGAGAGACAGGGATTCGAACCCTGGAGACGGTCACCCGCCTACACACTTTCCAGGCGTGCGCCTTCGACCACTCGGCCACCTCTCCGCAAACAGACAACCGTTGGAAAACCCGGTCGCTCCCTGGTTGTTTTGACCCAACCAGAGGCGTCCCGCTGGGAGACGCCCGCGGATATACACACAACCGGCTATCGGTTTCAACCGCCTATTTCAAACCCGATGATCTATTGTAAATTCCGTCCTTCGCCACCATTGGGGAACCGGTGCAATCCTGTGCGAAATATCACTGACGAAAATCCCCACAGGGTAAAAAGTCGCACCAGGTCAGGTGACAAATCTCTATTGAAACCTATATATCAAACAGGGTGTGGGAATGGTGATATCGCGTGTTTAGTTTTTTGTTCAAGATACTGGGATTGTTCACACTGGCGTTGGCGCTGGTGCTGGCGGTGCTGGACATCACGCGCAGCATTACCGCCTCAGAGATTGTCCTCACCTCGCTGGCCAGCACCTGGGCGAATGTAAGCCCGGCGACCCTGCTGTCCAGCCGCGAAGCGGTGCAGATCTGGACGCACCCTATTCTGTGGGATCCGATACTGCTGTTTTTGCTGCAATTGCCCAGCTGGCTGGTGTTCTGGCTGGTTGCCATGGTATTCCTGAAACTGGGCCAGAGACGGGAAAACCCCTATGGGCGCTTTGCCAACCGCTGAACCACCGTTACACTTTGCCGCCTGTTGCAAGGGCAGCCGTTGATACAAATTTCCCGCGAAAGGCTAAATCATGTTTCTGATTGACCGACTGACCAGCAAAATGAAACTGCCGACGGATGATACGGCCATGCCCGGGCGTGAGAATGCCCTGCCAACGGCCGAGAACCATTATGTCAACGGTCGCCCGATCGCCGATCCTGTGCCCGAAGGCATGCAGGAAATCTTTTTTGGCATGGGCTGTTTCTGGGGGGTGGAACGGTTGTTCTGGGAACAGCAGGGCGTCTGGGTCACCGCGGTTGGATACCAGTCTGGTCTGACACCCAATCCGACCTATAATGAAGTCTGTACCGGTCTGACCGGCCATAATGAAACGGTTCGGGTGGTCTATGATCCAGCCGAAATGCCGACAGATAAGCTATTGAAATTGTTTTGGGAAACCCATGATCCTACCCAGGGCATGCGGCAGGGCAATGATACGGGCACCCAGTACCGGTCGGGAATCTACACCACGACTGCCGAACAGAAGGCGCTCGCCGAATCCTCTCGTGACGCCTATGCAGGAGCCCTGCAGGCCAGGGGAAAAGGTGAGATCACAACCGAAATTGTTGAGGCGCCGGTGTTTTACTATGCCGAAGAATACCATCAGCAATATCTGGCCAAAAACCCGCAGGGCTATTGCAATCTCGGCGGGGTTGGCATTGCCTGTCCGGTACCGCAGCCTGCTACCCCGGCCGAATGAATTTCGAGCAGTTCAACACGTATTGCAGTCGTTTGCCGGCCACTGAAAAAGTGATTCAGTGGGGCGGTGCCCATGTTTGGAAAGTAGGGGGTAAAGTGTTCGCCATCGCTTCCCACTGGGGCGAGGGGAACGGGCATTACAAAATCGGTTTCAAGGCCAGCGATATGGGCTTCATGATGTTGACCCAGGAAGCAGGTATTCAACCGTCCCCCTATCTGGGCCGCTATAAATGGGTGCAGCTGCAACACCCGGATGCGCTGCCGCAAGAAGATATAAAGGCCTATATCAACCTGTCTCACGAAATGGTCACCAGCAAGCTGACCAAAGCCAGCCGCCGGGCGCTCAACTTACCGTAACGCTTACTGGGTCTTGGGACGCGGTGACGGCTTGGCAATGCGTCCGGACGGGACATAAGCCGCACTCGCCACTTGGCTGGCCGGCGTGCCGCGGGTTCCCGCTGCATTGAGCACCGCCCGGCACTGTTTCGGCAGATCATTCATGCGAATCTGCTTTTTCTTGCGCGGTTTGGGTGGCTTTTGTCCGGGCTTGGGTTTGCGGCGCGGGCCATAGGCGACCTTGAACCAGTAATCCATCGTTGCCTTGTCACACCCCATCGAAGGGACCCGGCGCTGGGGTTTGCACCCCGTCGAACCGGCGGGACAACCAATGCGAATATGGAAGTGATAATGGTGGCCGAACTGAGCCCGTATTTTGGCCAGCCATTTGGGGTGTTTGGGATATTGGCGGCACAATTCCCGCTTGATCGTCGGATGAACGAAGATGCGTTCAACGTTGGAATACCGCGCTGCGGTGCGAATAATGCCAGCATGGGCTTTGGTAAAGCGTTTCGTGTCCAGTTTTTGATTGGTCAGTTTGCCATTGGAGCGACGCGCCAGCATGGACGTTGCGGATAATTGCTCCCGTTCCTTGCGGGACAGCCGGCGGTCTGGCATTGGCGTCAGCCAAACATCGGCGTCCAATCCAGCCTGGTGGGACGCATGTCCTGACGTCATGGGACCACCGCGGGGTTGGGTCAGATCACCGACCAGCAACCCGTTCCATCCCACTTTCTTACCATCGCGCGACAGTTTCTTGACCGTGTTGATCAATTCCGGGTGGGCCCAATGGCGGTTACGGGACAGCCGCATGGCCTGCCAGGTTTTCCCATCGTCGGGCAATTGCTCGGCACCGGCCACGCAGCCCTTGGCGTAGGACCCGAACACGGCGGCCGGCAAAGCGGCTGCATCCCGTTTTCCACCAAACAGGCGCTTGGCAATCGGTTCAGCGGCAACGGCAGGCGCTGTCAGGGTAAGCGGCGTTGTGGCGACTGTGGCGGCAATAATTGCCAATGCCACCGATGATCGCAGGGGATTCAACTTTTTGATATTAGACTGGAAGGCAGCAAACATGAGACTTCTCTGGCGGCGTTTTTTGGACGCGTGGGACGCGTCCTGGGAGGGGTTTGTCGTCCTGTTTGCGCCAGACTATCTCATTTTGTCGAATTTCAAAATAGGTGACGGGCCCGAAGGCCCATCACAGAATTGCGACCTTATTTCCCGGGCTGGGGCACGATCCGCAAGTAGGGACGCACTTCATTCCACCCATCGGGGAATTTTTCCTTCGCCGCCTCGTTGCTGACAGCAGGAACGATGATCACGTCTTCGCCGTCTTTCCAGTTAACCGGGGTAGCGACCTGATGATTGGCGGTCAGCTGCAGCGAATCGATCACGCGAATGATCTCATCGAAATTACGTCCGGTGGATGCCGGATATTGCAGGGTCAGTTTGATCTTCTTGTCCGGGCCGATGACAAATACCGATCGTACGGTCATGGTGTCGCTGGCATTGGGGTGGATCATGCCATAGAGATTGGCGACCGAGCCGTCATCCGCGATCAGTGGAAAGTTCAGCACCGCACCCTGGGTATCTTCAATATCGGCAGCCCATCCGGCATGGTCCTCGATCTTGTCGACGGAAAGACCAAAGACAACCACGCCTCTCTTTTCAAATTCAGGCTTCAGTTTTGATGTGTAGCCCAGTTCCGTGGTGCAGACCGGCGTGTAGTTTTTCGGATGGGAAAACAGCACGGCCCACTTTCCGTCAATCGCTTCGTGAAAGTCGATTTGTCCTTTGGTGGTGATTGCCGAAAAATTCGGGGCTTCATCGCCGATCAATAGCGCTTTGGTCATGGAAATGTCCTTGGTTCGGAGGAAGAGAAGGCAGAAATATAGGTCGAGTCCGGAGGGTTCGCCAGAATTCAGATTTTACCCATCAGGGTTCAACTGATTTCTATTACTACCGGAGTGCTGATTGACAGAAGTAACAATCCGTCCGGCACTCGCAATTCATTGTTACCGACGCAAGCGCAAGTGAACGCTGTAACAACCGGGTCGCGCTTAAGCCGACCCGGTATTTCTTTTGGATATTGACCGACTATGAGATCAGATTGGTGCCCGAATGCACCTATCCACGCAGGACGCCGCCCACGGTTTTACCAACATTTTCGACAACCTTTGCCGAGATCGCGTCGATTTCTTCGTCGGTGAGGCTTCGCTCGGTGGGCTGCAACGTGACCTCGATCGCCAGTGATTTCTTGTCCTCACCAATGGAGGTCCCTTCAAACAGGTCAAACACACGCACATCGGTGATCAGTTTCTTGTCGGCACCGTTGGCCGCCCGCAAGACGCGTGACGCTTCGACCGTGCGGTCCATGATGAAGGCGAAGTCGCGCTTGACCGGCTGCAGCGCGGACACCACAAGAGCACCCTTGCTGCGGCTGGCTTTCTTGCGCGATGCGGGAATGGCGTCGAAATAGACTTCAAAACCGCACAGAGGACCGGTTACGTCCATCAATTCCAGCGTCAGCGGATGGAATTCGCCAAACGTGCCGATGATGACTTTTGGTCCGAGTTTGATCGTGCCGCAGCGACCGGGATGATACCAGTCCGGTCCACCGGCTTCGATCTGAACCTTGGCCGGATCCATGCCGCAGGCGGCAAGAACGGCAAAGGCATCTTCCTTGGCGTCGGTCCAGCTGACGGCGGAAGAATTTCCACTCCAGCTGCGGCCGGTATTTTCCAGCCGTGCCGTGCCCCGTCGAATGCCGGATGCTGCGCGGTGCTGATCGCCCGGTTCAATGCCCCGATAGATGTGGCTGACTTCAAAGGCGGCCAGATCCGCGATGCCGCGGTCCGCGTTGCGCTTGGCAGCAGCCAACAGGCTGGGAAGCAGGCTGGGACGCATGTCCGACATGTCGGCAGCAATCGGATTGCTGAGCGCCAGTTCAGGAGCACCACCGCCAAAGGCTTTGGCATGTTGGTTGGGTATGAATGAATAGCAGACCGCTTCGCTCATCCCCCGCGCGGCCAGCGCCCGACGGGCATTGCGGGTGCGGGTCTGACCGGTTGTCAGAATTTTGCGGCCGACTGCGCTCAAGGCAGGCAGCGGTTGTGGTTCAATATTGTTGATGCCGCGAATGCGCATCACCTCTTCCACGAGATCGGCTTTTCCGTGCACGTCCGGGCGGGTTCCCGGTACTTTTACACGAAGGACGTCGCCTTCGCCTGTCACGGTGAATCCAAGCCGGGTGAGGATCTCTGCTGATTCTTCAGAAGATACGGCAGCACCGGTCAGCCGTTCGGCTTCCGATACCGGATAGTCGATTTCCAGATCGGGCTCCGGGATGGACCCGGCGCACAGGGATTCGGTTGGCTCACCACCGCACAGGTCCATCACCAGCTGGCTGCCAAAGTCCAGTCCGGGCATATTGAACGCCGGGTCAACACCGCGTTCGAAGCGATAGCGGGCGTCAGTGATGATCCCCAGTTCACGGCCCGTTCTGGCAACCGTCATCGGGTCCCACAGTGCAGATTCAACCAGAACATTGACGGTATCCAGACCACACCCGGATTCTTCACCACCCATAATGCCGGCCAGAGATTCCGGACCATTGTCATCGGCAATCACAAACTGGTCGCTGCTCGGTTTATAGGTCTTGCCGTCCAGAGCGAGAAATTCTTCCTCACCGGTGGCACGTCGAATGGCGAGGTTACCCGCCACTTTGTCGGCGTCAAAAACATGCAGCGGGCGACCCCGGTCGAACGTGACATAGTTGGTGATGTCTACCAGAGCCGAAATCGGGCGCAGGCCAATTGCCTTCAGGCGTTGTTGCATCCATTGCGGCGATGGTCCGTTCTTGACGTTGCGCACGAGCCGAAGGCCAAAGGCAGGGCAGAATTCGGCTGCCCCATCGGAACTCAGATCAACGTCGACAGGGCAGGGGCCATTGCCCGTTATTGGTGCGATGTCGGGCGTGATGACCGTGCCCAATCCTGCGGCCGCAAGATCCTTGGCGATGCCGGCAACGCCAAGGGCGTCGGGACGGTTTGGGGTGATGCCGATTTCGACAACCGGGTCGTTCAGTCCGGCATAATCGGCAAAGGGTGTGCCGACGGGGGCGTCTTCGGGAAGATCAATAATACCGTCATGTTCGTCGGACAGCTCCAGTTCCCGCTCGGAGCACATCATGCCATGGGATTCAACGCCCCGGATATTGCCAACACCCAGTGTAATGTCGATGCCCGGCACATAGGTGCCCGGTCCGGCAAATGCGCCGATTAACCCGGCGCGTGCGTTTGGAGCCCCACACACCACCTGGATTGGATTGCCGTCACCGGTATCAACCGACAACACCTGCAGCTTGTCCGCATCCGGATGACGTTCGGCTGACAGCACTTTGGCAATGGTGAAAGGCTGAAAGGCCGCACGGTTGTCGACGTGCTCGACCTCAAGACCGATCATGGTCAGGGTTTCAACAATGTCATCGAGACTGGCTTCGGTCTGCAGATGATCTTTCAGCCAGGAAAGGGTGAATTTCATGTCTTAGCCTTCTTTGCCGGTGCTGACTCTTCGTCAGCCTGGCCTTTGGGATTTATTGTTTGGGAGGTTTTCAAACTGAGTTTGCGGATACGCCGATCCCGCGCTTTGCGGCGCTTGGTCAGTTCATCAAAAATCAGAAACCCGATTTCCAGCCCGTCATCGTCTTCCTTGCTTGCCTTAAGCGAAGTGCGAAGAAAGGTGAGGGACAGTTGCGAGGCATGCATGGCCTGTGCGACCGGCTTGCCATTTTCCAGCACCCCGTCCAGACGCAGCACATCCCCGTCGCCGGGAACCAGGGCCAGAACCTTCATCGGACCGGCAGCGGTAAAGTGCAGGATTTCAAGCTTTTCTGTCTTTGCATCCAGTGACTTCTGCAGCGCAAATATGTGCTTGGCCACTTCCTGGGCGGCCTCTTCGGCCTGATTGTCACAAGCCGCTTTGCGCCAGTCCTTGTTGCGGGGAGCAACGCGCTCACCGGCACGGAACTGGGCAACCTTGTGGGCATATTTGCCTTTCAGCAGTGCTGCATCGGAAAAGCGTGTCATCCGCTCAGGCCTCCAAACAGGGAAGGAATATCAAGTGGTCTGAAACCGTAATGGTTGATCCAGCGCTGGTCAGCTTCGAAGAATGGGCGCAGGTCCGGCATGCCATATTTCAACATCGCGATGCGGTCGATCCCGATGCCCCATGCAAATCCCTGATAGACGTCCGGATCAAGACCACCGGCACGCAGAACATTGGGATGCACCATGCCG
>CAJQPW010000027.1 GCA_905480295.1 uncultured Rhizobiaceae group bacterium | reverse complement strand
GTTGGCAGCGATGAAGGCTGGGATCGCGCTGAAGCCATTATGGGCAAGGTGCTGAAGAAGATCGAGGACGATTCAAACGGCCGCATCAAAACCGAACTGAACCCGGGTGAGGGGGCGTTTTATGGTCCCAAATTCGAATATGTCTTGCGCGATGCCATTGGCCGCGACTGGCAATGTGGCACGACTCAGGTCGATTTTGCTCTGCCGGAACGGTTTGGGGCCTTCTACATCGATCAGAACAGTGAGAAGCAGGAACCGGTCATGGTGCACCGGGCGATTTGCGGTTCAATGGAACGTTTTATCGGCATTCTGATCGAGCACTATGCAGGGCATTTTCCACTTTGGATGGCTCCAGTGCAGGCGGTTGTCGCAACCATCACGTCGGAAGCCGATCCCTATGGTGAAAAAGTGGCTGAAGCCTTGCGCGATGCGGGATTGAAGGTCGAGACCGATTTCCGCAATGAAAAGATCAACTACAAGGTGCGGGAACATTCTCTTGCCAAAGTGCCGGCGATTATTGCCATTGGTGCGCGGGAAGCCGAACAGGGAACTGTGAGTATACGCCGCCTGGGCTCAAAGCATCAAACCTCTATGACGCTGGAAGAGGCAATTGCCAGTCTGGTAGAAGAAGCCATTCCACCGGATGTGCGGCGCAAGCGCGACGCGCTGTTGGCAGCCGAATAGGGCGTTTGCGACTACTGCAATAACACTTCAACCCGTGCGTCCTGTCCTGGACGCACGAGAAATGTTTTGCGGTAGTCATCGTCACCATTGCGCACAACTGCCTCATACGTGCCTTCGGCCAGAATGAGGAAAGGTGAAACCGAGCGGCTGCTGAATACTTTTTCACCATCCTGGGTAAACACCGACCATGCCGTGTTGGCGATGGGGTCACCCCCGAGGCTGGAGACCAGCCGAAGGGATAGTGCCGCACCACGGTGTTGCAATACCGCGCTGGTAACCAATCCGGCTTTCACTTCCAGATCGGCACGCACCGTTGCGTTGATCGAGCCATAGCGGGATAGAACATGATAGGTGCCCTCATTGAGCTGCACGACTTTGCTGGGCTCGACATCAAGGGCGATCATCTTGCGTTCGCCGTCTTCATTCTGTTCGCGTTCGAATATGGAAAACCGCAGGTCTTTGACTGGTATCGGCTTTTCACCCGTTTCTGCGTTCAGTTCCAGTCCTCCTGCGCGCAGAATGAAGGTCTCCGTCGTATCTTCACCACTGACGATTACCCGTTTACTCGCACCAGCCCGACCGAATGCAGCATGGATGAGATAAGTACCGGCATTGACAATGAGGGAAGCCGTGCCGCCACGGGCGGTTGCGACCAGTGGTATCTTGCCGTTTTGATCAAGTGTATCGCGAAACACCCGCCAGACCAGACCGCGTTCAATCGAATCTCCTTCGGCCACCAAAGAGGCGTTCAGCTTGACCTCGTAGCCTGGACGGCTGGGGTTGGTGGAGGGCGAGTTGGTTTCATACTCGACGATAGCGTTTTGCGCCCACGCAGGGACGATAAACAGAAACACCAGCAGGAATGTTTGAATACGAATGTGCATTGTGCACCTTTCTCTTACTCTTGTGGCATTTTCAAGAGCCCAATGGTGCAGTAGGAAGATTGCAGTTCCTGTTCCCAAGAAATCCACCATGACCGATCTCACCGAATATATGAAAAAGCGGCGCTCGTCCCTGTCTTTGACCCTCGATGCGCCGGGACCGGATGCTGACCAGTTGCGCAGCATCGTCGAAATCGCCAGTCGTGTTCCTGATCACGGAAAACTTGGTCCCTGGCGGTTTGAATTGTGGCCGATTGCCGTGCGCCAAAAGATGCACGGAGAATTGCTGCAATTGCTCGCGCGACTGCCCGACATCGATGACCCGCAGAAAAAGGCCCAGGCCGCCGACAAGATACTGCATGCCCCTTGCGTGATAGCTGTGATCAGCACCGCAGGCGAGCATCCGAAAATTCCGGTGTGGGAACAGCATCTGTCGGCTGGTGCGGCCTGCATGAACACGCTGATTGCCGCTAATGCTTTCGGTTTTGAAGCGCAGTGGTTGACCGCGTGGTACATTTACGAAGATCAGGCCCGTTCCATATTGGGTTTGAACACCGGTGAACAAATTGCGGGCATCGTCCATATCGGTTCATCTTCGGTGCCCAAGACCGAGCGCCCCCGTCCCGAAATTGATTCCATTTTTTCAGTCCGCGAAGGTTGATCTGAATGTTTTATAAAGCCAATGAACCCCACGGCCTGCCGTACAATCCCTTCAAAGCGATCGTCGCGCCGCGCCCGATCGGCTGGATATCCACACTCGACAAGGACGGTGTGCCCAATCTCGCCCCTTATTCATTCTTTAACGGCGTGTGTGATGATCCGATCATATTGATGTTCGCGTCTGGTGGCATGAAAGACAGCGCATTGAATGTCTCCCATACAGGGGAATTCACCTTCAACTATGTCAGCCGTTTCATGAAGGACGCGATGAACATCTCATCCGCCAGCGTCGATCCGGGTGTCAACGAGTTCGAAACCGCAGGTTTGGAGATGGTGCCGGGTGAAACTGTATCCTGTCCGCGCGTGGCTGGCGTGGCGGCAGCACTGGAATGCAAACTGCTGCAAATCGTCAATCCTGACACATTGGAAGGCAATAAGGCGCCGTATTTCATTGTTCTGGGGCAGGTCACGGGCATTTATATCGATGATGAAATGATCACACCCGAAGGCCGTTTTGATACCATGAAGGCTGATCCAATTCTGCGGTCGGGCTATCATGATTATGTTTGTCTGGATGAGCTTTTTGAGCTTGTTCGGCCTGGCTAGAGATTTGCGCACACGAGATTTTCATCACGATATGGGCGATTTGTCTTGTTAATGTCATAATTCAGGACTAGGGGTGTACATCGATTTTAGACGAAATACTGTCCTGCCGCCTCTTCACAGAAGGTTTTGCATTCAGACTATTCTCCGATTTCGAATAATGGAGCGCATTTCCGCGCTTCAATGCAGACTGGAAGTGAAAGAAATACCATGACTCTTGGCACCGTAAAATTTTACAATGAAACCAAAGGCTTCGGCTTTATCGAACCAGAAGATGGCGGCAAGGACGTATTCGTTCATGCAACTGCTCTGGAACGTAACGGCATGGCCACGCTGTCTGAAGGCCAGAAGGTCAACTTTGAAACAGATGTTGATCCTCGTTCGGGCAAGCCCGCCGTCAGCAAAATTGAAGCTGCCTAATTTTTAGGTAAAAACTTCAATTTGAAGAAAATATTGAGCCGCCGTTTCTACCGAACCGGCGGTTTTTTGTTGCCCCGATGCCAATTCGGCTCAGTCTGGGTGCCAGCCAAGCTCATCCACGCACCCGGGCTAACAGCTTTTCAGCCTTTTTCAGATGTGGCCTGTCGAGCATCTGTCCGTCCAAACCTATGACACCGGGATTGCCTGCTGCAGCAAAGGCATTAACAATTGCCTGCGCTCGGGCGATATCTTCCGCACTTGGCGTGAACACCGCGTTGATGATCGGAACCTGGGCCGGATGAATTGCCATTTTGGCGGTAAAACCGTCCAGAACACCTTCCCGGCATTCCTGCTCCAGCCCTTTTTCATCGCGGAAATCCGGGTAGACGGTGTCAAACGGCTCAACGCCAGCGGCCACTGCGCCCAACAGGGTCTGCAGACGGGCATAACGAAACATGTCACGATAGGTGCCATCTTCATGGCGCCGGGCGCTGCCGATATCGGCTGACAGATCCTCAGCACCCCATGCGACACCGCGCAGGCGTTTGCTGGATTTGCGATAGGTGCCGGCATTGATGGTGCCGATGGCTGTTTCCGTGATGATCGCAATTATATCGGTCTTGCCATCATCGATTCCGTTCAGCGCCTCATGGACCCGCAGCATGGCATCCAGTTGCGTGACATCCTGTCCATGTTCGCTCTTAGGCAAGACAACGCCGTCTGGAGCTGTGGTCATGATAGCGGCCAGGTCATCATCAGTGAGCTTGGTATCAAAGGCGTTGATGCGCACAAACATTAAAGGCCGTTGTGGTTCAGCCATCACCTCTTTCAGGAATCCGCAGGCTGTTTTCCGGGCCTCGGCCTTATTTTCCAGTGCAACGGAGTCTTCAAGATCAATGAACAGGCTGTCGGCACCGCTGTCCATGCCCTTGTTCAGTTTGCGTTGGCTGTCGGCTGGAATGAACAATCCGGACCGCATCAAACGTCCTCCTGCAGCGGGCGCCGACGCATCATTGCCTGTCGAAGGCACTGGCAGACCAGAACATCATCTTGATTATAGCCCTTGTGCAGAAAGTCTACGATGCCCCGGTCGGGTTTCGAGCGAGAGGCGCGGACGGCCACAACTTCCGTGGTGGCCCGAATGGTATCGCCCTGAAACACCGGATGCGGAAAGTTGGTTTCCTTCATGCCGAGATTGCCGATTGTGGTGCCCAACGTGGTTTCACCAACAGAAACACCGATCACCAGGCCCAATGTAAGCATCGAGTTCATCAGCGGTTTACCCCACTCGGTCTGCTCGGCGAAATGCCGATCAATGTGCAGCGGTTGAGGATTCAGCGTCATGGTTGAGAAGAGCATGTTATCGCTCTCAGTCAGGGTTTTCCGTAATTCATGGTCGAAGGTCTGGCCTTCGAAAAACTCGTCAAAATACAAACCTGCCAACGTTCAGTTCCTTGCTCTTAATACCGTTTGACGAAACGCAAGGAGCACCAGGCAAACTGTGCTGTAGCTTTGCTGCCTTGCCGTCTTGCCGTCTTGCCGCCTTGTGTTAATTGCAGGCTAGGGGGCGGTGGAATGAACGGCAAGGGTGGCAGGCCGATTCATGGTTATCAAATCGCAAAAATTCATGGTGAACGTTCGGTTAAGAATTATTGGCTAGTCTAGAGCCATGTCCGGGGTTTGAGGACGAGTAAGTAGCGTTTGTGGTTTGGGGTAGTAGTATGTTTGTTGAGCGTTTTATGGCGTGGTCAGTTACAGCTGGCACCGATCAAAGGATTGATGCGGTCGAGCGTCTGGCTGAAGGTTTTCTAAAAAACAAGATTGCGATTGGGGATCGGACAGAGGCGGTTAAAGCGCTGACCCTGTGCCTTGATGATCCCAGTGCCAAAGTGCGCAAAGCGTTGGCCCGGGTTGTTGCGCAATATGAAAATGCGCCGCGCGCACTGGTCTGGGGCCTTGCCCAGGACATTGTTGAGGTATCAGCTGAAATATACGGCCGCTCTGTGGCCCTGCGGTCCAATGAATTCATTGAAGCCATTGGCCGGGGAGAGCCGGTAATCGAGATGGCGATTGCACAACGATCAAGTCTTGACGGACCGATTATTCGTGCGCTGGTCAACAGGGGCAGCGAGCAGGCGGTTTTGAAACTGCTGGGCAACCAAAATGTCGTTTTGGGCCCTGGTCTGCAATACGACATCGCCACCCGGTTGGGTGGGGATGCCGATATTCGCGCTGCGATGCTGGCCGACTGCAACCTTGCGGCATCCACCCGTCAATTGCTGGTGGAGCGCCTGTCGAATTCGTTGCTGGAACTGACACGAAAAAACAACTGGGGTGACGAGCAGCGCCTGTCACGGATCGCCAATGACGCCTGCAATCGGGTGGCGGTTTCCATCGCTATGAAATCCGACCCTGATACGATGTATGACTATGTTGAACATCTTAAGGCAACCAACCAACTGACGACCGCACTGCTGGTGCGGGCCTGTTGCATGGGCCACGCCGCTCTGTTGGAGACCGCTTTGGCGACACTCAGCGGTACTTCGTTGAAACGGGTGCAGTCGATTGTCGATGATGGACGCATATCTGCATTTCGTTCGCTCTATTCACGAACCGGACTGCCCATGTCGGCCTGTTCGGTGTTTGTTGCAGCCATCGAAGAGTGGCAAAATCCACGCGCATTGCCCGATCTGGTTGCGGGCATTATTGAGCGTGTCGACAGCGATGACACTGTCGACGGAGCGCTCTTGACCCTGTTGGGTCGGATTTCCAGTGAAGTGCACCGGGAAGCGGCGCAGAATTACGACCGACAGTTGCTGTTGGCAGCCTAAGTCAATCGATGTCGCAGGATCAGTAACGGAACTGTTCGTCGAGAATACGTTCTTCCCAGCTGTGTTCCCGGTCAAACAATAACAGGCCGGACACATTGCGATCCTCGTGAATGTGAACTTCGACTGCAGACTTGATCTCTGTGTTGTCGGCCACCGCGTTGACTGGCCGCTTGTCGGGTTCCAGCACTGTGATTTTCACCATGGCCGTGTTCGGCAGCAGTGCACCACGCCAGTTGCGCGGACGAAACGGACTGACCGGCGTCAGGGCAAGCAGGGGGGCCTTAAGCGGTAAAATCGGACCATGCGCCGACAGATTATAGGCCGTAGACCCCTGCGGCGTTGCCACCATGATCCCGTCGCAGGCCAAAGATTCCATGCGTTCCTTGCCATCTATCTCGATGCGCAGCTTGGCGGCCTGGTGGGACTGGCGAAACAGGGATACTTCGTTGAACGCAACCGATTCATGGGACTTTCCCTTGTGGTCCGTCGCCTTCATCTGCAGTGGATGGATTGTGTCCCTGAGCGCCTTGTCGAGACGTTCGTAAAGGTCGTCTTCGCGATATTCATTCATCAGGAAGCCGATTGTGCCCTTGTTCATGCCATAGACCGGTTTGCCGCTGTTCATGAATTTCAGCTGCGTCTGTAGCATGAACCCGTCGCCACCCAGTGCGACGATAAAATCGGCATCGTCTGATTTGCTTTGCCCATAGCGTTGTACCAGCTCGTCGCGCGCCTGTTTGGCAACACTGGTTGAATTGGCAATGAAACAGATAGTCGCTTTGGCCATGAAAATCTTGATCAACTATGAGAGGCTGGCCCATCAATGCCTGACAGGGCGGTGTTGGGCAAGCGCAGCTGCTACGATAGTGCAGATTGCGTGGACCACTATCTAAATCTCTAAGAGACGCGATCCGTGATCGACGTCGCGAAAATTACCCCATGTTCTGCAACAAGCTATCAACCGAGGCCTTGGCATCACCATAGAACATGCGGGTGTTTTCTTTAAAGAAGAGGGGGTTTTCCACGCCGGAATAGCCGGTTCCCGCACCACGTTTTGATACGAAGACCTGTTTGGCTTTCCACACTTCCAATACCGGCATGCCGGCAATCGGAGAGTTAGGGTCGTCCTGCGCCGCTGGATTGACGATGTCATTGGAACCAACCACCATCACCACATCAGTATCGGGAAGGTCGTCATTGATCTCGTCCATTTCCAATACGATGTCGTAGGGGACCTTGGCTTCCGCCAACAGAACATTCATGTGCCCCGGCAAGCGCCCGGCAACCGGGTGGATGGCGAAACGAACGTTCTTTCCCGCATCTCTCAGCCTGCGGGTCAGTTCTGATATTGATCCCTGGGCCTGCGCCACCGCCATGCCATATCCAGGTACGATGACGACGCTGTCTGCTTCTTCAAGCGCCGCGGCAACGGCTTCTGCATTGGTCGACACCATTTCACCGTCAATTTCCATTGCCGGGCCTGACGTGCCGCCGAATCCACCTAATATGACTGAAATGAAGTTTCGATTCATCGCGCGACACATGATGTAGGACAGGATCGCGCCGGATGAGCCAACCAGCGCGCCTGTGACAATGAGCAGGTCATTGCCGAGCAGAAAGCCCGTTGCTGCTGCTGCCCAGCCCGAATAAGAGTTGAGCATCGACACCACAACCGGCATGTCGGCGCCGCCAATGGCCATCACCAGATGCGCGCCGATGGCGAATGCGATCAGCGTGATCAGGACCAGCGTCCACATGCCGTAATGGGCGGAAAACATGAAACCCAGAACGAAGCAGATAACGATACCAGCCGCATTGAGTGCGTGACGCCCGGGCAGGGTGAGGGGCTTGCCGTCAATTGTTCCCGCCAGTTTGCCATAGGCGATGACCGATCCGGTAAAGGTAATCGCACCGATGAAGACGCCGAGAATGATTTCCCATTCGTGGATCACCAGTTCCGCACCCACCAGGCCTACTGGCGGGGCATAAGCTGAATTGATGCCGATAAACACCGCGGCAAGACCAACGAAAGAGTGCAGGGCCGCCACGAGCTGTGGCATGCCTGTCATCTCAACCCGCTGAGCCACGATGGTGCCGATAACCGCACCACCGCCAACCATGATCGCGATCAGCCAGTAATGGTCGACCTGCGCGTCAAACAACGTGGCCATGACAGCCAGCGCCATGCCGACAATGCCATACCAGATCGAGCGCTTGGCGCTTTCCTGATTGCTCATGCCGCCAAGGGCGAGAATAAAGAGCACGCTTGCAGTTACATAAACTGCTGTAATAAAACCATTTTCCATCTTCTTCGCCCTAGCTCTTCTGGAACATTGCAAGCATGCGTCGGGTAACCATAAAGCCCCCGACGATGTTGATCGTTGCGATAAAGACAGAGATGGCGGCCAGAATGATCACCAGCCAACTCGACGAACCGATCTGTAAAAGCGCCCCAAGAATGATGATGCCCGAGATAGCATTTGTAATCGCCATCAACGGGGTGTGCAGCGCATGGCTGACATTCCAGATGACCTGGAAACCAACAAAGCAGGCCAGGGCAAAGACGATCATGTGTTGCATGAAACTGGCCGGTGCATAAAGACCGATCACCATCATGACCAGACCACCGACGACCAGCATGGCCAATTCCTGCAGTCCGGCGCGGCGCATGTCTGCCGCTTCCTTGGCGGCAATTTCTTCTTTGGTCGGTTCAGGTGCCCGTGGTGCCTGTTTGGCGATGGCCTGAATTTTGGGTGGCGGTGGCGGAAAGGTTATTTCATGGGCGTGAGCCACGGTTGCTCCGCGGATCACATCGTCTTCCATGTCGTGCACAATCTGCCCGTCTTTTTCAGGGGTCAGGTCAGTCATCATGTGACGAATATTGGTGGCGTAGAGGGTGGAAGACTGGGTCGCCATGCGGCTTGCCAGGTCGGTGTAACCGATAATAGTCACCCCGTTGGCAGTCTCGATTTTTTCATCAGCCTTCGTCAGATCGCAATTGCCACCGCGTTCAGCCGCCAGGTCGACAATCACGGACCCGGGCTTCATCGCCTCAACCATGTCCTCGAGCCATAGTTTGGGGGCGTCGCGTCCGGGGATAAGCGCAGTCGTGATCACGATATCTACATCCGGAGCCTGTTGCCTGAACAATTCAAGCTGCTTTTCACGAAATTCCGGAGAGGAGGGGGCTGCATAGCCGCCTTCACCGGAGCCGGATTCTTCAAAGTCCAGACAGGAATTCAGCGCCCATCGACTCAATCTGCTCGGCCACTTCCGGACGCACGTCAAAGGCGCGAACAATCGCTCCAAGGGACTGGGCTGCGCCAATCGCTGCAAGGCCTGCTACCCCTGCACCGATGACAAGAACTGTCGCCGGGGGGACTTTACCGGCAGCCGTTACCTGACCGGTAAAAAACCGGCCAAAGGAATTCCCGGCCTCAATGACGGCGCGGTATCCGGCAATATTGGCGGTGGAAGAAAGGGCATCCATTTTTTGGGCGCGGGAGATGCGTGGCACCATGTCCATGGCGACAATTGTGCTGCCGACGGTTTTTGCGGTCTCCAGCAGTTTTTCGTTTTCACCCGGATAGATGAAGGACACCAGTGTCTGGCCTTCGCGCAACCGTTTTGATTCCGACGTGGAGGGCGGGCGGACTTTTGCAACAACGTCAGCGCCCTGCCAAAGCTCTGCCGTGGTTTTGACCACTGTTACACCGGCTGCGGTATAATCCTCATCTGAGAACCGTGCGGCCTTGCCAGCACCCGACTGGATGATGCAGTCGAAACCCAGCTTTTGCAGGTCCTGTGCACTTTGAGGTGTCATTGCCACGCGGTTTTCACCGCTGGCGGTTTCCGTGGGGGAGCCTATCGTTGTCATGAAATTCCCATTGATTCTCAGTTTTTGCCTTCGGAATGGCTCAAACGTTGCCATTTGAGCCGGGTTTGCACCCTGATCGCCTTCATCCGATGACCGTCAGAAGCATTCTTTTAAGCATGGAAAATCAAAAAGCAAACGGTGCCGAGAGGTTGTGAAGACAATTAAACGATTGAATGCGTATGCACAGGCGCAGGCACTGCACAATCACGGTTGGTTGAAGTTTGACATCTTTGTTATCCCCGCCAACTGCACCGCCGTTACTCTCCATGGAATCTGAAACTGCTCTGTTATGGAGCGATGGCTTTTGATTGAGGGAAAATCCGATGCGACCTGTCCTGACTGCGCTTACAAACCTTCTCATGCTCGGCACGCTAGTTCTGGGTGGAACCCACCGGGTGCATGCAACGCCGCTGGTCTGTGCGCCGCGCGATGTGCTGGTCGGACATCTGCGCAAGACCTATGGCGAAGTTGAACGCATCAACGCGGTCCGCGATCCGGGGCGTTCCATTCTGGTCGTTACAATCGCCCCCGACGGCCAGTTTACGGTTTTGGCGGTGCGTCCGGACCGGGTGGCCTGCATCATTTTGAA